>NZ_OX366394.1:1240280-1550351 GCF_947251865.1 Wolbachia endosymbiont (group B) of Protocalliphora azurea | reverse complement strand
ATCTATTTTATCTACTTTTTTCTATACTAAAGTATAGTAGTAATAATAATTCTATCAATAAATTGTTATTAACTTAAAATTCAGTAAAAATTATTGTTACTTAACTTATGGATAAATATGTTAATAACTTCTATATACTATTGATTTTGCCTTATAATTTATGTGTATAAGTAAGATATTTATAATGTTAGTAATTTTCTTTTACGGAAAATACTTTACTATCATGTATTGTTACACAATTATGTATATGTCGTTGAGAAAGTTGTTGATCAATTGTTAGTATTTTATATTAACAAATAATTCACAAATTAATTTGACATTATTCACATGCTTATTAAACATTTAATAACAGTTTTCTTGATAGACCTTATCTAAAGATATTTTCACCATTAAAGGGAATAAATTGAATAAGAAAAGAACTTTAGTAGAAAAAATAGCATACAAAATTTTTTTCTTTCTCTTCAACAAAACTTCTGTGTTAAAAAAATGTGCGACTGAGGCATTAATGGGTGATCTGTCAGGTCTTGACATACTTAATAGTCTATTAAAATTCCGTGATTGTAGTATCATGGATATAATGACTCCACGTAAGGAGATATGTGCAATAGACATTGAATCGAGCAAGGATGAGGTAATAAAGAAGGTGAAAAACACTTACCATGCTAAGATACCAACTTATAAGAATAACTTTGACAACGTAATAGGCTTTTTTTACGTAAAAGATATCATTTTCAATAAGAATAAAGATTTTAATCTGAGAAATATTATACAAAATGTAATATTTGTCCCAGCCTCAATGAAAGCAACAAATCTTTTTGTTAGAATGAAATCTTCCAAGTCATATTTAGCTATTGTACTGGATGAATATGGCGGAACTGATGGTTTAATTTCGATAAATGATCTTATAGAAGAATTGATACCAAATATTGATAACGAGAATGAGGTAAATTCAGAACACACCATTACTGAATTATCTCAAAATAAGTTTGAAATATCGGCAAGGGCCCTTATAAAGGATATAGAGGAAAATCTAAAAATAGAGTTGTGTGACTCTGAAGAGCATTATGCCACACTTAGTGGTTTGGTTCTTTCAATTGCTGGTAAGGTACCTTCTGTAGATGAAGTTATAAGATATAAAAATGGTATAAAATTTATCATCAAGGATGCAAATGAACGATACATTAACAAAATAATACTAGACTTAAGTGATTACAAAAATTAAATTCAATATTTTTTAGTGAAAGGTACTTTATCTTGGAAGTAGGAGACATAGTAGCCAGGTATGCAATTTAAACAATTTCTTAATATACAAAAGTTTGTAGTTCTATACGTTACTGTTTGATAATTAAGGTGGGAATAGTTTTTTTGGTATAAAGTTATAAAAATTAGTTGTTTAAATATTTTTAGCGATCTGTAACTTTCAAAAAGGGAGTGTTAAATAAACTGTGTCAAGCCGCATTTTTAATTCAACTCTACAAGAAAAAAAGATATCAAGTTGAGACATAGTCAAAGCCCAATCATGTATAGGCATAGCCCATTTTTCTCCTAACTTTTTTATAGCACAATATACCTGTTCATAGAAGGCATTTGTGCTAGTAAATGAGCCCTTAGTTTTAGTAAATTTTCTGATCTGTCTATGTAACCCTTCAATAGGATTTGTGGTATAAATTAATTTTCTTACAGGGCCGGAATATTTAAAATAACTAGACAGATTTTCCCAATTATTTTCCCAAAACTAAAGTATAGCTGTTCTCATAATAGTGGAAACAAATGAAGAAAAGCAGAATCGACAGCTTGACGAAAAGATTTAAAAAGAGGAATGTTTTTCCTGGCTCTGTTTTTTATAGCAAACCAATGATGCTCAATTTTATTGAAATCTGGAGAATATGGAGGCAGATACAGAATGTCTGCACCAACCCTTTTGGCAAATTCGACAATCTTTTTAGACTTATGAAAAGTTGCATTATCTAAAATCACTGTTTGTCCAGGCTATAAAGTTGGTGCCAGAAATTGCTCGAACCAGCCATTAAAAACCTCTGTATCACAATAGCCTTCAAACGTCATAGGTGCAACGATTTTTCCCTTATTTAAAGATGCAATCATGCTAACTCTCTGAGTTTTCTTGCCTGATTTTAGTGCATGAAACCTCTCTCCCTTTCTGCAATATCCGTATGGGTAATCTTCTGTATTGTCTATACCAGATTCATCAATATATACCAAATTTTTAGGGGACTCTGCCGATATGACTTTCAGAAATTCAGCTCGTTTTTCTTCGTTTCTTTCTTCATATCCATAAATCTTTTTTTGCGTGTAAATCCAAATTTTTTTAGAGCTCTATGAATCGTTTGACGACTTATATTGCCCCAGAGTTTGGCCACCTCTGATTGTGTTTTACCGCCGTGCTTTTTTATAAATTCTACAAACGCATTCCAATCGGTGATTTTATGATTATAGCCTCTATTTCCCAGTTTCTTCGATTCCTGTTTCTTTCCGCCTTTTCTCCCATTTGTACAATGTCACTCTACCGATTTTGAACCTCTTTGCTACTGCTGTTTTACTCTCTCCTTCATGGCTTTTTTCCCTAAGTCATAACTGTATGCTGCTGGCACTTTTACCTTCTTATTACCCTAAGTCTCTATTTTATCCTGTTTCCACTATTATGAGAAGAGCTATATATTTTTCTCACCATTTTTCCTCTAGCTCAAGCAAATAATTTTCGGCAGTTTCTCTACTTGCAGCACGGTATATTTTTTTCAAATCATTCATGAAAATTTTCACATCTTTGCTCGATGCATATTTCAGTGAATTTCTTATCTGATGTACAATACATAGTTGTATTTCTGCTTTAGGAAATACACTGTTTATTGCTGTAGGAAAGCTTTTAGCCCATCTACACATACAATCAGGATATCTTCTACTCCTTTCTCTTTTAAGTCATTTAACATCCCTAGCCAAAAGTTAGCTCCCTCACTTTCTGCTATATAAAAACCTAAAACTTCTTTCCTTTCATTCTGCTAATATATTCTACATGTATTTACTTACGCAATGCCTGTCTTCTTTGACCTTAAAAAACATAAACACTATTGGATACACTGATTGCAGTGGACGACTACGCCACTCATTGATTACAGGCAATAATTTATCAGTAATACTTGATATCTCTGCTACAGATATTTTATATCTTTTCTACATGCGACGCTATATCTCTATATACCATGCCACTGGCATATACTTAAAACCTTTGCTTCAAGTTCGGTTGTTTGCCTTTTTCTGACTACTTGTGGCTCAAAGATTCCTTCCCTATCCCTTGGTGTCAATAACTCAAATGAACCTACACTTGTCCGTAAAGTCTTTGAATTTCTTCAATTTCTTCGATTATTTTCTTCGCTTTTAGCCGACAAGTGATTTTTTATTTCACCTTCCAGACTCGATTCCAGTAGCCTTTTTACAAACGGTGTTAATGCACCATCTCTTTCCGTCAATGGTCTTCCTTCTCGTATAGACGATAAGATATTTGTTTCTAATTCTTTATAGTCTACCAAACCGGTAGTTCTGTTTGCTTGACTCATTGTCAAACCTCCATTTTTTGTTTCTATTTTATTATTACTTCTCGGTTTGATACAGTTTATTTAACACTTCCCTAAGTACGTAAAAAAAACACTCCTATACTGAAAGTACAAGCATTTGTTGAGATTATTAGGAATGTAAAACCTAGCAGAAATCTTGATAATTCAAACGCTGAACAACTTCAAGCTATTGATAGAAAAATCCCTTAATTGTACATAGGCCAAGTTGGCTTATGTGTTCTTATTCTCACTTTGTAAACATGCCAATAATTTTATCCACTATTCCACCCATATTTGCTTCAGCTTGAGTATGCGCTATTTTACCACCGTGTGAAATTAATTTAGGATCTGCACCAGGTAATATATTAACAAATTTACTACCAACAACTCCACTACTAGCGATTAGAGCTGAGCTATCAATTGGCAACTTTATGTCTCTGCTTATGCACATATCGATTCGTGCTATGTAGGTAGCTTTGTCAAGTGATACACCAGTTATGCTTCCGATTTCTACACCAGAGATCTTGACACTATCACCAACCCCTACACCGTTAGCATCAGTAAAAAGGCCATGTATTTTATAGCAATCCTTATAATTTCTCTTTATGTAAGATAGCTTATTAATAGCGAAGAAGACAAGAAAAATAGTGAAAATTAATACAAATGATCCAGCAATTATTTCAAGTATATTTGACCTTCGCATCTTTAATTATTAGGATTCCAGCTTTCATAGTAGTTTTTCACCTTTTGATTTGGGTAGTATGCACCTTTCGTACCTGTTAAATTAGGAGTTTTTCTTTTGTTATTATTAACTGGTACTTCATTATTAGTATAATGCAGCCATATATGCCATTCTGGAGGAATTGTTGTGGGCTCAGAAACATTACCATATATTACCCATCTTTTCCCTTTACTTGACTCATAGTAAGAATTTACGTTTTCATCCCTACCTATAAGTTTACCTTTTCTCCTTAATAAGTTTGTTACTGCATTATAAATTTTAGATAACATAAAGGTATTAAAACAAAAAGTATTATATATACTAATACTTTAACGATGTATTAACAACAGTTTAATGCAATTACCAATTCTACAAGTTATTATACCAATAATTGCATCGATGTTCTGCTTTCTTACCAGGAAACATAAGGTGTCCTGGTTTATCTCTTTTTTTACAACGGCAGCTACTTTCTTTATTTCATTAATGTTGCTAGTGAAAACATACAATGGTGAAATTATAACTTATTATCTTGGAGATTGGGCTCCTCCATACGGAATAGAGTTGAGAATCGACATATTGAACTCCTTGATTCTAACTTTGGTGAATTTTATAGCGCTGATTAGTGTGCTTTATAGCTTTCATATTAATGAAAAAGAGATTAGCAAAAACAAAATCATTGGTTTTTATTCTCTATTTTTACTGTGCTTGAGTGGATTACTTGGAATTTTAGTAACAAACGATATATTCAACCTTTATGTCTTTTTAGAAATTTCATCTCTTTCTTCTTATGTTTTAGTTTCAATGGGAAGGGATAAGAAAGCTTTAGTTGCAGCATTTGAATACCTCATTAGTGGTACTGTAGGAGCAACATTTTACTTGTTTGGCATCGGCCTTTTATACTCTATGACCGGAACGCTCAACATGTCTGACATGGCTGAAAGAATAGTACCATTATACGATAATAACATCATAAGACTTGGTACATTATTCATTTTTGTTGGTCTCTCAATCAAAATGGCACTGTTTCCACTCAGCAGATGGCTGGTTAACGCATATAGTGAAGCACCTAGCTTCATTAGCATATTTTTTTCAGGTACAGTAACCAAAGTGATGATATATGTTTTTATTAGAATCTTTTACACTGTTTTTCAGCAAAATTTTTTCTTACCACTAAGCAACGTGATGATCATCCTTGCGCTTTGTGCTGTTGTATTTGGATCAATATCTGCAATGATCGAAAAAGATATAAAAAGACTGTTTGCTCACTCCAGTATCAGTCAGATTGGCTATATAATTTTAATGCTGGGTTTAAATTCAAAAGCAGGTTTGTTTTCAGCAGTTCTTCACATAGTAAATCATAGCATGATAAAAACGTCTTTATTCATGACTGCAGGGTGTATTTCTTATAAGTTTGGTATGACAAAAATAGAAAATTTATCAGGACTAAAAAAGTCAATGCCCTATACAACACTTGCATTTACTCTACTTAGTTTCGCATTAATCGGTGTACCTTTGACAAATGGCTTTGTAAGTAAGTGGTATATGATGAAAGCAATTATCGAATCTCATGCATGGATTTCCCTTGCAGTTTTTGCTGCTGGCTCTTTTCTTGCACTAATATATATGTGGAGAATGGTTGAGAAAATATATTTTGAAAACAGTACAGCATCAAACGCTGGAATGACACTTAATGAGGTACCATTGCTTATGCTCTTTTGTCTATTATTTATGGCAATTTTAACGGTAATAACTGGGATATATAGTAGTCCAATTCGGTTGGTAATTAATAAATTTGCTTTTTGATTTTCTTATGTTTTATTGTATCTCAAAGTCTGTAAAGTTTTTGCTGTGGATAAGCTGAAGAAGATTCACTTATTATTAGTCATTAACGTAATAGCTCTGTTTTGCGTTGGCATTGTTGTGCAATATTCTTCTGCTGGAGGAAAGTGGGCTCCATTTGCAATTCACCAATTGGTCATATTCTCTTTCTTCTTTTTGCTTGCTATAGCTATGTCATTTATAGAGCTAGATTTTTATTTGAAGCACGCTTATTTTTTTTACATAGTAGCAGTAATTGCGCTGTTAGCAGTAAATTTTTTTGGCTCGCATATAATGGGTGCAACAAGATGGATAAGAATTGGGTCAATTAGTTTACAACCATCAGAATTTGTAAAAGTGGGCTTAATACTTGCACTTGCTCGTTATTTTAATAAACAAAGTGTGTATAAAATGATGAAATTTCAAAGTTTATTTAAGCCACTTATAATTATTTTCTTACCTGTATTCCTTGTATTGAAGCAACCTAATTTAGGAACAGCTGTAATAATATTGTTTATAGGAGCATCAATTATATTCACAGCAATAATGGAAAGACCTCATTTAATAATTTTTGGAGCGCTTGGCATTTTCGCAATACCAGCTATTTGGCCTTTTTTGCGCCCTTATCACAAGCAAAGGATATTATCATTTTTGGATTCATCAGTAGATCCACTTGGAATAGGTTATAATGCACAGCAATCTCAAATAGCTATTGGTTCAGGAGGTTTATTTGGTAAGGGATTTGTTAATGGGAGTCAAACTCAACTTGGATTTTTGCCAGAGAAACGCACAGATTTTGCTTTTGCGGTACTGAGTGAGGAATGGGGTTTTTTAGGCAGCATAACTTTGATTTTACTCTATACCACATTCCTCGCTATAATATTCTCTATCGCTTACAGGTCAAAAAATTATTTTTCTAAGTTAATATCTATCGGGGTTTTCGCCTTTTTTGGTGCTCATTTCTTTATAAACATTGGAATGACAATAGGCCTTTTACCTATAATAGGTGACCCACTTCCATTTCTATCCTATGGCGGAAGCACAACTGCTGCGAGCTTAATATGTATAGGATTGCTACTTAGTTCCGTGGCATCTACAAAGAACTTAAAGCTAAGTTTCCGATTTCACCCATAGAAAGAGCTTAGACAACCATCACTCTGCTAATGGTTAACGTCTTATTCTTCAATGAGAATCCCATTTTACGGTGCTTAAATCTATTCCCTCTTGTACCATTTCCAAAAGTGGGCTCATTTCTCTTAGCCGTCCAACATTTTTAGTAACAAGATCTGCTGCATATAGAACTTCATCTTTAGTTGTAAATCGGCCAAGGCCAAATCTAATTGATGAATGCTCAAGATCGTGGCCATTGTTTAGTGATCTTATGACATAAGAAGGTTCAAGAGATGCAGATGTGCATGCAGAACCAGAGCTTACTGCTAAATCCTTGATTGCCATGATAAGAGACTCACCCTCAACATAAGGAAAACTTAAGTTAAGGTTACCTGGAATCCTATTTTCGTAGTCACCATTTAAAACAACATCAGGAAATGCCTCTTTTATTTTGTTGTACAAAATATCTCTCAACTCTTCTAATTTGCTTGCTTCTATTTCCATTTCTTCTTTAGCGATACGTGCCGCTTCACCAAAACCAACTGCAAGGGGAGTAGGAACTGTTCCAGAGCGCATGCCTCTCTCCTGTCCACCACCACTAATTAGTGGCGTCAACCTAACACGAGGATTTTTTCTACGGACATATAATGCACCTATTCCCATAGGTCCATAAATTTTATGGCTAGAAAGGCTCATAAGATCAATGTTCATTTCATTTACGTCTATTGGAACTTTTCCAAAGCTTTGAGCAGCGTCTGTATGAAAAAATATATTATGCTTTCTACACATTGCACCAATTTCTTTGACAGGTTGCATTACTCCGATCTCATTATTTGCCATCATCACTGAAATCAGAATTGTTTTATCAGTGATTGCCTCCTCAAGTTTCAACAAATCTATAATTCCGTTTTGCTTAACGGACAAATATGTAACTTTAAAGCCTTCATTTTCCAGATGTCGACAAGAATCTAAAACGCACTTATGCTCCGTGCAGACAGTTATTATATGATTTCCCTTATTCTTATAAAAATGAGCAACACCTTTGATAGCCATGTTATTTGATTCGGTTGCACCCGAGGTAAAGACGATTTCTTTGCTGTCTGCATTCACTAAATCAGCAATGTGCTTCCTTGCTTTTTCTACTGCTTCCTCAGCTGTCCAACCAAATGAATGACTACGAGAGTGTGCATTACTAAACTCACCAAAATAAGGTATCATCACCTCCAAAACACGAGGATCTACTTTAGTAGTAGATTGATAATCGAGAAATATTGGTAATTTTATTTTAGCATTGCGTATTTTTTCCATATTCATAGTCAGGTTTCAGCATAGAAGTTACAATATTTAGTAGCACTAAAGCTTAATTTTTTCAAGATATAATCTTGCCTAAACGAAAGTTGTCAGCGCTCTCTCCTACGTTATTCCAGTGTCCCTGTAATGTCATTTTCTATGATCAGTAGTTTATGCAGCTAGGTCGAATACGTGCTAGGTAACCCTACTAGTGCTAGCAGCTTCTTGACGCCCATCCATTAAGACTGCTACTCCATCAACTTTAGTACTGGGCTTTAACATCATATATGTAGCACCACCAACTGCTAGTCCTGTTGCTATAACTGCAACCACTGCTATTGGTGTAGAGGGTTTTGACTCAGCTGTAACTATTCCAGTTGCAGAAAGTGCTTTCGCTATTAAAACACCTGATAATGCAGTTGCACTACCGGCAAAAAAACCTTTCGCAATTGCTGATGTGCGTTGTTTTTCCTCTTTAGCTAAATTCCTAGAAGCAGTTCTAGCATGATTTTTCACATTAACATAGGAGCCTTCACGTTTTTTTGGCGGAGTAAATACATAATCTCTTTGAATAGCCAAAGATGAAGGTGTCACTCTATAGTCATCTTTTATATTAACATCCGCACCGTTTCTTACGAGAGAGTATACCACGTCTGCATGGCCAATTATAAGAGCTAAATGTAAAGGAGTCCATCCCTCCTTATCTTCTTGTTCATTAATCCTGATTTCATCTTTTTCCAACAGAGCATCTACTACCTCTTTATAACCATTTTCAGCAGCTAAATGTAAAGGTGTCTTTTTATTTTTATCTTTTATATTAACATCTATCCCTTTTGTTACTATTAAAGCCTTTGTCAAGCTCGTATAGCCTAACTTAGCAGTTAAATGTAATAATATGAATTCATTATCTCCAACTTCAAATTTATAATTTACATAAAAATTACTCTCTTCCCACTGTTTAAATACCTCTTCATTGCTTGCCTTTAGCTCTTCTTTTACTTTTTCAATTACGTTCCTTTTATCTAATTTATTATCACTATTAACCGTACTTAATATTTCCCGCCACTGCTGATAATTTATTGTCATAATTTTTACCCTAATCTTAAATAATTTATTTTAATTTTTAAATAATTAAAATAAGAAATCAATATTTATTTTAAATGAGCTTATAATCGAAATTGTGGGTAGCAAATTATTGCCTCTTGAATCACAATGTTCGTATAGCTGCAACCCTGAAGCTACTATCTCTCATCCACTGAAGGTATTGCACAGTGCTGTCTACTTGATCGTCGTGGCGGGTTTCTGGGAACATTAAAATTTCATACTCAAAATCGCTGAGCCATATTGCTTGATGCGGCAGAAAAACCTTGCCGGATTCTATTATCGGAACAATCTGGTGGAATCGAGCGATTTTACTGTTATGCGGCACTATCTCAATAACAGGTATTGTCTTTAGCTCTTGAATCAATTGTTGACCGCTTGTTTTTGCTTCGATTAAAATTGCGTGTGGCTTCCACCTTGCAGCTAGTGATAGAACTTGTTCTTTAAGTTTTGGATACTCAAGCTTCGCACGGTATACATCGAGTAAATAAAACTTATTATTCACCTTTGTCCAGGTGGTGCAGACACTAAAGCCGCTAGAATCGTTTGTTGAAACTGCAGTATCCCAGCTCTGAGTTATATGTGAGAGATTGTCAGGAAAATTTCTATAGCGTTTCAACCATTCTTGCTTAATTATACCACTTGAAAGCGGCAGAGGATTTTGTTGATATTGAGCAGCAAAAGCGTAACTCCCAAGTTCAGCCTTTATCATTTCAATTTCTCCTACATCTAGGGGATATAGCAGCTGACCTTCCTTTTTTAAGTATAAAATCCTTGAAGATGTAGCGCCTGTTGAGCTTTTGCACTCATTTGTAGTTACTTGAATAATAGGAACAGGAGAAGGGAGAATGGATCTTTTGATTGAATAGATAATTTCCTTATTTTCAGAAATCATTGGCAAACAAACATGATGCCATATATTTCTTGGTTTGGAGAGAAGATGCCCAGTCAAATCCTCTTGATGTAGTCTGTGCATTACAACAACGATAACTCCTTTTTTCCTGTCATTAAGCCTGGTTATTAGAGTCTGATCGAACCAGTTTGTGGCACGTTTTCTAAACGTCTCGCTCAAAGCTTGAGAGGAACTCAGTGGATCATCCACGACGATAAAATCTCCACCTTCACCAGTCAGTGTTCCACCAACAGATGTTGCAATCCTACATCCTCTCTGCACTGTTTGAAATTTATATTTAGTGTTCTGGTCTTTGCATAGTTCTACCTCTGGAAATAGCACTCTATACCAACTAGACTGCATCACGCACCTGGTGTCAAGCGAATGCTTTTCGCTAAGCCGCTGAGAATAGCTTGCAACTATTATTCTTGCGGTTGGCTGATTACCAAGTATCCATGCGGGCCATGCAACACTCACGCACATAGACTTCATCGAGCGCGGAGGCATATTGAATATTATTCGCTTCACTTCACCAACACTTGCTGCTTCAAGCCTGTCTGCTATGATTTTTATATACTGATAATTGTTATACTCACATCCCGGCATCACCGTTTGAAAGCATAGTTCGATAAATTTTAAAAAGTTCATGTTAGTCTCCTATAGTGTTAGTGGAATTTACTTTATGGTGGTGTCAGCCTCTTTGGTGTCATATCAGCGTCCTTTTTCTTGTCATCCAAGTAGCCCTTTCCTTGTCATTCCAGTGTTTGACACTGGTTCACCTTATGATGGTGTTATTCAAGTAGCCTCTATCCAAGTGCCCCTTTGGTGTCATCCGAGTAGCTGACACTGGTTTCTTATACCAATTCCCACTATGCAAAGAACAGATAGACAATAATGGGAAAGAAGTGATAATAAAGTAGATAAAATAGAGAGGTATAAATGGCATTAAGGTCAAAACTATTAGACGAAAAAGTTGTAAATTTGGCGAAAGAAATGTTAAAAAAGGTCAGAAATAACGCATATGTTTCAAAAAAGTTACAAGCGGTGATAGCAGGAAAAGAAAGTAGTATAAGCGCTGTGGCAAGAATATGTAAAATTTCAAGGACTGCTTTGACTGAATGGATAAAGCATCTAAAATTTGGTAGAGTAGAAAGATTATTTGCCCCGTCTCAGCGGCGAAGAAAAAGCAAATTAAAGAAAAATCAACGTGAGCAAATTGAAATATGGGTAGAAAGAAATCCAAATATTACTATTAAGGAAGTGCAGATAAAAATCTCAGAGGAATTTGGCCTAAACATTAGCAAATCAACAGTGCACCGTGAGATACAAAGGATGAAATTTTCTTATATAACACCGAGGCCAATGCACCATAAACAAGATAAAAACAAGCAAGAAGAGTTTAAAAAATACTTCAATAAAATAGTCAATTCCCACCCTGAAAAAGAGGTGTTTTTTTGATGAATCACGATTTGGAACTCATTCAAAAATCGGACACGGATGGTTTAAAAAAGGGGTCAGAACGCAGGTTAAAATGAAAATTGGTAGACAAAATTTCTATATCTACAGTGCGGTAAATCCAAGAAGTGGTAAGAAAATCAGCCTACTTGCTCCATATGTAAACACTGATTGTATGAATATATTTCTGGAGCAGATGTCGAAAGATTTAGGCACGAAAAAAGCCTTTCTTGTAATGGATTGTGCAAGTTGGCATAGATCAAAAAGTTTGAAATTTCAGGAAAACATTACCATTATATACTTGCCTCCTTATTCACCGGAACTGAATCCTGTTGAGAGGTTGTGGCAATATATCAAATACAATACTTTACGTAACAGAGTCTACGATACCATAGGCTTACTTGCAGATGTTCTGTGTAATTTTATTGTCAGTATTTCCAGCACTACTATTAAACGAGTTTGTAATGTTTCTTATTTGTTCGATTAGTAATGGAATTTGGTATTACCAACAAAACCTAGCATAACTTTTGTGCTCAAAAGATTTCTGGATTCCAGCATCAAGTGCTGGCCTGAAGCTTTAGTTACAAGTATTAAGAAATTCACCAAATGAAGAAAAAAGGCAAAAGAATCCCCGTGTAACGAGTTTTGACCCTATAATAATGTAAATTGGCATTGTAATAATGTGCTAACGCTTATTTAAAGCGCATTTTGGCTGAATGTAGAAAAAATAAAAAAGACATGCAGCCGCTATAATTTTATGTAATCTGCCAATATATACCTGAGTTTTTTACTGAATTTTGTTGTTAAATCTGCAGAGATTAAAAACAAGGATAAATACTCTTATTGATATGATAAGGGAGTTGGGGAAATTTGTAAAGTAATCTTTTTCGTTTGTATTCCCTTATGCTTGAGATAACTGCATGCAGGTTCATGGATCTCTTTACTCTTTAATTTCGATGAATTCCCTTTGAAGTTGAATATTGAAAATTAACTGGAGAATTGTGAATTACTTTGTATATGTGATAACAAGCCATGGCGCTCTCAGCAAAACCATTTAGTATCAATTTTAGTTTGTCTGGATAAGTAGCTATATCTCCGATTGCATATATTCTATCTCTACTGGTTCTAAGTGTAGCTGGGTCGACAATTATGCGGCCATGTTCTAACTCTATACCCCAATTGTTTATTGGACCAAGATTCATTGACAGTCCAAAAAATGGCAGCAAAAAATTAGCGGATATTTCTTTTTCTTCCTTAGAGGCAATGTTTTTTACTATCACTGCTCTCAACTGCCCATTACCTCCTGCTAGTTCGTGTAATTGATATGGCACTACCAGTTCTATCTTTCCATCATTTTCAAGTGATTCTAATTTATTTCTAGTTTCAGGAGTGCAGCGAAATTCCTTTCTCCTATGTATCACATAAATTTTCTTCGCAACTTTAGAAAGTTCTACAGTCCAATCAGCCGCAGAATCACCCCCCCCTGCAATGACTATAGTTTTGTCCTGAAAATCAGAAATTTTATTTACACTATAAAATACAGATTTATTTTCATATTCTAATATACCACTTAAGGGTGGACGGTTAGGTTCAAACATTCCGTTACCTGCAGCAATGATAACGGCTTTGCATTTTACCTCTGTACCTATGTTCGTTATGATAGTAAAGTTTTCACCTTCGTTATTTGAAATCTTTTCCACTTTTTGACTTAAATGGTAAACAGGCTCAAACGGTGAAGCTTGCTCCATTAACTGCTCAATTAATTTTTGGGCAGTAATTACAGGATAACCAGGTATATCATATATTGGCTTTTCTGAGTAAAGAGCTGTGCATTGTCCTCCTGCTTGATCCAAAACATCTATTACATGACATCTCATATCAAGCATTCCCGCTTGAAAAGCAGTGAATATTCCAATAGGCCCTGCACCTATTATTACTATATCGGTTTCCATATTCAGATGGTGATCTATTTATAGATATTAGCTTTCTTTGCTAACAAGGTCAATTTACAAAGGGATGTATTTTTAAAAGATGTGGCTAGATTAGATAAGATTTCCAGCGTTATGAACCATCTAAATAAGCTCTAAAAATTAACTAACATTTTAAATCTGAGAAGTAAGTGCGGACGGAATGGGATTCGAACCCATGGTACGTTTCCGTACGTCAGTTTTCAAGACTGGTGCCTTAAACCGCTCGGCCATCCGTCCACCTCTTTTTTACCACAATATTTAATTTCAAGCAATCTATAAAAATCTTACTTGCCTACACAAAAGCTACTAAACACACTATCCAATATTTCCTCAAC
This sequence comes from Wolbachia endosymbiont (group B) of Protocalliphora azurea, assembly GCF_947251865.1. NCBI lineage: Bacteria > Pseudomonadati > Pseudomonadota > Alphaproteobacteria > Rickettsiales > Anaplasmataceae > Wolbachia > Wolbachia endosymbiont (group B) of Protocalliphora azurea. The sequence goes on along the minus strand of NZ_OX366394.1, from coordinate 1,536,093 downwards.
ATTAATAATTCCAATCACTGCACCAAGTTCAAATGCAGCAAGCCTCAAGTCTTCAGATATCAACTCAATTGGATTATCGATATTAAAACGTTGTAAATGTTCCAGTGCTTTCTGCATGTGACTCCTATGTCTTTGCCGAGTAATCACAGGAGTGTCTCTATCATGCCCAAATTTTTCCTCTGCCTTCTTTTTTATGAGAGAGATCAACTTGTTTGTACCTATTCCCTTTAAAATAGAAATAGGTAGAAAATCTACACCGCCAATCAGTATATTTCTGTCATTAATTGCATCGTCAGCTTTGCTCAATACATAAATAGTACCGCTATTTACAACGTTGCAATTGATATTATGACGCTGTTCAAAAGGAAATAGTTCTATTCTTAAATCAGCTTCAAAAGACCTTTTTTTCGCTCGACTTATACCTTCTGATTCTATTGGATCTGAACTCTCACGAATTCCAGCAGTATCAGAGAGAATGATTGGGTATCCCCCAATGTCAATATGAGCTTCAAGTATATCTCTTGTTGTGCCTGCATATTCAGAAACAATAGCAATATCACGCTTGGCTAAGAAATTAAACAGAGTTGATTTACCGACATTTGGTTCACCAGTTATTACAATATGTAAACCCTCACGCAACCTTTCGCCCCGTCTATTATCATTTAAATGCTCTTGTATCAACTGCACGAGAGATTGCACTTCATTATTAATTTTTTCCAATTCACTTTTTTCTGCCCAAATGTCCTCTGGAAAGTCTATATATGCTTCGATTTTGGATTGTATCGTTATTAATCTTTGCCTCCAATTGCTGTATAGTCTCTCCAATTCTCCTGATATCTGCTTAATCGCTTGTTTAGCTTGCATTTTCGTTTCAGCATCAATTAAGTCTGCAATTCCTTCTATTTGCGTTAAGTCAAATTTACCATTTAGAAAAGCCCTAAGTGAGAATTCTCCAGGCCTGGCCATAACGAAAATTTTTGATAATTTCTCCAAGATGATTTTTATGACGGCCTTGCTTCCATGCACTTGTAACTCTATAACATCCTCGCCAGTGAAACTGTTTGGAGCAGGGAAATAGATGATTATTCCATTATCTATCAATTGATTGGAATCATCATATAGATCAACTAAAGTAGCAAATCTTGGTTTGATTTTTTTCTTAATATGAAAATGATTTAAAGCTTTAAGGGTGTAGTTGCCTGAAATTCTGATTACTGCAACTCCTGACTTACCAAATACGGTCGACAAAGCAAAAATAGTTTCATTTGTGTTTGTCATTATTTATATAAACTACTTAGCAATTTAAGAAATCGAAATACCTAATCTAAAAAATTTTTGCTTATATTACTTATTCATATTAATGCAGTATTAGTAAATATATTGTATAGAAAAACTACAAAAGTCATCCAGATGAAAATATTTATTTTGAAAACTGATAATATGATTTATAATGACTGACACAAGTTTTAAATATTATGCTCAAGAAATTAGCTTGGTATTGGTCTTCTGTAGAGTTAATTAAAGGGTTTGTTATTACATTAAAATATATGTTCAAACCAAAGGTTACTTTGAGGTATCCTATGGAGAAGGGCCCTTTAAGTCCAAGGTTTCGTGGTGAGCATGCGCTGCGTAGGTATCCAAATGGTGAAGAACGATGCATAGCTTGTAAGTTATGCGAAGTTATCTGCCCTGCTCAAGCAATAGTTATTGAAGCAGAGGAAAGAGAAGACGGTAGTCGCCGCACCACACGCTATGATATTGACATGACAAAATGCATATATTGCGGACTTTGCCAAGAAGCATGTCCAGTTGATGCAATTGTGGAGGGTCCTAACTTTGAATTTGCTACTGAAACAAGAGAGGAGCTAATGTACAATAAAGAAAAGCTATTGCGTAATGGTGAAGTTTGGGAAGAAGCAATTGCACTCAGGTTAAAAAAGAATAGGCCGTATTATTAACTAGGTATGTCAACAATTAAAATTTCTTACAGCAAGTATGTAATAGATCTCTTGTACAACTGTTATTTAACTGAAAGATCAGTAGCTCACCTTTTGGTGTCATTCCAGCGCGTGGCGCTGGAATCTAGAAAAGAAAGAAACATGGATCCCAGTGTCAAGCACTGGGATGATAAAAGGTCTAATGAATGATAAAAGTTACCTTTTTAGCCGAACAAAAAGTAAAAGAATACAGTGGTAGAGTCACTGGCTTTGATATATTACAACCGGATGCTTTGAGAGAAGCAATTGCCTTTAAGGTAAATGGTGAGTTGTATGATCTCTCACGTGAAATTGAATCTGATACAGAGATAGAGGTAATACAACTGAGTGACGAAGCGGGTTTAGATATAATAAGGCATGATGCTGCTCATATAATGGCGCAGGCAGTAAAAGAGCTCTTTCCTAATACTCAGATTACTATCGGGCCAACAATTCAAGATGGTTTCTACTATGATTTTGCTACAGATCGTACCTTTACCACGGACGATCTTGCTGCAATAGAAAAAAAAATGAAGGAAATTATAAAAAGTAACCACAGATTCGTCCGAGAAGTTTGGACTCGTAAGCAGGCAATTGATTTCTTTAGTGATATAGGTGAAAGATACAAGGTTGATATTGTCTCATCAATACCAGAAAACGAAAACCTAACTGTTTATAAACAAGGCAACTTTGTAGACCTATGTCGTGGTCCGCACTCACCATCAACTGGCAGAGTTAAAGCGTTTAAACTTATGAAAGTAGCAGGTGCATACTGGCGTGGCGATTCTAAGGGCCCAATGTTGCAAAGAATATATGGCACCGCGTGGAGAAATAAGGATGAATTAAATACTTATCTTAAACGTCTGGAGGAAGCAGAAAAACGCGACCACCGCAAAATTGCTAAGGATATGGACTTATTTCACATTCAAGAGGAAGCTGTTGGGCAGATTTTTTGGCATGAACAGGGATATACTTTATATAATGTTCTTGAGTCTTACATCAGAAAAAAGTTAATGAACAATGGCTACTTTGAGGTGAAAACCCCTATTTTAGTAAGCAAAGAGCTGTGGGGAAAATCGGGACATTGGGATAAGTTTCGTGAAAATATGTTCATTATTGATGAATCTGAAAGTAAAAAGCTAGCAATAAAACCCATGAATTGCCCTTGTCATGTGCAGATTTTTAATTCTCACATCAGAAGCTATCGTGATTTACCGATACGTATGGCAGAGTTTGGCACATGCCATAGAAATGAAAGCTCAGGCTCATTGCATGGACTGATGCGAGTGCGTGGTTTTACGCAAGACGATGCACATATTTTTTGTATGGAAAAACAAGTGAATTCTGAAACTGTAAAGTTTTGTGACCTTTTAAAAGAAGTATATTCAGAACTTGGGTTCAATGAAATTTCTGTGAAATTTTCAGACCGTCCAGATACTAGATCAGGTAATGATGAAGTGTGGGATAGAGCTGAAAGAGCACTGCTTGAAGCAGTTAAAGAAGCAGGGCTTAGTTATGAACTTAATCCTGGTGAAGGTGCATTTTATGGTCCAAAGTTAGAGTTTATTTTGAAAGATGCAATAGGTAGAAATTGGCAATGTGGAACGTTGCAAGTTGATTTTATTTTACCGGAGCGGCTTGGAGCTTTTTATATAGGAACAGACGGGCACAAGCATCACCCTGTCATGTTACATAGGGCAATTCTTGGAACTTTTGAGCGTTTTATTGGAATTTTAATAGAAAATTATGCAGGAAAATTTCCAGTTTGGCTTGCTCCAACACAGCTTGCTATTCTGACCATTACAAATGAGTCTGACGGTTATGCTACAGAAATCAGCAACGTTTTAAAAGAACAAGGTGTGAGAATCAAAACTGATTTGACCAATGAAAAAATTAGCTATAAGATACGTTTGCATAGTTCAAGTAAGGTACCTATATTATGGATCATAGGCAAAAATGAAGTTACAAATAAAACTGTGTCAGTGAGAAATTTAGGATCGGAAAAACAGGAGTCTTTTTCTTTGGAGAATGCTACTGAATTGCTGTTAAAGATTATTAATTTGAATTAATGGAGCTAAAATTTGCAAGTCAAAAAGAACAATAAAAACAGAATTAATGAACTCATCACAGCTAAGGAGGTACGCTTAGTTGATCATAGTGGTGAAATGGTCGGAATTGTTCCAATAGAAAAAGCTTTGGAAGTTGCACAAAGTGTTAATTTAGACTTGGTAGAAATCGCACCTGATTCAACTCCTCCAGTATGTAAAATTCTGGACTATAGCAAACAAAAGTATGATATAAAAAAGAAGGCAAGTGAAGCAAAAAAGAAACAAAAAACATTAACTATAAAAGAAATTAAACTGGGTCCTAATATTGGTGATCACGACTACGAAACAAAATTGCGTCAAGCAAGGGATTTTCTTGTGCATGGACATAGAATTAAAGTCACAATGAGATTTAGAGGGAGAGAGCTTGTAAACACTGAAGTTGGACTGAAAAAATTAGAACGGCTAATTAGAGACGCTGAAGATATTGCAAAAGTAGAATTAGCACCTAAAAGGGAAGGAAATCAATATTCTTTAACTTTAGCTGCTAAGTAGTAAAATCATTTAAAAGTATAAGTTAAGTTACTATCCTCTCTTCAATTATATGACGAAAATGTCTGATTAATCCTTGAACTGGCCAAGCTGCAGCATCGCCAAGTGCACAAATTGTATGCCCTTCTATTTGAGTTGTAAGGTCAAGTAGCTTATCTACTTCACCAGGTTTAATATTTCCTGCTACCATTCTTCTCATAATCCTCCACATCCATCCAGTGCCTTCACGGCATGGTGTACATTGTCCGCAGGACTCATGCATATAGAAATGTGATAATCTTTCTATTGCAGCTATTATGTCAGTTGATTTATCCATCACTATTACAGCAGCAGTACCAAGCCCTGATTGTGCAGCCCTTAATGAATCAAAATCCATTTCAATAGTATCACATATAGATTTTGGAATTAGTGGGACTGAAGACCCACCAGGTATTACAGCAAGTAAATTATCCCAACCTCCTCTCACTCCACCTGCGTATTTTTCAATTAATTCACGCAGTGAAATTCCGAGCTCTTCTTCAACATTACATGGATTATTTACATGCCCTGAAATGCAAAAGACCTTAGTGCCAGTATTATTTGGTTTACCAAGAGATGCAAACCACTCTCCTCCGCGATTTAGAATATCTGGAACCATGGCTATAGTTTCAACATTGTTTATTGTAGTTGGACAACCAAAAAGTCCAACACCTGCAGGAAATGGAGGTTTCATGCGAGGAAAGCCCTTTTTTCCTTCAATGGATTCGAGTTGAGCTGTTTCTTCCCCACATATGTAAGCTCCTGCACCCCTATGGATAAACACATCAAGATCATAACCTGATTTGCAGGCATTTTTTCCAATTAAGTTTTCTTTATAGGCTTCCTCAAGTGCCTTTTTTAGAACTAAATATTCATTATAAAATTCACCCCTGATATAAATATATGCAACTGATGCGCTGATCGCTCTGCCAGCTAGAAGAATTCCCTCAAGTAACTTATGTGGCTCATATCGTAATATATCTCTATCTTTACACGTACCAGGTTCTGACTCATCTGCATTGACTACTAAATACGCTTTTAAAGGATTTTTAGGCATAAAGCTCCACTTAAGGCCAGTAGAAAATCCTGCACCCCCTCGACCTCTCAAGCCAGATTTCTTTACTTCATCAATGATTTTTTCTGATCCTAAATCCAGTAATTCCTTTGTTTTTTGCCAACTACCACGTTTTTTTGCACCTTCAAGTAGTGGTGTTTCTTTACCATTTAAGTTTATGAATATTTTATCCTGTTCTTTTAGCATGCTTTTAAGATTCTAAGTGATCCCGACGCGATTCGAACGCGTGACCCACTGATTAAAAGTCAGTTGCTCTACCGGCTGAGCTACGGGATCATTTTATTTTTCAGCTACACTAAACAGTAATATAGTTTTTATCCGTTTTAATCAAACTAAAATTTTCATGTGTGGTTAAATAAATTACATAATGTACTGCATTAGTGATAATTTAATTAAAAATTTTTGAAGGAAAACTTCTTGTTAATTCAAAGATTCATTTTGGTAAAGCTGACGTACAACTCTAAAAAGATAGAGAATTATACATAAATGCAGAATTTGTGCACTATTTAGCAATAGCCTCACAAATAAATATTTCTTGCATTTCAGCGTGAGTGATTTATGCTTTAAGCAAGAATTGGGGGCATAGCTCAGCTGGTAGAGCATCTGTTTTGCACGCAGAAGGTCAGCGGTTCGATCCCGCTTGCCTCCACCAATATAGGTTCTAGCGTATCATAAAGTCAGCTTATTTTAATCTAGGAGTGTTTTATACTAGTTTCCTAAAAAATCCCTCTTTCTATAACTTTTCTTTATGCAAGTAATGTGTGTTATTATAATTCTGATATATACTAACTTAACAATAAATTAATCAATAAATGTTAGAATAGCTATAATTAAGTTGATTAGGAAATACTTATGAGTAGCAAGAAACGCGTTTTTAAGATGGTACCCGGAGAGGAATTATCAAAAGGATTTGGTAACAACGTCTATTGGCCTGAATTTTCTCTTTTTCAATCGGTTAAAAAAGTTAAGCTTGTGCAACTGGGAAAAGAAGATGAAACGATAGAATTACCAATAAGATTATGCGGCAATAACATCCTTGGAGATACCTTTTATTGCATAAGGAACGAAGAGGGAAATACTTTGAAAGGTAGTTTTTCTAGAGATAAACCATGTTATACAAAAAACAGTTGTGCATTTGTATATTATAATGATATGTTAGTCAAGCTATCAATGAAATCGTACTTTGTAGACTGCGAAGAAGGTTGTTCTGGTACTTTGCGTAATGATATTAAATCTGAGAGATCTAAGTACATTTATGTAACACAGGAAGAATTGTCTGATACTTATAAATATTATTTCTCAGATTATCAAGGAAATATTGTTAATTCACCTGACAATCAGGCATTACAATATATTGGGCTGGACGTCAGTGAAGAAACAGTAAAAAATATATTATCTAAAATACCAGAGAATATAATACTATCAAAGGTGTTTGCTAAAATTTTTGTTGGGGGACTAACAGAAGATCAGTTAGAAACTCTTACCCATACTCTTAGTGAAGTCCAAATAGAGAACTTAGTAAAGCACTTAACAGATAATCAATGGAAAACTTTGGTGAGTCATTTAACCAATCACCAATTACATATTCTTGCTTATGAACTAAATCCAGAAAAATTACAAATAATTATTCCTATTTTAAATGATGATCAGCTTGGAGCCCTAGTGAGAGAATTAAATCCAGAGCAAGTAAGAGAAATTTTACCTCATTTAAAAGTCGATCAGTTCAAGGCACTTATCAATAATATAGACGATTATCAGCTTGTAGAATTAGCAAAAGATTTAGATGAGCACCATTTGACCATTCTTTCCAAGGAATTGTGGTCTGAGCAACTTCCAGCCCTAGTACACACTTTAGAAGGAGATAGGTTACATAATTTAATTAATAAACTAGACCACGATAAACTTGCAATAGTAGCTCGAGATTTAACTGATTCTAATAAGATTCAGATTATCATTAAGTCTTTAGCTGACAACCCAGACAAACTTCAAGCTTTTGCTCGCAATATGTCTAATGAGCAGTTTAAAGAACTTTTGGATAATTTAGGTGCAGGAGAGCTGAAAGATATTATTCACAAATTGCCTCACGAGAAAGTCATGTCTGTGATTGGTGATCTTAGCAGTAAAGATCAGTCCAATGCTATTATTGATGCATTGAAAGAGAAACTTGAAGAACAGAATAAACATAACGAGGAAATCAAGGAGATGCTCAAGCAAATCAAGGATGATATGCCAGAAATTGGACAGGCCCCAGACTTCACAATAGTAGACATTAATAATGACTCACTGTTATTTGTATAGTAGTGATTTATAAAGATAAGTAGTTTTTTTATAGGAGGTAACTATTATGAGTAAAAGTACAAAATTATATTCTAGTGAAGGAGTTGAATTAAATAGTACATTACAACTTCAGAAGCCGGCGTTTAATAAACCAGATTTTGTAACACCAGAAATAAAGAAGATTACTACTAAAAGCAAACCGGATGGGATTGATATAACCAAGGTCATGAAAGAAGAAGAGATTAATGCTATACCGGCAATCACGATAAGCGTTAAGAATCTTAAAAATTTTTATGATGGTCTGATGAAAAGTATTAATAAATATAACGGCGATATAAGTGAGGCGATTACAAATGGCGTAGTAACACCACTGTCATTAACTATAGAAAACATAGGCGCAAAGACAAGCGAGATAGACGATAAACTTAAAGATCTTCAGACTAGACTTGATGATATACCAGAGATTGGAGGAGCTCCTGCATTTACTGGCGAAGAGAACGGATTGCTTTAATAAAAAAGGTAGCAGCTTGCTAGCAGGCTGTTACCTCTTTTCACATACCATTTCAATGTAGCTGAGTTGATTTTAAAATTTTATAGGAGTTAGCATGAATAATAGTAAACAAGAAAGCGAAAATAACTTTGAAGCAATAAACCAAATGAGCGATTTCAACTTTAAAGAAATAGACAATATAGAAGTTGAAGTTAAGCCCACAAACTTTGAGGACATTGAAGATAAAATTGCAACAATTCATTACGTCTATCAAGTTATGGATAAGTTAGTCTGCGATTTAAACGAGAAGTTTGTTTCGGGCTTGCGTGTCTCAATTATGGAGAACATAGCACAACTTAGAGGAGAGTTTATTGATATGAACCAACACTTGGCCGAAGGTTTATCTCATTTGAATAAGTTAATTCAGCAGGATGGATTTATTGATAATAATCAAAACTATAGAACATGGGCAGAAGAACTTGATCACCTAAGGGGCGAAGTTGAAGGATTAAAAGCAGCAATAATTGACCATAATGACGTAGAATGGGAAGCACCAACTCACTCTGATATATTGTGGTAGTTAGGAAAGTAACAGCTTGCTAGCAGGCTGTTGCTTTCTTTCACATACCATTTCAATACAACTGAATTAGGAAATCTATTTTAGGACTTTCGGCTTATAGTTCTCATCATGTTTTGCAAACACCGTATCTGCAAGAAAGGTACCATTATCAAACATTTTACCTTGTACAACAACACCACTTTTTTCTGAAAACATTGGTGGAAGTATTCCCTGATATTTCACCATAACGCTCTTATTAAAATCTGTCATCTGAAAAATTACTTCGCTTTCGCTCCGTATCACGCTATTTTCAACAATCATTCCACCAACACGGATTGGCTTTTGATTATTTGGTAAAACTATTGCCTCACTTACTGTATAGAAAAATGAGATATTTTCTTTGAGCGTTGTTAAAATAAAAAAAACTGCACAACTTAAAAAGCAGAAAATTCCTGAAGTTATAAGTAATCGCTTATGTTTCTTCTTCATTATTATCTTTCAGGCTTTCTAGAATTTTTTTACTTTTAGTATAGCAAGAAACGGTAAAAATCAAATTTCCACCAATCAGTATGAAACTAATAAGGTAAGCAAAAATTACATATGTATTCATAATGCACTGCCAATAAATAACTCACCTGCATCAAAATAAATTAAGCTTCCATCCTTTTGCTGCAACACCAATTTACCACTTTTATCTATATCAGCAAAAATTCCTTCATACAATTTGTCAGCTAACTTTACACTGATTTGCTCATTCATTTTGAATGCTTTTTTTAACCACATTTCTCTTATAGCATAAAACCCATCAAATAGCCATTGCTTTCTTAGCTTATTAAAATTTATTATTAATTCCTTTAACAGATCCATGTTAGACACAGATTCACCGTAATTGCTAATGCACGTTGTGCCTGGAAGTGGCGCATGATTGACATTAATTCCAATTCCTATAATGAGCCAATTTGAATTGGATTTTTTTTCAACCAATATTCCGCTTATTTTCTTGCCATCGATTAGAATGTCATTTGGCCATTTATGTTGAAGATTGAGATCGTTTATGAATTGATCTCTTGTCATCCCAGTGCTTTGACACTGGGATCCAGAAGAAAAAGTATGGATTCCAGTGTCACGCACTGGAATGACACCGCAGTGGGTTTGATTATTCAAGAAATTTAACGATAATAAAGTATTTCCAACAGCAAGAGCAGTCACAAAAGTCAATTCTGTCAATTTGCTGACATCCTTTTCTTGGTTAATTATCAAACTCGCATAGAGATTACCCTCTGGAGAAATCCAGCTTTTTCCAGTGCGTCCCCTGCCTTCTGTTTGTTTATCAGCAATAATGACAGTTTCATTTGATATCCCTTTCTCAATTAAACCCAATGCTTCTTTATTAGTACTTGGAACTTCTTTGTAATGATAAATACGAAAACCTTCAAGGATCACCTTGTCAGCCCTTTAGTTTAATGAGTGAGTCAAGATCTTCTACATACAAGAAAAGAACGAGATTGATCAGTGAAGCCACTGAAGTGATAATGAATAGACTCTTAGAATAAGCAACCTTATTACCACTAGCTTTATCAAAATACATAACTTTCATGATATTTAAATAATAGTAGCATGATATCACACTCGATATTACAAGGATCAAAGACAGGCTGATAAAGCCAGAATTTATTAAACTTTTGAATATAAAAAATTTAGCGATAAAACCTGCAAGTGGAGGTATTCCCGACATCGAGAGTAATAGTATAGAAAGATGGAATGCTAAAATTGGTTGCTTTTTTCCTATACCAGATAAATTTGCAATATCACAATCATCATCGTCAATTTGTACGAGATATGAGAATAGCCCTATGCTTGTGATGATATATATCACCAGATACATTAAGGCACTATCTGTTCCTGCTTGTGTAAAAATAGAAAGTGAAGCAAATATAAAACCAATGTGACCAATTGAACTGTAAGCAAGCAGCCTTTTTAAGTTTTGCTGACGCAAAGCCCCAAAAGCTGAGATAAGCACAGACAATGCTGAAACGTATAAGAAAATAGGCTGAACATAACTTTTTACATTTACTAACTCTTCATTCATCAATCGAATTAAAAATGTTACAAGTGCAGCTTTTGGGGCCGTAGAAAAAAACGCAGTTACTATGGTAGGTGCACCTTGATAAACATCTGGAGCCCACATATGAAAAGGAACAATAGCAAGCTTGAAACACAAACCAATTAGAACAAAGACTAACCCAAAGACTATTCCATAAGTTATCTGATGGTTTTGCAAGAATGAACCGAGCTCAGAGAAATTGACTTGTCCTGTATATCCATAAAGCAGCGACATTCCATATAGCATAATGCAGGAAGATAGTGCACTGAGTGTAAAATATTTCACTCCCGCTTCACATGAATAAATCGAATCTTTATTAAAGCTCGCAAGAACATACAAAGATATACTCATCAACTCAAAAGCTAAATAAAAAGAGATCAGACTATTTGCTGAAACCAAAGTTATCATGCCAAACAGTGCAAAAAGAATCAGTATTGAAAATTCATATTTATAGTCATATTTTGATAAATTCAGCATCAAAAGTATTAAAATTCCTGTGCTGAGAATTAACCCTTGGGCTGACCTGATGTATAAATTGAGTTTTAACAACGAATTAAAGAGAAAAATTTCATTGTTTTCTGCCGAAAGAATTAAAATAATTAAAGTTACCACTGTGCAGCCAAGTGCTAATAAGTTGATAGTTCTGCGGTTAAATATAATCCCAAGCAGTAGCAACACTAACGAGGAGATAATAGAGAACATTTCCGGCAATATCTGTATATAATTCATAGCGCATTATATTTGACTAACAAATTTGCCATACATGGCTTCAAATAATTCAGTGCAAGGGTTGGGTAAAATCCAAGCAAAATAACAAACACTGCAAGCAGAATTAAGACAGAAAATTCTATGCTATCCAAAGGGTTATTTAATAATTTAGAATAGCTAACCCCCCATATTATTTGCTTACATAAATTCAGCATATAAACTGCGCTTAAAATAGTGCCAAGTGCGATAAATCCTGTAAAAAACCCTATGCTCTTAAACATCCCAACCATAGCCAAAAACTCACCTGCGAACCCAGATGTTCCAGGTAGCCCTATTGAAGCCATTGAAAATAAAATGAACATAAAACCAAATTTTGGCATTGTGTTTACTATGCCAAAATATTTTGCAATCTCCAAAGTTCCAGTTCGAGTATATAGCATTCCAACACATAAAAATAAAGCAGCAGAAATAAGGCCATGACTAATCATTTGAAATATGCTACCCAGTACTCCTTCCTCACAAAATGAAAAGAGGCCAGCAGTAACGATCCCCATATGTGCTATTGAAGAATAAGCTATTAACTTCTTTATATCATCTTGAGCAAACGCAACTAGAGAAGCATATATCACCGCAATAATGCTCAGCACAACAACGAAATTTGAAAAATACAAACTTGCCTGAGGAAGCATTGGAATAGAAAACCTTAAAAATCCATATCCCCCCATTTTAATAAGCAAGCCAGCTAAAATCACAGATCCAGAAGTTGGTGATTGCACATGCGCATCAGGAAGCCAAGTGTGAAATGGAAACATAGGTACTTTTATTGCAAAAGAAATAAAAAATGTAATCCACAGCAATGACTGCACTTCAAGATCAAGGCTTGGCACTAATGTAGCTAATTTTTGTATATTAAACGTCCCAAAAGTACTATAGATATACACCAATCCAAGCAGAAATAATAATGAGCCAGTTAATGTATAAAGAAATAACTTAAACGTCGCATATATCCTTTGCTTCCCTCCCCAAATGCCAATAATAAAGAACATTGGTATTAAAACAGCTTCAAAAAACACATAAAAGCTTATAGCATTCAGTGAAACGAAAAAACCGACTACAAAACTCTCAAGCAGTAGAAATAATGCCATATAGGCTTTTAGGGTCGTATAACTCATTTTGCAGTTATAGAGTATACAAATTACAAACAAGAAAGTTGTAAGCAGAAGGAAAAGCAACGATATACCATCTATCCCTATTCCTACATTCTTGATTGGATAGCTGACAAACTGAAAGTCCGCATTGTTATAATCAAATTCTATACAAGCTACAATGCTAAGCAAAAATGGAAGTATAGCAAAAAATAGGGCAAGGAATTTTAGGTGTATAGATTGATGATTAATCCTGATCGAGGATAAAATCAACGCTCCTATCAGTGGAAGCAAGAATATACTAAGTAACAACACCTTCTATTTAATTCCAATAATATATAAAGCACCGATTATTAAAGTAACAAACATAATAAATGCATAATCAAATATATAACCAGTTTGTAACTTTATAGAACTTTTTGAACATTCATTAACCAACCTTACAACACCATTTGGTCCAAATGAATCAATAGCCTTAACATCAAACTTCCATAGAAGCCTAGATATAAACCTTATCGGTGCAATTATAACAAACTCATACACCTCATCAAAGTACCATTTATTCTGCAAAAACTTAAGTAAAAATTTACTCTTAATTTGCCTAATTACTTGATATTGGTAAATTAGGCACGCAAGTGCTATTCCACTTAGGCTTGCTAAGGTTGGCAGTAGTTTTATAAAGAAATTATGAACTCCATGCTCATCAATCATCACTAAACTTGATTTCCAAAACGCATTACTAGTTATGTTCAAAATATTTGCTCCCCATATTCCAGAAAATACTGATCCAAAAGCGAGTATCAGTAATGGTATAAGCATAATCTTTGGTGCCTCATGTATATTAATTTTACTTTGTTTTTGGCTGTGGAACACAAGAAGCAATAACCTCCAAGAGTAAAACGCTGTGAAGAATGCAACAACTAAGCTTATTACAAAAGCAAAGCTATCCGTGCTATAAGCATGTTCAATTATCAAATCCTTTGAGTAAAAACCTGCAAATGGAAATATTCCAGAAAGCGCAAGAGATCCAATCCACATGAGAGTATAAGTGCAAGGGATTTTCTTCCAGCAATTTCCCATTTTCTGAATGTTTTGCTCATGATGCATTGCATGAATCACATTGCCAGCACCAAGAAATAGTAGAGCTTTAAAAAAAGCGTGTGTCATTAAATGAAAAATAGCAACATTGTAAGCAGAAAGCCCACATGCCATGAACATATAACCAAGTTGACTGCAGGTTGAATAAGCAATTATTTTTTTTATATCGTTCTGAGTAATCGCAACCGTAGCTGCAAAGAAAGCAGTAAGTGCCCCAACAATAACTATTAATTCTCGTGCCACATTTGATAGCTCAAATAATGGAGAACATTTTGCTACTAAAAATATACCTGCTGTTACCATCGTTGCTGCGTGAATGAGTGCAGAAACAGGGGTTGGCCCTTCCATTGCATCTGGCAACCAAACATGTAAACCAAGCTGTGCAGATTTACCCATACAGCCAATAAAAAGTAATATGCATATTATATGAGTTACTTTGAATTCACAGCAGAATGCCCTAATGTTCTGCGTGCCAAGAAGATCAGTTGTGTCAAAAACTTCAGTAAAATTCAAAGAGTGAAATGTATAATAAATAAGAAAGGTTCCAATCAATAGTGCAAAGTCTCCTACCCTATTCACAACAAATGCTTTAATTGCTGCATTATTTGCAGAATATTTTTGGAACCAAAATCCTATGAGTAAATAAGAACATAGGCCAACCCCTTCCCAGCCAAAAAAAAGCTGCACGAAATTATCGCTTACAACCAGCACAATCATGCAAAACGTAAATAGCGATAGGTAAGAAAAAAACCTCGACTTCCCCTTATCATGCTCCATATAACCGATAGAGTAGAGATGTACTACCAGTGAAACGGTGGTAATAACAATAAGCATTAAGGATGAGAGAGCATCCACACTAATTGCCCAATTTACTTTTAATACACTTAATGAAAATAAAGGAAATAAACTCAAGTGATAATTTTCAGAGAAGGTGAGAAAAACATACCAAGATAAAACTGCAGATATTCCAATCCCTGCCGTTGTAACTAACTGACTAAAAACACCTCTTCTAAAAAGTGCTGCAAACAGCGAACCAAAGAGTGGCAAAAATACTATTAATTTCAGTATATCCATCATTCTTTCATTAAATTTGCTTGTTCAACATCTATATTGCCACGGCTTCTATAATATACAACCAATATTGCAAGCCCAACTCCTGACTCTGCTGCCGCAACAGTCAACACAAACATCACAAAAATTTGCCCAACTATATCATTCATAAAGGCAGAAAAAGCAACTAAGTTGATATTAATTGCCAGCAATAATATTTCTATTGATAACAATATATTGATTATGCTCTTACGGTTGATGAAAATACCGCACACTCCAATAGTGAACAAAACAGCAGCAACTATCAAAAAGTGATTTAATCCTATTTCCATTCTACTCCTTTTCCAAATTTAGCCTTAACTAATTTTACAGATGAAGATTGTGTCAATTGCTTTAATACATTCTGTTTTTTAACTCCTTTTTTCTTGTCCTGCAAAGTAAGAGCAATTGCACCGACAATTGCAACAAGCAGCAGAATACCAGAAAGATGAAAAGCGTACATGTAGTCGGTATACAGCAAATTACCAATAGCTTTCACATTATTGGTATTATAGTTTATAACATTGCTTATATTCGGTGCTGAGCTGCGGATTACAAAGCTGATGACTAGAAAAAACACAACACACAACATAGCACCAAGAGTGCAATGCTTTGCAAAACCCTGGCGCAACCTTATGTAGTCAATATCGAGCATCATAACTACAAAGAGGAACAACACCGCAACCGCACCGATGTATACTATCATCACCATCATAGCAATGAACTCAGCTCCAAGGAGAATGAAAAGAACTACAGAGTTAACGAAGGTGAAAATTAAAAATAATACTGCATGCACAGGATTTCTTACACTAATTACGCATACAGCAGATAAAATGCTGAGAATTGCAAAAAAATAAAAGAAAAAAGGCATCGATACTTTAACTGCAACAATAGTTACTAACTTAAGGTAATTGTTGCTGTAAAGTCAATACTATATTAAAGATTTGAAAATATCGTACTACAAGCTTCAACTCCTCAGTAATGCAATAAACACTCTTGACAATCTTGATTTATTAATATATAATGTATGTATATTAATAGTCAGCGGTAGCTCAAAATGTACAACATATTTGGTTACTTCAAAAGCAACAATAGTTCTAACGCACAAAATAGCAGATTAAATGGAGAAGGTTATCAATACACCACAAGAGACTATATGACAATTTACTTTAATAACACATTAGCAAGTTTCAGTAGATCATTGATAGAATTTAAAGAAAAAGCATATGGTTTTATATATGATATTGGAGCTTGGTTGAAAGCAACATATGAAAATTTCACTGAACGAGCTGAAATTCATAACTTCTATGTTCCAGAAAAACTTCCTATTAAAGCTGAGGAAATAAAGATGAAGGAACTGAATCGTAAGCCTAAGCCATTTCAAACTCCACCTATTCATCAAACAAGCAGAAGTTTTGATGCCAATATCTCAAATCAAGTTGTTGTTACTCACCATACACTTGAAGCTACCCCAACAAGATAGATCTACGCTTAAATATCTAGTACTTGAATGAGTTGAATGTTATGTTCAATAAGACCTTTACAATATTTGGATCATAGGTTTAACTTTATAAAGTTATAATCTATAGAGCTTCAATGAACGATTATCTCTCACTGTTAAATCCAGAACAGCAATTAGCTGTAACTAACATAAATGGGCCAGTTTTGATACTGGCAGGAGCCGGAACCGGAAAAACAAGAACGATTACTTCAAGAATAGCACACATAATTAGAAACGGTCACGCTTATTCTGATGAGATATTAGCAGTTACATTTACAAATAAAGCAGCAAATGAGATGGTATCAAGGGTACTTGAGCTAACGGGCACAAACATACCATGGCTTGGCACTTTCCATGCAATTGCAGCAAAAATTTTGCGCATGCACGCAGAAATTGTGGGCTTAAACCCCAATTTTACAATCATTGGTGTGGATGACCAATTACAGGTAATAAAAAATATTATCAATGAAATAAATCCTGATTACCTATCAGAAAAATATAAGACCATTATGAATATTATTCAGCAATGGAAAGAGAAGTGCTTATTGCCGTCTGAAGTGGAAGATGTTCAATCATTTAGGCCAGTTTACGTAACTGCACTTAAAGTCTATTACCAGTATCAGGAAAGGTTAAAATTCCTTAACTCTGTTGATTTTGGTGACTTATTGTTATATAACATACAACTTTTTAATAAAAAGACCGAGGTTCTGTCCTACTACCAAAACAAGTTTAAGTATGTCATGGTAGATGAGTATCAAGATACAAATGCAATACAATATCTTTGGCTAAAATACCTTGCAAAAGAGCATTCAAATATTTGCTGTGTAGGAGATGATGACCAGTCGATATACAGTTGGCGTGGTGCAGAAGTTGAAAATATTTTGAAATTTTCCGATGATTTTAAAAATGCAAAAACCGTTAAACTGGAGTGTAACTACAGGTCAACATCCCACATAATTGCAACTGCATCATATGTGATCAATCACAATAAGACTCGCTTAGAAAAAAAATTGTGGACAACAAACATTGAAGGCGAAAAGGTAAATCTAATCAAATTGTGGGACGGAAAGGCTGAAGCAAGGTTCATAAGCGAACAGATATTAAAACTCAATAAATACAGATTTAGTGATATTGCAGTGCTCGTCAGGGCTACTTTTCAAACTAGAGTTCTCGAAGAGTATTTTATAAAATATTCAATTCCCTATAAGATTATAAGTGGCGTAAAATTCTACGAACGTCAAGAAGTAAGGGATATAATTGCATATTTGAGGCTTGTTACAAATAATAATGATGATCTCGCTTTTGAAAGGATCGTAAATCGTCCAAAAAGAAGCATAGGAGCTACAACTCTAAAGAAAATATACACGACTGCTCAGGATAACAAAATTTCTTTTTTTGAGGCAGCAAAAATATTGGTTAATAGTGATCAAGTAACCGAAAGAATTAAACTCTCACTAAATGATTTTTTAAATAAAATTAAAGCTTGGGAAGAAATAGTAAGCGTAAAACCACTGCATGAATTTGTTAAAATCGTAGCAAATCAATCAGGATATATGGAAATGCTTGAGAATGAAGAAGTGACGGGTTTAGCGCGAATAGAAAATGTTAAAGAGCTCATTTCATCTTTGAAGAATTTTGACAGCACTATAACCTTCTTGGAGCATATTAGTTTGGTGATGGAAGTGGATAATATGAATAGCGATGACACTGTATATGTTATGACTCTTCATGCGGCTAAAGGGCTTGAATTCCCGTGCGTGTTTTTACCTGGTTGGGAAGAAGGATTATTTCCTCATCAAAGATCTTTTGAAGATAAAAGTGGTAAAGCTTTGGAAGAAGAGAGAAGACTTGCATATGTTGGCATAACTAGAGCAAAAGAAAGGTTGATCATTTCATGTGCAGATAGGAGGGAAATTAATAATCAGTGGCAACCAATGAGCACTTCTCGATTTATTAAAGAATTGCCAAGAGAAAATGTTGAGGTGATCAAGAATAGTGCCTACTGTTGAAGCTATGACTGCAGCTCTTACGACAAACACATCTGAATTACTTCAATTATATATTTCTCCTGGCAAAAATTCTCTGATGGTCTTAAATAAAATTTTCAGTGAATGATTATCAGACATGTTGTGTTCTGCTGATTTTATTAAGTGTACTTCAACGTCTGTTGACTTAATTTTTTCAGCTAAATTCAATGAAGTTTGATAAGGAACATCTTTATCATTAATGCTATGCAATAAGCGCACAGGACAGTTTATATCTATTGCTTCTCTGTTTAAAAGAAGGTTCTTTCTACCGTCTTCGATCAGATTTTTAGTTATTTTGTATGCACAATGCTCCGAAGTAAAATCTATTACACCTTTAGAACCTAGTTCTTCTTTTTGCTTGCCTGACAATTGCTTGAATATCAAATCTTCAGTAAAATCAGGAGCAGACGATATGCCGATTAATGCTGCAATTTTTTCTGGAAATTGAAGAGCAGTGAGCAGCATCAGCCATCCTCCCATACTTGAACCTATAATTATTTGTTTATTGCTAGTTAATTCACTTATCACTTTAGCACAATTTTTTTGCCAATCACTTATTGTATAATCAGCAAAATCACCGCTTGAATTACCATGGCCAAAATAATCAAAGAGCACAAGTGCTATATCATTTTCTTGGCAAAATTTGTAAACGGCAGTTGCTTTAGTTCCATCCATATTGGATGCAAAACCACTAAAAAAAACTATAGAAGCCTTCTTTCCTTGTAGCTTTCGATATGCTATATGGCCATTACTTCCATCGAGTAATTTACAATAATTCATACTACTTTGGCAAGGCAACCGGACTATCGCTCATCGAACGCAAATAGCTGACTAGATCTGCAATCTCTTGTGGATTGGAAATGCCTGCAAATGCCATACGTGTACCTTTTATGTAGGCTTTTGGATTTTTTAAAAAAGCAAATAACTCCTCATACTCCCATTTCCCACCTTTTTCAAGTAGTGCTTTTGAGTAATTGAATGAGCTGCCAAGATGGGCCTTTTTATTTCCAACCACGTTCCATAAGTTTGGCCCCACTTTATTCATTCCACCTTTCTCAAAACTATGACAAGCTATACATTTTTTTGCTGCTGACTTGCCTTTTTCAAAGCTAGCATTCTGCATGAGCTCTCCAATATCAAGTGCCACTTGTTCAATCTTTTGTTGAGGCTCATTGCTGGCTGCTACTATTGTTTGGTGTTCAATTTTATAATCCTCTGGGTTGTAGAGCATATCAACTACATTACTAACTATCATAATTATTAATCCAGAAAGTAAAATCGATGCTGCAATCTTATTAAGCTCCATAGTTAATTCTTATCAAGTAATGTTACTTAAATTATGCAAATATTTTCGCAAACAGTAAACAATTACCTTTATTTCACCAAAGATAGAAATTTCTATTACTTAGCTAAGTTAGGAGACTGCAATTCTATTTCTATCGGAGTAACTTGTGGTTCAATTACATAATGATCTGGAATAACATATTAAAATAGATTTCCTGCAAACTTGTCTGCAATGATTGAAACTGGAACTACTTCTATAATGTTCGTTTGCTTGACCTAAGATTCAGGAGCATTTAAACTGAATTTTATAAAGTACTAGAAATGATAGGAAATCTAAGAGGAATAGTTGATGAGGTGTGTAGCGATCACATAATCCTGAATGTGAATGATGTTGGCTACATAGTATATCTTTCAGCCAAAACTTTAAGTGCTTGTTCGATTGGAAGTAGAGTAAAATTACTTATCGACACTTATGCAAATAGCAGAGAAAACGTTACTCAGCTATATGGCTTTATAAGTAAAGAAGAACAGCAGTGTCTGCGTTTATTAGTTAAAGTGAGCGGTGTCAGCTATAAAACCGCAATGTCAATTTTGAGCAAATTAACTCCAGAGCAACTGTTTTTGGCAATTATAAATGAGGATAAACTAGCACTTAAGGTGAGTGGACTTGGCCTGAAACTCATAAATCGAATTATTACTGAGCTGAATGGCAAAGTAAGTAAATTAGAGATAAATAACAATCATTTTCACTCAATTAGTGAAGATGCTCTTTCAGCTTTGATCAATCTTGGATATGAAAGAACAAAAGCTTATGATACAATAAAAAAAATAGAAGATGAATCACCAAACTTGGACACTAAAGATATTATTCGTATGGCGCTTAAAACAATATGAAGTCAATATCATGTAGTAAGGAATACTCTGAAGATGTACGTAATTTAAATATCCGGCCTGAGCAACTTGATGATTTTGTCGGGCAAAAAGACTTAATACAAAATTTAAAAGTGTTTATAAATGCTGCACAGACGAGAGCTGAAGCTTTGGATCACGTATTGCTCTATGGTCCTCCAGGGCTTGGTAAAACAACTTTAGCACAAATTGTCTCTAAGGAGTTAAGGGTTAGCTTTCGTGCAACTTCTGGTCCATTGCTTAGTAAAGCTGGGGACTTAGCTGCAGTGCTCACTACTTTAAATGCAAAAGATGTTCTATTTATCGATGAGATTCATAGATTAAATCGTAGCATTGAGGAAGTTTTATATACTGCTATGGAAGATTTTTGCCTAGATATACTAGTAGGTGAGGGCCCATCTACCAGAACTTTAAGAATAGATTTACCACCATTTACACTGATTGGGGCAACAACACGGCTTGGACTGCTTTCTGCACCGCTGAGGGATCGTTTTGGTATTCCCCTGCATCTTGAGTTTTATTCTTTTGAGGAACTGGTTGATATTATAAAAAGAGGTGCAAGAGTTCTTTGTGCTGAAATCGAAAAGGATGCTGTGCAGGAAATTGCCTGCCGCGCCCGTGGTACTCCAAGAATTGCTTTGAGATTACTCAGAAGAATAAGAGATTTTGTTGAAGTAAAAGATGATAAAAAAATTACCTGTGAAATTGCCGGTTCTGCACTATCAAAATTGGGTATAGATAAAATGGGACTAAATAAATTAGATATGGATTATCTGAGATTTTTGTTTAACACCTCAGGACCTGTTGGAATTGACACCATATCTATTGCACTATCTGAAGATGTTGGCAATATTGAAGAAACAGTAGAACCTTATTTAATCAAGGTCAGTTTTGTAAAGCGCACACCAAGAGGACGTGTTTTAACTGATCAAGCAAGGGAATATCTCAGCATTAATTCAGTGGTATGCTAGTATTATACTATATTTTATAACATTGTATAGTATTACATTAAACATTATAATATTCTTTTATTATATGATTTGCAGGTGTTTTAGAGGCAAATAAGAAAGTCTTCTGTTATAGTGAATATGTTCTTGAAAAATTACGTAATATATGCTAGGCTGTATATAGTATGAATGTAAAAATATCAATAATTTATTGATATTTTTTAAGATTAATACTTATTAAATACTTCATATTATAAGATTGAGTTATTGTATTTTATAGACTTAAGATAAAATGGTAAAAAGCCTTCTAAACAATTATAGAAACAGTAATTCAATTAATGGAGAAAAAGCAATGAAAAATTTTTTAATCAATAACAACGAAGAGGACGGTAGCTCAATCTACATTAATCGAATCAGAGAGCAAGATCTCTCTGCAGAGCAGAAGCTCAATGAATTAAAAGGATTCATGGAGGAGCTTGCTAGGAAAGCTGAGCTCAAGAGAATAGAGCTTGAGCGTCAGGCTGCGAGTTGCATTGATGAAACATTATCTCAAGTAGAGCTACATATACAAGATAATGAGTATGACTTTACTGATGATAATCAAGGGGTATTCGCAAATTTCTTTGAATCCCTCTTTAATCTTTTTGAAGTAAATGTAGATCCGAAAGTCTACAAAATGCTCAAGGAGAAGAAAGAGAAAAATCTGCTTCTTTCGATAATTAAGTTTTTGCGTGATAAGCTTAAGGAATTAGTTAAAAAGATCTTCAAAAAAGATTTAGATTTAAGTTGGGATAAAAGGCTAGACAAAGAGATAAAAGAATTGCAGGAGAAATTACTCAGCGGTGAGTTATCTCCTGAAGAAGAAATAGCAATACTCGAACGTTTGCAAGCGTTGCAAAATTTAAAATTGAAGCTTCAAACTTTTCTCGTGGGCTCAGTCATTGCAATGTTTGCAGAAATTTTTGCAGTTGATTTAGCAGCAGTAGTAGAGCAAGATGTAACTGAGGAAAAAAGAGACAAAAAAGCAGAAAAAACAGAATCAAAAGAAGTTCGTCAAGAAATAGAAACAAAAGTGAATGAAATCACACCAATTTCCCTATTTAATTTTTCATCTCAAGTTCCAATGCCAATTGTTCTAGACAAGCAAGAACGTGCTATTTTACCAAAGCCTGTAGAAAAATTAGTAGACACTCTACCTAAACCTGTTATAAGTCACAAAAATAGTGAAGTACAAAAACTGGAAAAAATGAATAAAGAAAAGAAAGAAGCAAAAGAAGAGAAAAATGAAAAACCAAAATTAGCTGTCTGTCCACCCGCTCCAGAGCGAAAGGAACACAGGAGAGTTAAAAGACAAAAATGTAGTGATGATACAAGGATAACAAAGAGAAACGAGCTAAATGGATCTTCATGCGAGAGAAAGCTTGGTGATCAGCAAAAGTCTAATGCTGCTGTGGAATTGCCAGGAGGATTAACTGATGATGTGAGAGTTGAAAACCATGCTTCTTCAGTCAAAGAGAGAGGTGTGTAAAGGTTCTCTCTTTTTTTTGTCATTCCAGACTGGTTTTTTATCTGGATTCCAGCATCAAGTGCTGGAATGACATGGCGGACAAGTAGCTCTCTCTTGTCTTCAAGTGGCCCCTTTGTTGTCATCTCAGTGCCTCCTCTCTTGTCATCCCAGTGCTTGACACTGGGATCCAGGAACTTAGTTTAAAAAAGTTGTCATTTCAGTCTAGGATCCATTTTCTCTTCTAGATTCCAGCGTCACGCGCTGGAATGACATCGTCTTGAATAAAATTTGAATGAAAACCGGTCTGTCATTCAGGTAGCCCTTCATTTTCATTCCAGTGCCTCCTTTGATGTCATCCCATTACCTCCTCTCTTGTCATCCCAGTGCGTGACACTGGGATCCAGAGAACTTAGTTTAAAAGAGTTGTTATTTCAGTTTAGGATCCATTTTCTCTTCTAGATTCCAGACTGGAATGACACCGTCTTGAATGGAAGCCAGTGCCAACGATGCGCCATATTACAATGTTCGTACAGTTGTGTACTCAGACACTGTCATCCAGACACAATTTCATCATATAAATCTTTCCATTCTTGATTTGTTTTTTCAATTAAGTTTATTTTCCATTTTCTCTGCCAGCTTTTTAGGAGTTTTTCTCTACTAATTGCTAAGTTTATCTCTTGAAATTCTTCAAAATAGACTAGTTTACAAACATTGTACTTTGACGTGAAACCAGAGATGGCTTTGCTTTTGTGTTCCCAAATTCGTTTAGTCAAATTTGATGTTATACCTGTATATAGGGTTCCATTGCGTTCACTTGCAAGTATATAAATATAATAACTTTTCATATATAATAAATAAATTTACTAGATTCCAGTGTCAAGCACTGGAATGACATTAAAGGAGCTACTTGATGACACCAAAGAGGCTATTCTTTGATACCAAAGAGGCTACTTGAATGACAAGAGAGGAAGTGCTGGAATGACATTGTCTTGAGTGCATAATGCACCAAAGGTTGTGTACCAAAAAGGTGTCAACCAATTTTAAAAGGCTGTCATGCAAGTGGCCCCTCCGTTGTCATCCAAGTAGCTGACACTGGGATCCAGAAAACTTAGTTTAAAAAAGTTGTCATTCCAGTTTAGGATCCATTTTTCTTCTAGATTCCAGCATCAAGTGCTGGAATGACATGGCGGACAAGTAGCTCTCTCTTGTCATCCCAGTGCGTGACACTGGTTTTTCATCTGGATTCCAGCATCAAGTGCTGGAATGACATGGCGGACAAGTAGCTCTCTCTCTTGTCATCCAAGTAGCTGACACTGGGATCCAGAAAACTTAATTTAAAAAGTTGTTATTCCAGCACTTCTTCTCTTGTCATCCCAGTCTGGAATCCAGGAGTATAAAAATGGTGAATAAAATTTATGTTAAAAAACTGCTTGTGCTGATAATTGATTCTTAATATACTCATTACATAATAATTTAATTCGGAGGCTAATATGGATGGTAATAATGATCCAAATAAAAAAGTACCTGATTCAGGGAGAACAAGGATTTATAAAAAAGATTTAGATCCAAAGAGAATAGATAATTTCAGCGATAGGATTAAGCGTGAACAAGAGCGAATGAAACAAAATCAATCCAGTAGTAGTAAGAGTGGTCAGAGCAGCAGTATGGGTGGCAAGTAATTATGTTAATTAATTAGAGAGGTGGAGTTATGCCTAATAAAAGTAAAATAAATCAAGAATTAGTAAAAGCGTTTAATAGTATTCTTCGTTTCAGTAATGCTGTTGTTACTAATTTTACTGTAAAGGATGATCATATTGTTATCTCGTTTGATGATAATATGACTCTTGATCGGCGCATAAAGTACCTGAGCAGTATGAAAGAAAAAATAATACAAAGATTTTGTCCGGATGAAAGTATTCTTGATGATAATTTTTATACAAAGTTTTTTCCTTTTAACTTTGATCAAGGAAAATCGACTGTAGGTAATAAATTTTTGGTGCCAATGAGAAAAGAGGTGGTTTCTAATCTAAAGTTTTTGCTAGCTAATGAACTTGCGCGATTTACAACAGATCTTATTAAAGAGCAAAAAAAAGAAGACAAAAAATCGGAACTAGGTCATAAGAATCTATCAGGTGATACAGAGCAGGAGATAGAAGAACATGTAGATTATAATATAATTGATGAAGTCTTTGATAAGGGATCTTATCTATATGGTGCGGAGTGTGTTGATAGAAATTTGCAACGTTCTTTTGTAGATTTGCTCTCATCGAGGATAACAGGTTATGAAAATGGTCCTAAAAAAACTAAGGATTTTTTAGAAGAGAAAGGAAATTATGTATATCTAAAGAAAAGCATTTTTGATAATCCTAAGCTCATTAAAGATATAGCAAAGCATAAAGCATCCTCGAAGTGTCGTGATTTGGAAGTTTCAAGTACCGAGGATGAAATGAATGACACTCTGAAGCTCGCAGTTGTTGATTTTATTTGTAAGGCACTACCGCACCTACCAATTGATTCTATGTGGCATACTTCTCACAAAGAAAGTAAAGATGAGTATTCAATTTTGGCTCCTGTTATTGATTGTGGTAATTACATAGAGTTTTTAAATGAAAAAGAAGTTGATCATATTAATAATAAGGTGTTTGGTGGTACAAAAGTATTGCGTGATGTAAAAGATGATATTGCAGAAAGAGGTCTTCCAACATATGGTGCCGAACAAATATATGCAATAGACTTTCGTAACCCAGACATTGCTTACTGTGTGATGGATAAGATCATGGAGAGCTCTGTAATCAATAAGGATTATAAACTGTCCATTGATCCTGCGCGTGTGCCAGCTATGAAACCACAAACTCTTGCCCCTTCTGAAGAAAAAGTAGGGACGGATGGACCAAGTGCAGATAGTGGTTTTGCTGGTTCACCTAAGAATTCAGTTATAGGTAAATCACATAATGGAAACTCGAGCAAATTCCTTAGGCCCGACTACTATGGTGAAGGTAAAGGTGGGGATGATGCTTTGGCTAAAGATAGTGGCTTTGGCCCTTCTTCAGCACGATCTTCAGCACGATCTTCTTTTAATAAGCCCAAAACAACATTTAACCAACCTTCTATATCACAGCCTGACCAATGTTCTGCAAAAAAGCAGACATCAACTAATAAAAAATAAATTTGTTGTATTTTATAGCTAAAGGAAATTAGGCTATTCAAAGATGAATTGTGAATGAAAGTTTATTTGCCAAGGTAGAGCTGCCTTGGCCTACAAATCTTGGTTTCTTTATCGTTTACCATTTCATACCACTGGGCAACCCAACCAGTGGTTCTTGCAAGTGCAAAAATGGGTGTAAACATACTTGAAGGGATACCGATAGCATTCATTATTATACCTGAATAAAAATCAACATTTGGATACAACTTACGTGTAATAAAATACTCATCCTTTAAAGCTATTTCTTCAAGTTTTTTTGCAATTTCAAGTAATTCATTGTTTTGCTCTAGTTTGCTTAAAATCTCATGACAAGCATCCTTTAATATAAGCGCGCGCGGATCATAGTTTTTATAAACACGATGTCCAAATCCCATTAGCTTAAATGGATCTTTATCATCTTTAGCTTTCTCAATGAATCTATCTACATCTCCACTTTGCTCTATCTCTTTTAGCATATTTATAACTGCCTCATTAGCTCCACCGTGTGCTGGACCCCAAAGTGTAGCAACTCCTGCAGACAGGCTTGCAAATAGATTAGAACCAGCTGACCCTACCAATCTGACAGCTGCTGTAGAAGCATTCTGTTCATGATCAGCATGGAGAGTAAATATTTTATCCAGAGCTTTTACAAAAAGGGTATTATTAACAGCACTGCCAAATATCATATTTAAGAAATTCTCACTATAACTTAATTTATTATTAGCATTTGTGAATTCCTGATTGTTGATATGTCTATAAATCATTGCAACAATTGCAGGAACTTGTGCTATTGCAGAAATTCCAAAATCTAAATCTTCACCATTGACATTGTTGCCATGTGTTTCATGGTAAGATGCTGACAAATTTGCAAAACATGCAACTAAAATCGACATAGGGTGAGCAGTTTTTGGAAATGCTTTGATTACATTTGTAACTTGCTCTGATACTTTGGATGATTCTTGTATTTTGAGAAGAAATTTTTTGTGTTGCTCTGAACTGGGTAGTTCACCATAGAGCAATAAATAAATCACAGCAGTAAAACTATTATTCTCTGCCAAATCAGCTATATCATGTCCCCTATACTTAAGAACTCCTTCATCTCCATCAATGAATGTAATTGTGGAAGAGCATGAAGCTGTGGAAACAAACCCCGGATCATAAGTGAATAATCCTGTCGTCTTATATAAATCCTTAATATTTAACACGTCAGGACCTACTGTTCCACTTAATACGGGCAGATCAATTTTTGACCCATTACTTAGTTCCAATAATGCTTTTTTATCCATCACTTGAGCTACTTAATTTTATACAGAATATACAAACTGAAAAGTATATATTAATACAGTTAACTTTACATTAACCGTATTAAGCGGTCATCAATGCTTTTACTTTTGCATTTAAGCGACTTATTTTACGTGCAGCAGTATTCCTATGAATGACACCTTTATTTACACATTTGTGTAAATTGGATTCAGCATTCCGAAATGCCAAGACAACATTCTCTTTGTCACCAGACTTGATTATATCAACTAATCTTCTAATAGCAGTACGAGTTTTGCTTTTTCGCATCTTATTTACTAAAGTACGCTTTGCTATTACCTTCATCATTTTTTTAGCACTCTTATGATTTGCCATATATTAATACCTGTACTTTTCTTTTAATTATAAAGTTTTTTTGTTAATTTGCAATATCAGTTTTTTCTGCAATTAATCTACTACTTCTTTCTTCAATGATTTTTTCTAAACTTTGCAAGAATTCATTTTTGTTTAACCCAGGATATATGGGAGGTAATATTTCTATTACCGCCTTTCCGGGATTCTTTCTCAGAGAAAGTATGCTTTTTGGCCAAAACAAACCAGTGTTTAAAGCAATCGGTAACACAGGAACAGATAATACGCTATATAAAGCAGCAATACCCGATTGATATTTTATATTTTGGTTTATAGTCGTTCTTGTGCCTTCAGGAAATATTATTATGCTTCTATTTTCTTTTATATGCATTTTTGCTAGTTTAATTATATGGCGTATAGAACTGATACCATCTGAACGGTTAATAAAAATCATTTTCAGCGCTATAAGATGTAAACCAATGAATGGAATCCATTTCAATTCACGTTTTAAAATAAAAACTGCTTTTCTAAAGAGTAGTATAAAAATAAATGTTTCAAATGGAGATTGGTGTTTAGATGCAATTATAAAAGGTTGCTTAGGAATGTTTTCCATTCCCCTCACTTCATATTTAATGCCACATAATAAACGCAACATGAATAATACAACTCTCACCGAGCAAACAAGGAAAATGGTTATTACACACTCAGGAAAGAAAATTACAGGGAGAGTAATTAAAGTATAGAATACTTCCCATAATATAAGGAGTAAATTAAACAATAAACTTGCAATCACAAACACACGTAAACTTATTTGAATTTAACTTTACTACAAAACTAAAAGCAATAAGTTTAATTATTGATCATCTGAGTAATAGGATGAGAATCAGCTAATTTGTCCTTTAACTTTTCATTAGCAATATGAGTATATATTTGTGTTGTAGAAAGATTAGTATGGCCAAGAATTTTTTGTATCAGCACAATATTTGCTCCGCTATTCAGTAGATGGGTAGCAAGAGAATGCCTAATCACATGTGGAGAGATTTTATTTTCATCAATATCGCACTTTCTTGCTAATTCCTTTATTAATTGACCAACTCTTTGCCTTGTAATGGGTTTATTAGGTTTATCACCTGGGAATAGCCAATCAGATTTTTTGTTGTTAGGAAGCAGATTGTCACGAATTGATAAATAATTTTTAAGACTTTGCAATGCTTGCTCATTAAAAAGGATTTGCCTTTCTCTGCTACTTTTTCCCTTTATTATTATATAGCCTTCTTTACCATTACCGTTTACTAAATGTAATACTTCACATAACTTCATATTAATTAGTTCAGAAACACGCATCCCGGAAGAGTAAAGAATATCTAAAATTGCACATAGCCTTTTACTGCTTATCTCTTTATTCGATCCGCTTGCTGATTTTTTTACTGTTTCCATGAGCAAAAATATTTCTTGAACACTTAAATACTTAGGCAAAGGACGGGAAACCTTTGGATTTCTTAATTCATTATCATTAGCCGGTGCTGGATTAAAATCTATTATTCCATCATTAAATAGGCACTTATAGAAATTTTTGATAGCAGATATTTTTCTTGATATAGAACTAGTTTTATATTTCTTTTGTGTACGTAAAAAGTTTACATAATCTTTAATATTAGCTTTACTTGCACCAACTAAGGTAGTGCCTCCTTCTAATAAAAATTTTTCAAGTTGGTGTAAATCTGAACGATAACTTTCCAAAGTATTTTGTGTAGAGGATTTTTCAGAAACCAAAGCATCTATGTAATACGTGATGTAAAGATTCTCTTTTTTATTTTGTGGTTGTTTATTTTTCATTATCAGCTCCTATATTTATTTCTTTGACTATAATTTGATTGAAAGTATTTTTTGTGTTTTTTATAAGAAAATATGAGATAAACAAAGCATTTATCAATAAAGTAAGTACTACAAACCTTTGTTTTAACCTTTTTTTTAAATTTGATCTTATTTTTACCATATTTCAATTATAACATCAAATCTATAAAAAACATCCTGTAAAGTAAGTTTTACTATCATATAAAATATCCCTTAGCTATGTCTGTTTATTCTTATTACATCATAGTATTTATTATAATTTTAACATAAAGAGATAGTGATTTCGACTTCATTATTGTATGGGTATTAATAAATCTTTAATATATATAACAAATGTCTTGCAGCAGAAGGAATCACTTGGGACTTTTTTTTAATAAAGTGTTAATAAAAGGAATGGTTACATTTGATCCTATGGATTCACTATCTATTTTTTCTATAATTTTATTAATGCTGTGGAAAGAACGTTCTATTCTTGCTAGAATATAATTAATCACTTTTAAATCAATTTTTAACTGTTTATCTGAAAATCGTTTTATTAGCATAATTCTTAATAATTCCTCGCTTGCAGGCAAAATTTTTACGCTGGTAGTTGACAATATTCGGGAGCTTAAATCTCTTAGTTTGAAGTTAAGCTTTTTTGGTGAAATTGAAGAAGTGATTAGCAGTCTCTTATCATTTTCTTTCATATAATTATAACAATGTAACAACATTTCCTCATCTTTAATGTTTTGTACATCCTCTAAAATAAACGCATCGCTATACCTAATTTCGCTTACAAAATTATTCACATTGATAAAAATTGCATTGTTTATTGATTGCCAAATATGAGCAAGGTGAGTTTTTCCAGAGCTGTTAGGTCCAAAAAGAATCAGGCATTTCCAAGATAAATCGTTAACTATTGAGTTATATACGTGCTTATTTTCGTCTAAGGTGATATAGTTTTGCCAGCAATAATCAACTTGATTATTGCTAAATAAATTTAATTGCACGTAAAGCCTCTTACATTACTACTTTTTGATAATAATTTTTGCATAAAAATTTACTTGCATCTCTCAAATGTATCAGAGGTCCTTTTTCTTTTTATCGTGAACTAATTAGCCATTTTTATAAAGCTCACTTTCAAAATATTTATTGACTGCATATTCTACTAATACACTGAACATTCCTATTATTGGAATAAAAAATAATATACCTATAAACCCAAAATATGAGGTGCATATGACAACTCCTAAAATAATGATAGTTGGATGTATATGAACTTTTTTTCCTATTAATAAAGGCACTAATATGCTTGAGTCTATTAATTGACCAACACTAAATAATAGCAAGACAGCAGTACTTTCAAACCATCCACTAAATTGAGTAATGGCGCTCAAAAATCCGATAATAGTGTATAATAATGGCCCTATATAGGGTATAAATGTTAATGTTCCTGATAAAATTCCAATAGCTACAGAATGCTTCAGCCCAATTATGCTAAGGCCCACGGAGTAAAAGATCATCATGACTATACATACGTTTAACTGTCCCTTTAGGTAATTAGATATAATGAAATCTACTTTAGAAAAATAACCTGCAGCTTTTTCTCTGTAAAGAATGGGAATTAGTTTATTAGCCTTTTCTACAATTGCAGGCCAATCACGTAATACATAAAAAAACACCACAAGCGTAATAGCTATTAATGATACCATGTAAATCA
This sequence comes from Wolbachia endosymbiont (group B) of Protocalliphora azurea, assembly GCF_947251865.1. Taxonomy (NCBI): domain Bacteria; kingdom Pseudomonadati; phylum Pseudomonadota; class Alphaproteobacteria; order Rickettsiales; family Anaplasmataceae; genus Wolbachia; species Wolbachia endosymbiont (group B) of Protocalliphora azurea. Next base: position 1,504,434 of record NZ_OX366394.1, on the reverse strand, counting down.
AATTAAAGCTTGAATTTAGCACTTGAATTATAAGATTACTGCCCATGCTAAGAGCATTTATAAAATAAGATATATAATCACTGTAATTTTCTACTAGATTTTTAGACAAGTGATCAAATAAACTATCTTCAGTTTTTATATTAAGAAATTCTAGCACAGAAGGAATCACTTTAAGCTTTAATGAAGGTATCTTATTCACTAAGAAATTTAATATTAAAGTAATTTGAAAATATATAATAGGTAAAACAAATGTGATAACTAATATAAAAGCTATCAATAAGGTAAGTATTATAAAAACTACAGAACATGAACGTGGTATTCTATATTTTTCAAACTTGGTTACTAGCGGGTTAAATAGATGTGCAACAAAAACAGATATTAGACACGGAACAATCATAGGACGCATCAAAAATAATGCCCCTATTATGAAAAGCAGTACACAACAAATAGTTATATGACGTTTTTGCATGTGTTTAGAATAGTTAATTTACCGAAAAATATAAAGTTTTTTGTAAGTACTATCTATTCATTATTTTATTAGGCATGAGATCAGCCAAATTTTCACTCAATTGCCAACTAGATAAAACTCCGTTATGCGGGTTATCTGTAAAGCCTCTCAGATTAACGATCTTAATCGAATTTCTATTTAACAATAGATCATCTACTGCCTTTGCCAATTGTGCAGGATATGGTATTAAGGTGTCTCTTTCATGATTAATGACTACTATTGGTATATTATCATTTTGTAGCTTTTGTATATTGCTTACTATATCAAAATCTAAATTTAGGACCTTAAGCATCTTTTTCAATAAGCATGAGGGCAGTACACTTAAAATTTTTGCTTGAGGAATTGGAAAATGCTTTATTGCATTATGAAAAGAGCTGAAAGTGCTAGTAAAAATAACGCCTCCAAGTTTAATATTTTTGTCTGTAAAATATTTTAATACTTCTGATGCAACTGCTCCTCCAAAGGAATGGCCGAAAAGTATGATGTTTTCAGGTTTTACACCCTTGTCCATTAATTCATTGATTTTTTTTATCGAAGACTGAGATAAGCTTTTATTCTTATTTATAAATGGAATCATGAGTATTGATATAGACAAAAAAGTGCAAATCAAAGCTGCTAATATTGCTGAATTCGCTGTCCTAGACGTCATTGGGTTGGTAAATAATATCAGAGTGGGTGATAATATGGATATTCCTAAAAATAAGAAACTAGCTATTGCGTAAGTTATATAGTTTTGAAATGCAATTGGGTATTTATGTGCATGAGTGTAGAAATTAGACCTATGGAGATATGTAGATCTATCTTGTATATACCTGAACGCATTTTTATAATTATCACCTATTCCATGAAAAAATATAAGATGTATCTCATTTTCTTTATTATACTTAGCAACGTGCATTATTTCCCTCTAACATATATTACACCTAGTAAAAGAATATTCTTTTTTGAGAATTGGATCAAACTTTTTTAAAATGCTAGATAACTTGTATTAACAACGAAAATGATAAGCATGTACACTAACAGACTTGAGGAATACAAGATAGCAGCATTAATAGTTGCAGCAGGAGTAGGCAGTAGATGCAATGCCAAAATCCCTAAACAGTATATAAAACTGGCAGGTAAGTCTGTTTTATTTCACACAATTAGAAAATTCTTAGCTAATCAGTACATAAGTTACATAAGAGTGGTAGTAAATGAAAGTCAAAAAGATTTCTATAAAGAAGTTACGTCATCAACTATAGATACTAAATTGCTGAGTCCAGTATGTGGAGAAAAAAGCAGGCAGAGTTCAGTTAAACTTGGACTGGAGAGTTTGCAAAAGATCAATCCAGATTTTGTTATTATACATGATGCTTGTAGGCCTTTTGTATCAAATATTCTAATAAATAACTTGATTGAATCTATGATTAATGGTCAATATACAGGAGTAGTTCCAGCAATAGAAGTCGAGGATACTATATCGTTGGTGAGTAATAATTTCGTTGAATCTACGATTTCAAGAGAAAAACTTAGAGCCATACAAACCCCTCAAATTTTTAATTTCAGAGAATTATTATCGTGCCATCAGTCAGTCAAAGAATTTACTGATGATTCATCACTAATGGTGGAGCATAAAAAACATGTTGCGATTATTGAAGGTGAGAAAAAGAATTTTAAGTTAACTACAAAAGAGGATATCAATATGGCAAAACTTCTCTTTGGAGAGCCAAAATTCCGTGTCGGAACCGGTTATGATATACATAAATTTGTTAAAATTCAAAATGATGCTAAGAGCTTTATAAAAATTTGTGGTGTGGAAATTGAGCATAATATGGCAATAGAGGCACATTCCGATGGTGATGTTGCAATACATGCAATCGTTGATGCAATACTCGGAGCACTAGGATGTGGCGATATAGGAGAACATTTTCCTCCTAATTCCTCTAAATGGAAGGATTGCAATTCATCTCATTTTCTTGACTTTGCTGCTAAAAAAGCACAGGAAAAAGGATATAGCGTGTCTAATTTAGATATTACTATAGTTTGTGAAGAGCCTAAAATATCGCCTTACAAAGCAGGAATGAAGGAATTCATATCAAAAATATTAGAAATTAATGGTGAATTCGTAAATATCAAAGCAACCACAGCGGAAAAATTAGGTTCTATTGGAAGAAATGAGGGAATAGCAACGTATGCTTCTGTGCTATTGCGTGCAAATTTTTATTGAAGGTAGAAACGAAATAACTTACTTGACAAACTCCACCATTTCACTTCCATTGCAAGGAAAGTGGGAAGGTTTGTCAAGAAATTTCTATGAGCTACTTTCGACATTAATAGCTGATTCAAGTCTTCTATTCAAAATTTTCAATATAAAATCCAATTCATTTGAGTTGTTATAACGTATCATGACTTTACCCTTAGAATTACTGTCATTAATTTTGATCTTTAAACCAAGCTGAGAAGATATAGCTCCTTCTAATGCTGCCATATCTTGATTTTTAGTACAATTATGCTCTTTTCGGTCGTTATTTTGTTGTAAGTCTTTTATCAATTTTTCAGTTTGTCTAACGCTCAGGCCCTGAGAAACTATTCTTTCTGCAAGACTTTCCGCATTTTCAACATTAATCAATGCCCTTGCATGGCCCATAGACAATTTTTTCTCGTTGATCATTGTTATCACTCCATCAGGGAGTGATAACATTCGAGTCATATTGGTTATGTGACTGCGGCTTTTGCCTAAAGTTGAAGCTAGTTCTTCGTGTGTATAGGAGAATTCATCTATTAGTTTCCTATACGCTTCACCTTCTTCTATTGGATTAATGTCTTGCCTCTGTATGTTCTCAATTATCGATACTTCTAAGCATTCCTTGTCATTTAAATCTTTTATGATGACTGGCACACTATCAAGATTTGCAATTTTACTTGCCCGCCAACGACGTTCCCCTGCTACTATTTCATAATCGTCATCATTTGGATCTTTGCGCACCACAATAGGCTGTATAATGCCATTTTTCTCTATCGAACTTGCAAGTCCTTTCAATGACTCCTCATCAAAATATTTTCTCGGCTGAAATTTGCTCGGGTGTAGTAATGAAATAGGTAACCGATCTTCTTTATTATCATAATTATCGCCTATGAGGCCAGCAAGACCTCTACCTAAGCGCCTATTGTCCTTCACGCTGCACCCTCACTTATCAGCTTCTTCTCTTTACAGATGCTCATGTGTTTCTTTAAAATTTCTTTTGCCAAACTTATATATGCTTGTGCACCAGGACACTTAAGATCATATACAATAGCAGGTTTTCCATGAGAAGGCGCTTCTGATAACCGTACATTACGTGGAATAATGGTCTCATACAAGGGGATAATAGTTTTATATACTTTATCATTTAAATATTGGCAAATATCATTTTTAATCTGCTCACTAAGTTTGTTGCGTCTGTCATACATTGTGAGCAATATTCCTTCTATTGCCAGGAAAGGGTTTAGGTTATTTCTTTTTATCAGCTCTACAGTCTTAACTAAATGGCTCAATCCTTCCAGAGCGAAAAATTCACACTGAAGAGGAACAATAATCGAGTCAGCAGCGGTCAGAGCATTGATAGTAAGCAGACCAAGTGATGGAGGACAATCGATAATTATGTACTCATAATTATTACGTACTTTCTCTAGCGTATCTTTTAGTACAAATTTTCCCTGCTCAAGTTGTGATAGCTCAATTTCTGCAGCTGATAAGTCAACCACTGATGAAATTAACGATAAATTTGGAATTTCCTTTATATGAAAAATTGCCGACTCTACCAATTCACTTTCGTTGCTCAGCAGTATTTTATATATATTTTTTTCTTCTCTACTACGATAAGAAACCCCGAGCCCTGTACTAGCATTCCCTTGGGGATCAAGATCTACCAATAAAGTACTTTTTCCCACAGCAGCAAAGGCTGTTGATAAATTTATACTAGTTGTAGTTTTACCAACTCCACCCTTTTGATTTACTATTGCAATGATCTTGCTCACGCCTTTTATCTTATGTATAAAATAACTCTATTGTATATATGCAAGAAATTTTTGCATTAGAAAAATTTTTTTGTTGCCAATCATGCTCAAAGTAAACTGCCTTTTTTTGTCTTGTGTAACACACTTTGAACCTTATTTCCTAACTCATTCAGAGTAAATGGTTTGGGTAAAAAATGGAAGTCTTCTATATTGATTTCATCGCTCTTTAAAAAAGCATCCTCTGTATACCCAGAAATAAAAATAACTTTGATGTTTGGCCTATGTATCAATGTTTCTTTAACTATTTCTGGACCACTCACCTCTGGCATGATTACATCAGTGATTATTAGATCTATGTGTTGATTTTTTTTTCTAATGATCTCTAGTGCCTCGCTGCCTATACTCGCTTCTATTACATTAAATCCTTTTCTTGTAAGAGCCTTAGCAGTAAATTCCCTTACTGAATCTTCATCTTCAATTAATAAAATTATACCATTACCTTTAATCTCTACCGGTTTCTCTATTTCTTTACTATCTTCCTCTTTATCATTTTCATCCGATATGTAAACTATGGGCAAAAATATGCTAAATTTAGTTCCATGATTCACTTTGCTAGCAACATAGATGTATCCTTCGGTTTGTTTAATAATGCCATATACAGTAGAGAGGCCAAGACCTGTACCAGAAGTAATATCTTTGGTAGAAAAAAATGGATCAAATGCCTTTTCAATTATATCACTCGTCATTCCACATCCAGTATCAATCACTTCAATCACAACATAATTCCCATGTTCAATCGTTTCCTTATCTGGAGAAAACATATCCTGAGGTGTAGAATTTAATGAATCAACCTTTTGATTAAAGGTTCGTATAGTTAACTCTCCCCCCTTTTCCATAGCAGCACCAGCATTAACTGCTAAGTTAAGCATAACTTGCTCTAATTGTCCTTGGTCAGCCCTAACAGCACCCAAATCGCTACCATAATAAATATTAAATTTTATATTTTCACCTATTAATCTTTTGATCATTTCATAAAGATTAGCTATCGTACCATTTACATTAATAATCTTTGGCTGCAAAGTCTGTCTTCTTGAAAAAGCAAGCAGTTGTCTTACTAAATTTGACCCACGTTTTGCATTTTGCTGTATCTGTATTATATCTCCAAAAGATGGATCGCTAGCTGAGTGCTGGAGTAAAAGCAAATCACAAAATCCTATTATTCCGGTTAATATATTATTGAAATCATGTGCAATACCACCTGCTAATTGCCCTATAGCTTGCACCTTTTGATAATGCTCAAGTTTTATCTCTAGTTTTTTACGTTCAGTATTATCAATAAAATAACAAAGTATGAACATCACTTTATTATGAAGAAACTTATTAAAATATATTTTCATGTTATTACCGCCATTGAGCTGCACATCAAAGGACGCATTATTTATCCTATTACTTGAAAAATATTCACGCACTTTCATATGATAACCATCTGATATCAATGCAAAGATAGAATCATTACTTGACCCCGCAAGTTTTACTAATGCTATATTTTTCTTTATAAAATTGCCATTTATATCGCATTGTGCAATAGCAATTGACGAATTTGTAAAACAAGGGTGTAGTTGATAATCAACAATATTTGATTCAGTTGGTGTTATAAAGCCGTGTATATAGCTATGATTGTATTTATCACAAAATATAGCAGTACTCATATAAGCCTTAAATGGAGCACCGCTTATAGTAAAAAACATAATTTCATTTTTGGTTATTGTATCGTCATACTTAGATTGAGATATAAAATCATTGATTGAGCTACCTTTTTCCAATTTTTTTAGTTCAAACATGTCTAAAAATCTTTTATTTACAGATAAGATACCTCCTTTTGTATTTGCAACGTAAGTTGCTATATTGTGTTTCTCTATCAACTCTTCATATACCTGCTCTTTGTTTACCTGTGTTGCCTTCAGTACAAAATACCCATTCGGTCTTGCTATTGGGGCTAATGATAAATTTAAAGTCTTATTACTATTTATAGCAATTTGTGGATTATCCGGTATTGGTTCAGAGAGCAAAAGAAAGTTAGATATTCTACTCTTCTTGCTTAAGGAAATGCATACTTTTACAGAAGTGTTATTTCTTAACGCATGATAGAGTGATTTTCTGTCTTTTTCTGACACATCTCCTGCTTCAAGAATTTTATCTAGCGTAACATCATCGTTTATGTGATCTTTGAACCTTTCGTAGAACCTCGCATCAGCATAAATAATACCCTCATCTTTATGTAAAATGAGACAAAACTCTGTATTATGATTCAGCGCATTTGCAAATATTGCATTTTGAAACTCTATGATATTAAGTAGATACTTGTAACGTTTTATATTATATACCACAAAGAGAGTCATTAGAATGCTAATTAATAAATTAATCTCTATATTAACATGCTGACTATATACATTAGAAAAATAGAGTACTGATATTGCTATTGGAGGTAAGAACATAATAACTGCCATCACAATAATTGACATCCCATAATTTCTTAGTATGAAGTCAACTCTGTTCTCTTTTTTGTTATCTATGTATCTTTTACTCATTATTATTGCTTGGCATCCTTGCACATATAAAAATATTCTACTATATTGATTTAATTATTATAGATTTATTAACATCCTTGATGAGTAGTTACTATCCCAATCTAATTAAGTCCTGTAAATATAGAGTACAATAATATTAATAAGCCAACAGAAGGCATTATGGAAAAACAAAAGACACAAGCATTTGAATGGTTTTGCGCACTGAGAAACAAGATCACCGAATCTTTCTTATCAATTGAGGTACAGTCATTCACACAACCAAAAATCGAAAAAAGAAAGTGGAACCGACCAGGTGGAGGAAGTGGTGAATCTACAATTATCTTTGGTAATATTTTTGAAAAAGTTGGAATAAACGTTTCAAGAGTATACGGAAAGCTCGAAGACTCAGCCATTAATGAAATTCCTGGTGCAAGTGAAAGCAATGGAGAGTTTTGGGCAGGCGGTATATCTTTAGTGTCTCACATGCAATCTCCCCTTATCCCTGCAGCACATATGAACACAAGATTGATATATACCTCAAAACAATGGTTTGGTGGAGGAATGGACTTTACTCCAATTTATAAGGATGAGGGAGATTGCAAGTATATTCACGAATCAATTAAAGCAACTTGCGATGAGTTCAACATCGAATATTATCCGAAATTTAAAAAGCAATGTGATGATTACTTTTTTTTACAACATAGAAAAGAGCCACGTGGTATTGGTGGAATTTTTTATGACAATCTAACTTCTGGCAACTGGAAAAACGATTTTGAGTTCACAAAAGCAGTAGGTGAAGCCTTTTTAGAAATTTACTTACACATCATACACAAACATATGCAAAAATCTTGGACAAAAGAACAACGAGAAGAACAATTGATAAAACGTGGCAGATATGTGGAGTTCAATCTTCTTTATGATCGTGGTACAAGGTTTGGTTTAATGACTAATGGTAACCCCGATGCAATTATGATGTCGATGCCTCCTCTTGTTAAGTGGGTGTGAAAAGCGATTATTAATATAAAATAAATCGTTATAGTTTAAGATTGTACCACATATGGTGAGCTTTTGTATAGAGGGGTACAATCATGGGTATAAGTAGATAGTTTTTTAATTAAATCCGCTAGAAATAGCAATATAAGAGGCGTGAGGCTAGCTTTAAGTCTTCATAATATAGTAAACAGCTTTGAAAAACTCTTTTCTAGAATTAATCCTTTTAGGAACAAGGGGTCATTTGACTTGAATAATGATCAAACTTTAAATCGAGCTTTAGAGTATGCAGTAACAAATCTTGATCATAATGTAATGACGTTACTTATTAGTGCTGGAGCAAATATTAATGAGATAAATAATAGTATAGGAAATGTAATCCTTCAATACAAAATAGCATCATAAGCTATGCAGTACGGAGATAAGGACAGTCTCAAAGATCATAAAGAAAAATGTTGTTTAGTGCTTGGTGAGCTAATAAAAAAAGAAAGAAAAGAAATATTGGAGATTTTGAAACAAACGGAAAGTTGTGACAAGCTTAAAGAGGAAGTAGAGATAAAATTTAAGGCCAACTCACCTAAAAAACCTCCTAGGATTTTTGAGCATGATGATATTTTACTTTTAAAAGAGCCCATTTATGATGAGGTATATGACGCTAAGGTTAGTAACTCATTAGAAGAGTTGAGCGTATCGGAAGAATCCATTTATGCTGAAGTATATGATTTGCATAAAAGATCTACTGAAAATTTATCATTGAAAGATAGTGGTTATTCTAGTATATCAGGAGAACCTATTTATGAAGATGTAGATGATTTCTCAGAGCAAAAAAAGCCCACTAGCTTAAATCATAAAGAGCAACCAGAGCCTATTTATGCTAAAGTAGATTTATCGAAAAAGAGATCAGAAAGACAAGCAAAACATATAAAAGATAATTCTGGGACTTATCATGGATTAGTGAAGGATAAAGTGAATAATTTGCAAGTAAAACTAAATGAGCAAAGTGCTAATAAGCCAGCGAGTCAGCAAATCAAGACCAAGGCTGGCTTTAACGTAAAAGAAATAAGGCAAAATTTTGAGCGTAGAGATTCTGGATACGATTCTGGCTATGATTCAGATACAAAAGTTGAACAAAAATTAGAATTAGGATCTAAAGCTCCTAAATCTGAGATAGGTTCAGTAAGCATTGAACATGGGGTAATAGGAGGCTGTCGATATAAAATCACTACTCTAACTGTGTGATTCAAAATAATTGAATTGACTTTATATGTATAATCGATATAACTCAGTTAGATTCAAGTCGACTCTTTCGTCTAGTGGTTAGGACACCACCCTTTCACGGTGGTAACACGGGTTCAAATCCCGTAAGAGTCACTCAAACAGAATGCAAATAACTAAAGTTTTGAATGAAAAAAATTAGGCTTTATGTTGAAGAAGCTTTATCACAAAATGTAAGTTTGGCGCTTCATCCACGACAAAGTCACTATATTTACAATGTAATGCGGCTTAAGAAGCATGATAACATCTATCTTTTTAATGGAAAGGATGGAGAATGGTTAGGAGAAGTAGTGAATATATCAAGTAAATCGACAAAAATTATAATAAAAGAACGCACTAAACAACAACAACATGAAAAAAATCTATATTTGTATTGTGCTCTGGTAAAAAGCGGCGCCTTAAGCAACATAGTAAGACAAGCAACTGAAATGGGAGTAACCTGCATTCAATTTATTTCAACAGAACGTACAGTAGTAAAAAACATTAACCTAAGTAGAGCGAAATTACAGGCAATTGAAGCTGCGGAACAATCCGGTAGGACAAGTATACCACAGATTTTTCTTCCTATTAATTTTTGTGAATTATCCGATTCCCAGAATAAAAATTTTGTTTTGTGTGATGAAACAGGTGAAGGACAACCTCCTAATAAAGTTCTAAAAGGCAAGAAAAACGTTGCTATTATTGTTGGCCCCGAAGGTGGTTTTTCATCTTGCGAACTTGATTCTGCCAATAAATTTTGTCAGAAACTGAGTCTAGGAAAAAGAATTTTGAGAGTTGATACTGCTGTAGTTGCTGCATTAACCTTCACCAATTGGTATAGCTAGATTTTTTAATATGGCTAGTGCAACTTGACACTCTATATAAAGAAATCTGCATTATATTTTTCCTAAAAGAAATAAATGAAACTTGCATTTTTCCGAACTATCGATACTCTTAGTAAAGAAGTCGGGGCGTAGCGCAGCCTGGTAGCGCATTTGGTTTGGGACCAAAGGGTCGGGAGTTCAAATCTCTCCGCCCCGAGATTAGAAAAATTACAAGAGCACTGTAACCTAAGAGCAATTTTTATCAGCAAGTAAATGATTGACAGCAGAATGAAGCTTTTTTCATATAAATCACTGCATATCATATTCTATCGCTCAAGTTTATAAAATAATTGACAATGTTAATTTTCTAATTTATAAATGGATTTTGAAGTGATTACCGAAGGAGGTATAGAGTTTGATTGAAGTATCAGTCCATTATGGTGATGTAGATAGAGCTCTTCCAGTGTTGAGAAAAATAATTCAAAAGGAAGGAAGAGGGCTCAAAATGAAAAAAAAATATCACGAAAAGAAATCAGAGAAAACAGCTAAAAAAAAAGCTGAAGCAAGGAAAAAGAGGTATCAGCAAGAATGCAGAAGACAGCGTTATGGTTGGTAGTTTTTACTAAGGTTAATAATTAGTTATCTTATGAATATTCATGAATATCAAGCAAAGGAAATTTTACACAAGTTTAATGTCCCGGTACCAAAGGGTTTTGTTGCTACATCTGCAGAAGGAGTAGAAACTCAAATAAATCAACTAAAATCTGACGTGTTTGTGGTTAAAGCTCAGATTCATGCAGGTGGTAGGGGTAAGGCTGGTGGTGTAAAGCTAGCAAAGTCAGTTGAAGAAGCTCAACAGTTTGTAAAGAACATGCTCGGCATAACTTTAGTTACTCATCAAACAGGGCCTAGTGGACAGCAGGTAAGAAGAATATACATTGAGGAAGGTTCAAGCATTAAAAAAGAGTACTATTTGAGTCTAGTAGTTGATCCAAAGCTCAGTAGGTTAGTATTTATATTTTCCTCAGAAGGTGGTATGGATATTGAAGAGGTAGCAAAAAATTCTCCTACAAAAATTGTGAAATTTGATATTGACCCTGCTACTGGTTTTACAAATCTTGATAACAGTAAACTTGCCAATAATTTTAATTTGAATTCAGAACAAATAGAAAGAATAACAAATATTGCAAAAAATATATATGATGCGTTTATTACAACTGATGCAAGCCAAATAGAAATTAACCCACTAGTTGAAACAAATTCTGGGGATTTTGTTGCACTTGATGCTAAAATTAATTTTGATGACAACGCTTTATATCGTCATCCAGAAATCGTGCAGCTTCGTGATTATGATGAAGAAGTTAAAGAAGAGATAGAAGCTTCAAAACATGGACTTAGTTACATCAAAATGGATGGCAATATTGGTTGCATGGTGAACGGTGCAGGTCTTGCTATGGCAACAATGGATATAATAAAGTACTATGGAGCAGAGCCTGCTAACTTTTTGGATGTTGGTGGTGGAGCGAGTAAAGAAACTGTAACTGAAGCATTTAAAATCATATTGTCTGATAGCAACGTAAAAGGAATTCTGGTTAACATATTTGGTGGTATAATGCGTTGCGATATTATCGCAAGTGGAATTGTTGCGGCTGCAAAAGAAATGAGCATTAAAGTTCCTCTAGTGGTTAGATTATCAGGTACTAATTTTGAAGAAGGAAAAAAAATCTTAGAAGAGTCAGGATTAAATATTATTGCTGCAGATGAACTGGGTGATGCTGCGCAAAAGATAGTAAAAGAGGTAAAATAAAGCATGTCCGTTTTAGTAAACAAAGATACAAGATTAATATGCCAGGGTTTTACTGGTGCACAAGGCACATTTCATTCAGAGCAAGCAATTGATTACGGAACGAAAATGGTGGGAGGTGTAACTCCTGGAAAGGGTGGTAGCACTCACCTTAATTTACCGGTTTTTAATACTGTAGCAGAAGCCAAAGAAAAAACCTGTGCAAATGCTACAGTTATATATGTACCTGCTAAATTTGCTGCTGCTGCAATACTTGAAGCAATAGATGCAAAAATAGAATTGATAATTTGTATTACAGAGGGCATTCCTATACTTGACATGGTAAAGGTAAAGCATGCTCTCGCTGGTTCAAACAGTCGATTGATTGGCCCAAACTGTCCAGGGGTTATTACACCTGAAGAATGCAAAATAGGAATTATGCCAGGACATATTCACAAACGTGGACATATAGGAATTATGTCTCGCTCTGGAACTTTAACTTATGAAGCGGTAGCACAAACAACTGCTGTTGGTCTTGGTCAATCCACGTGTATCGGAATTGGGGGGGATCCAGTTCATGGTATGACATTTGTTGACTGTATGGAGCTCTTTTTAAAAGATGACGATACTCATGGTATTGTAGTTATTGGTGAAATAGGTGGAAACGAAGAAGAAGATGTATCACATTTTGTGAAAACAGAAAAAACTAAAAAGCCAATCGTTGGTTTTGTAGCAGGCCAAACGGCACCTCCAGGAAGACGTATGGGACACGCTGGAGCAATCATCTCTTCCAGCGGTGGAAGTGCTGGTGCAAAGTTAGAGGTTATGCGCAGTGCTGGGATTGCGATTGCAGAAACCCCTGCTGTGATTGGTAAAAAGGTGTTAGAAGTAATGAGTGTCAGTGCCTAGCCTAGGTCATAAAAACCCTATATCCCCAGTCATCAGTATATTTTTTGACCACTCAATCAGTAAATGACCTCCTGGTAAATGTACTGAAGTTTGTTTAGTAGCCAAACACTTACGAAGTATAGATGCAACAAATGCTGCACAAGCCGCACTACCACATGAAGCAGTAATACCTGTTCCTCTTTCCCAAACTCTTAAGTTTATTTCTCCAGATTTTTCTATTTGTGCAATACTAACATTTGTTTTCTGAGGAAATAATTCGTGATTTTCTAGCTTTGGTCCTAAATTCTGCAATGGTATTTCGCTTATGTTATCAACAAAAAAAACTATATGAGGGTTACCAATATTTACTGCAACTGGCTCTTTCAGCATTTCAAGCTCTATAGGTAGATAAAGGGGATCGCATTCACAAGAAAGAGGAATTTCATTCCATTTAAGCAGTGGTTTACCCATATTGACCTTTATTGATTTATCACCTACTTTAAAACATTCTAAGATACGATTATTTATCAGCTCAATAGTGATATATTCAGTACCTTTTTCTAACATTATCAAATATCCAACACAGCGTGCTGCGTTTCCACACATTTCAGCTCGACTACCGTCAGCATTGTAGATATGCATAAAGCAGTTTGCAGCATTAGACATTGTTATAATTATCACTTGATCACAACTGCCTTGATCAGCAATTTGTCTATAATTCCAGTCTAAATTATTTGCTGAACGTGAGTCTATGATAACAAAACTATTGCCAGTACCATGCATCTTTACAAACGGGATCTTGTCTGTTAGGTTACTTACCATTATAGCAAAATTATATAAGTGAAAATTTTTCTTCTAATTACAGCTGTTTTGTATTCTATAGTTTTCTGTAATGTGAGTGCTAAGTCAATACCGGAGAACAGCAAAATGCTCTTTTGGCAAACTGGAGTCAGAAAGGGAGCAAATGTTTTCAATAGAAAAGTTGATAGTGACTTAATCAAAGCAGCAAAGGAATACAAAATTGGTTTTATTCGTCTTGCTCCTGACAAATTTGAAACTACGCAACGTGACTTCCTCTTAGGCAATGCAGACAATTATCCGGGCCTGATTTCCAAAGACCTGAAAGTTCTGAAAGATGTTTTAGATGCTTTTCATCAACAAAAAATACCAGTAGTGTTAACGATGCTTAGCTTACCTGGATCTAGATGGAAGCAAAATAATAACAATAAAGATGATTTACGTTTATGGTCAGATCAAGCTTTTCAAAAACAAGCAGCAAAATTTTGGCAAGATCTTGCGAAAGAGCTTAAAGATCATCCTGCTATTGTTGGATATAATATCTTAAATGAACCACATCCAGAAAGGCTTTATAATACTGCAGACTCGGCTATTTATAAAGTAGAACAAAGCAAAGTTCAGAAGAATCTATTTGGCTTTTATAGCAGCGTGGTAAACAGTATCCGCCAAGTTGACTCAGAGACCCCAATAATACTTGATAGCAGCAGTTATGCTGACTCTAATACTTTTAACAAATTTGAACCAGTTAGTGATAAAAATGTTCTTTATTCATTTCATATATATGAGCCCTTTGCTTATACAAACTTAAAATTAAACCAAGGTAACTTCGCCTACCCTGGACATGTTCAATCTTTTGATGCAAAAAAAGTAGAGTATTGGAATAAAGATAAGTTAAAATCATATATAGAACCTGTAAAAATTTTCCAAAAGAGGTATAATATACCAGATTATAAGATCCTTGCTGGAGAGTTTGGCGGGCACCGCTGCTCAAAAGGATTAGAGCACTATTTTCGAGATCTTACTTCTATTTTTAATGAATATAATTGGCATTTTGCTGTTTATGGCTTTCGAGAAGATATATGGGATGGTATGGACTATGAACTTGGAAACGAGAGGCTTTCATGGAAAGACTGGCAAGCAATTGAAGAGGGTAGGATGAAAAAAAATTATTTGCCAAATAATTCAATTTTTAAGATATTAAGAGAAGAATGGTCAAGTCAGCTCGCTGGCCATTCGTCATAAAAGAATATTTCTTTTATTGATCTTCTTTGTTTTTCTTTGACTTCAGCACCCTCTTTTTCGTAACCAACTGCTATCACTGACATTACATTAAAATCATCAGGTATATTGAATCTCTTAACTATTTTATCTCTATCAAATCCACCCATTTGATGAGCCATTAAGTTCATAGCTGCAGCCTGCAGCATAAGTGCATAATTTGCTGCACCAGTATCATGTTTAGCCCAAAGATTTTCTCCTTTACCTTGTTTACGGAAGTTCTTAGCGCTTAGAGATATAATTAGTATTTGTGCATCTTTTGCCCACTTTTGATTAGATTCATCAAGGCAACCGAGCAATTTTTTCCATGCGCTTTGATTGTTCTGTTTGTTGCATATCACATATCGCCAAGGTTCATCACCAAAACACGAGGGTGTTAGCCTTACAGCTTCTATTAAAATATCCATTTCTTTCTGAAATATTGCTCTTGTAGGATCGTATGAACGTCCGCTGTGTCTTTCTTTCATCAACGATAATAGATCTTGTTTACTCATCATTTTTAAATAGTGCATAAATAATTCATTGTAGCGCAATATAAGCAAAATTTAAATTGCAAAACCTCTTATACACATATATTACATTTAGTAAGTTATTTTTATTGGGAAGATATGTTTATAACACAATCAAGCAGTAGGTCAACACTGGCTGAAATATTGTCTTGTGTTTTACTTTTATTCTTGATGGCTCAAATAAGCATACCATTGCAGCCTGTGCCTATCACATTGCAAACTTTAGGATTAATGCTTGTTGGGCTTAAATTTAACCGCAGAACAGCATTCTATTCTGTGCTTACATATCTATCACTTGGTGCAGCAGGATTTCCTGTTTTTGCGAATTTTTCTAGTGGTTATCACATTTTTCTTGGACCAACAGGTGGATATTTAATTGGCTGTTTAGCTGCTGTTATGGTAATGAACAAAGTAAATGAATTACTGAACTCTAAATATAAATCATTTATGTGTAATTCTTTAAGTTGTCTGGCGGGTACAGTCGTAATCTTTATTTGTGGTATTAGTTGGCTTACTATTTACGTGGGTCTGAAACAAGCAATAATGGTAGGTGTTTTACCATTCATCCTTCCTGGTTTGGTAAAAATTTTTCTACTTGTAGCAGCTTTGCAGTATTTGAAAAAGTGATAAGGTTTCGTCCTCATCATTTTATGTGCACTCTTGCATTTCAAGGGTATGGATATTCTCAGAGCTTTGTAGAAAATTACAAAAAGATAGCAAGTAAAGTAATTAGTGATCCTAATACTAAAATCGAAGTAGTTGATAATCTTGACACTATTTGTAGTGTTTGCCCAAACCAGACTAAACAAGGTAAATGTACCACACAAGCTAAAGTTTTAGAGCTAGATAGAAGGCATATGGAAATTTTAGGAATAAAAATTGGCGAGATTTTGACCTGGAGTAAAGCAGTAAAAAGAATTAGAAAGAAAATGTCTTTAGAGAAATTTGACTACGCATGTGAGGAGTGTAATTGGCAACCATATGGAATGTGTAGAAGTGCTCTTTTAACTCATTCTAAATAGTATCTGCCAATTAATAATATCTTTACACTACCGACAATGTTGCAAAAAACATAAAAATAAAACTAGAGAAAACCATTTCTCGAAAACTTCTGTGTCCAGAACCAAGAGTCCGATTTACTTATAGCGCTAATAATCAATTAACCATCGGCTTTAAGGAATGATATGAACATATTATTTCAAGGAAAAGTCATGAGAAACAAGAGATTAGCTATCCAAATTAGCTGTAGCTATGAACCTAATCGGTTAGCAGAACAATGCTTATCAGATGCTTATGAAAAGGTAGTGTCAAAGGAAATAAGTCAAAAAAACTTAAAACATAAAAATGGGATTCAAGGAGGGTCAAATGGTAACAGTATGTTTATATGCGAGAGTTTCTTCGGGGAAACAAGTAGAAGGAAATACGATAGAAAGTCAAATTGCAGCTTTAGAGAAGCAAATTAATCTGGACGGATACAGATTGTTAAGTGAGTATAAATTTATTGATAACGGCTACAGTGGATCTCATTTAGTCCGCCCTGATTTAGAAAAATTACGTGATAAAGTAACAGAAGGTAAAATTGATAAGATTTACATTCATTCTCCTGATCGTTTATCTAGAAAATATGCATATCAAATGGTGCTGATTGAAGAATTTGAAAAAGCAGGAGCAAAAGTGGTTTTTTTAAATTATGAGATTAACGGTAACCCAGAATCTCAATTACTGTTACAAATGCAAGGTATGATAGCAGAATATGAACGTGCGAAAATTATGGAACGAAGTCGTCGTGGTAAAATCTATGCAGCTAACAAAGGCTATGTAAATGTAATGGGAGGAGCTCCTTATGGTTATCGTTATATAGATAAGCATATGGGAGGAGGACAAGCTTTATTTGAGATTAACGAAAAAGAAGCTGATGTCGTTCGTAAAGTATTTTTGTGGATAGGCAGAGAAAGAACAAGTATTGGGGAAGTATGTCGTCGGCTAAATACTATGTCCATTAAGACACAAAAAGGAAAAGAACGCTGGAATAAAGGTACAATTTGGAGTATGTTGAAAAACCCTGCTTACAAAGGACAAGCAGCTTTTGGTAGAAGAAGGTTAGGAGTAAGATTAAAGCAAGTAAGACCACAGAAAGGCTCTTGTGAGCAGCCAAAAAGTAACCACTCTGTCTATCCTGTTGAAAAAGCAAATTGGATTTATATTAAAGTGCCAAATATAGTAGATGAAGATATATTTGATATTGTTCAAGAACAATTAGCTGAAAATAGAAAAGTAGCAAGGACAAGAAAAAGAGGAGCAAAGTACTTACTACAAGGTTTAGTCATATGTAAGCGTTGTAATTACGGATGTTACGGAACTTGCATGAGAAGTAGACGAGAAGAAGAAGGTGGTCATTATGCATATTACCGTTGTAGTGGTAAAGATTCTTACCGTTTTGGTGGTAATAAGATTTGTGACAATAAACCCATTCGCTCAGATGCATTAGAAACAGCTGTGTGGGAAGAGGTTAAGCAGTTATTGAAAAATCCAAACAGGATTTTAGAAGAATACAAGCGTAGGCTTTCAGAACTAAAAAAATCATCATTGGATCAAAAAAGTGACCTGCTAGAGAAACAAGAAAATAAATTAAAACGTGGTATTGCTAGACTTATCGATAGTTATGCTCAAGAATATATCAATCAAGAGGAATTTGAACCACGAATTAAAGCAATGAAACAAAGCTTAAAAACAATTAAAGAAGAGAAGAAAAAGATATTTTATCAAAAGGAATTAGAACAGGAGGTAACTCTGGTTGTGGCCAATTTAGAAGACTTTTCTTCCAATATTACGTTAAACCTTGATAACGCAGACTGGTTAACTAAACGTGATATTATCAGAACATTGGTCAAGAGAATTGAAATTAACCTTGAGGACGTAAATGTGGTATTTCGCGTAAAAGAGCTACCGAACTCTTCTGGACATAATGGAAAGGAAAATAAAAATTTGCAACATTGTCGTAGGTGTATTTATTATTATATTAGATAAGTAA
Source organism: Wolbachia endosymbiont (group B) of Protocalliphora azurea (assembly GCF_947251865.1). Classification (NCBI taxonomy): domain Bacteria; kingdom Pseudomonadati; phylum Pseudomonadota; class Alphaproteobacteria; order Rickettsiales; family Anaplasmataceae; genus Wolbachia; species Wolbachia endosymbiont (group B) of Protocalliphora azurea. The sequence goes on along the minus strand of NZ_OX366394.1, from coordinate 1,486,029 downwards.
TTTAGCATTTATGAATTTGTAATGTGTTGCGTATAGTTCAAAGAAATAAGATTTACTGGTTACGCGCTGCAGCCAATGCCACAACACTAGGATCTATGTTTGTCTGCATGTTAATTTGCGTTGTGATTTTATGGAGGTCTTCTGTTACTTATGCTAGTGAAAATTTGGAGATACAGAAGGTCTTTGATAGTGTTGTCAAGCATATAAAAGCTGATAAAAAATATAAAGATCTTGATGTTATCGAGAGAAAAAGTGACAAATTTAATATCAAAATTTCGCAGAATTCTGGCAAGAATTTTGACATATACTCTATTTTAAAAAAAGCAAAAGATTCCTTTGAGTTAGGAGATAGTGAAACAGCTACTTCTCTCCTCAATCAGATTATCGCAAAATTTCCTTATCATGAAAGTGCTTTAATTGGACTAGGGAATATCTATTACGCTAACAAAGAATTTAAAAAAGCTGTAGAGATTTACACAAGACTGTTAAAAGAATATCCTAGCAACCCTTATGTATTAAAGAATTTTCTGACGATAATTTCACAATATGATCCTAATTTAGCATTGAGTGAAATGTTGAAATTGTATGATACACTCAGAAATAGCGCCCCTTTATCAGCAAATTTAGGTTTGATCTATATGAAAAAAGGGGATTACATAAAAGCTAAAGAATATATGAAAGCAGCAATTTCTTTAGATCAAAACAATATTTTTTATACCTATAATTTAGCTGTTATTCTAGATAAGCTCTCAGATTTTAAAAATGCCACAGCATGTTATTCAAAGTTGTTGAACATGTCAAAAAATGCAAGTGAAAGAATACCTTTATACAAGGTAGCAGCAAGGCTAAAATTTATACAACTCCATAGTGCGCACTCAGCGATTCCATAAGAGTTGCTTGTATCGCTATTTTTGTTTACAACAACAACATTGAACTATAGAATTATATCTAGAGGGGCAATTAGCTCAGCTGGTAGAGCATCTCGTTTACACCGAGGAGGTCGGCAGTTCAAGTCTGTCATTGCCCATTAGCCTAGTTGAATATTAATATTACAATTATTTCAATCAAAGTATAGAAAATGCAAGACAACATAGTACCAGTTTCAATAGTGAAAGAGCTAGAGGATTCTTATCTCTCCTACGCAATGAGTGTGATCATAAGTCGAGCTATACCTGATGTGCGAGATGGATTTAAACCTGTTCATAGGCGCATATTATACGCAATGTCGAGGGCTGGGTTCGATGCCGGTAAACCGTATAAAAAAGCAGCTCGTATAGTCGGGGATGTAATGGGAAAATATCACCCACATGGTGACATGGCTATCTATGACTCCTTGGTCAGGATGGCTCAAGATTTTTCTCTTCTTTTACCACTGATTGATGGGCAAGGTAACTTTGGTTCGATAGATGGAGATCCGCCAGCTTCAATGCGATATACAGAAGCAAGGCTCCACAGAGTGTCGCATTTTTTACTAAATGATATTGACGAAGATACAGTTGATTTTAGGCCAAACTATGATGGAAATGAAACAGAGCCTGTTGTACTGCCTGCAGAATTTCCGAATCTATTGGTAAATGGTGCAAGCGGTGTTGCAGTTGGTATGGCAACCAATATTCCTTCTCACAACCTTGGAGAAATAATAGATGCTTGTATGTTATATATAGATAATCCTGAAGTTACTTTGGATGAGTTACTTGAAGTGATGCCAGGGCCGGATTTCCCAACTGGGGGAATGATTCTTGGAAGGTCTGGAATAAGATCAGCATTTGCAACTGGTCGTGGCTCAATTGTTGTGCAAGGCAAGACTCACATAGAAGACCTGCCACAAGATAGGCAAGCAATAGTGATTAATGAAATACCTTACCAGGTAAATAAAGTAAAATTAATTGAGAAGATAGGTGAGCTTGTAAAAGAAAAAAGAATTGATGGCATAACAGAAATTAGGGATGAGTCTGATAAGTCTGGTATTAGGGTAGTAATTGACCTCAGAAGAAATGCTGAAGCAAGTTTTATACTTAATCAAATATTAGGACTAACTCCACTAAGAAGTAGTTTTAGTGTTAACACTCTAGTCCTCAACAATAACAGGCCTGCTTTGATGTCATTAAAAGAAATCATAGCTGCTTTTGTTGATTTTAGAAAAGAAGTATTAATCAGGAGAACAGAATTTCGTCTAAGAAAAACGAGGGAAAAAGCTCATATATATATAGGGCTCTACATTGCGGTCTTGAGCATAGGTGAAGTGATAAAAATCATCCGTGGTGCAAAAGATCCTGCGGAAGCAAGTAGAGAACTTTTAAATAAAGAATGGAAAACTTCAGCTGAGATAAACACAATTATTGGATTAATCTCAGACAGCATGAGCTTTTTGAAAGACGGAGTGTATAGATTAACTGAGCTGCAAACGAAAGCTATTCTTGACATGAAATTGCAACGTTTAACAGGCCTTGAAAAAGACAAATTAGAAGCTGAGCTAAGTTCAATGATCAACCTGATAAAAGAATATATCGCTTTTCTTGGCTCAGGAGAGAAGTTGATGAAAGAAATAAAAAACAATCTACAAGAAATAAAGAACAGATTTGCTGTGCCGCGAAAAACTTCAATAGAGGAATCAGATACGGACATTGAAGCTGAAGATCTAATTCCACAAGAAGATATGGTAGTGACCGTAACTATGAATGGTTACATCAAACGTGTGAAGCTCTCTCACTATAGAACCCAGCATCGTGGTGGAAAAGGAAAGCTAGGACAGGGGTTAAAAGAGGAGGACGTAATCACAAAATTATTTGTTGGAAATACTCATACTAGCCTTTTATTCTTTTCTAATACTGGTCGAGTTTACAGATTAAAGGTTTATAAACTGCCTCTTGCAGAGCCAACTGCACGTGGAAGAGCGCTTGTTAATATATTCCCGCTTAGCGATGGTGAAACTATAACTAACATCATGCCGCTTCCAAGTGAGAATGACGAAAATCAAAATATAGTTTTTGTTACTGCTCATGGGAACATAAGGCGTAACTCCTTAGCAGATTTTCACTATATTCCAAGCAATGGAAAAATAGCAATAAAGCTCGACGAAGGGGATAGGTTAATATCAGTTAAAGTATGTAGCGAAATTGATCATGTTCTACTTTCAACAACACTTGGAAAAAGCATCAGATTTGTTGTAAGTGATGTGCGTCAATTTAAAAGTCGCAATTCAGATGGCGTAAGAGGTATCAAACTTGCAAAGAATGACAGCGTGATATCTATGACCATATTAAATGGGATAGGTGTAGCAACAGAAACAAAAGAACTTTACTTAAAAGTTCCACTTGCAAAAAGACTGGGGACTGCAATTAATAACTTCATTGATTCTAAATTGGAAAAGACTTTGAATGATTTAGGAATAGATAACAAACTGTTCTTAAAACTTGCAATGAATGAGGAGTTCATATTAACTATTACTGAAAATGGCTTTGGTAAAAGAACTTCTGCGTACGAGTATAGGGTAACAAATAGAGGTGGTGTTGGTATTACAAATATCCTGACTACCGACAGAAACGGTAATGTTGTTGCTAGCTTTCCAGTTGAACAGGGTGATAATATCATGCTTATTACAGATAAAGGAAAGTTAATTCGTATTTCAGTAAATGATATCAGAATTGCAGGACGTAGCACTCAAGGAGTCACTCTGTTTAAAACAGAGAGTAGAGAAAAGGTGGTGTCAGTAGCGAAAATTGAGGATCCCGATTCCACTGAAGATAGTATTTCCGAAATTGACAACTCTGTTTCTTCTTAACTGTATAGCAAAGGTTAAACAAATAGTGCAAATTTCTATTGATTAATCTATAATATTTAAATTAAAATATGTGTCTATGTTCAAGTAGAGATTGATGGATAAGAAGTTAACTAAAAATAAAAAATCATTGACGAATGAGAAGAATAAAAAAACATCTCTTGTTAAAGATTTTGCCAAAAATAAGAGTAGAAGAGATTTTATCACATTAACTACGTGTGCCATGGCAGGTATAGGAGCTGCAAGCGGTCTTTGGCCATTGGTTAAGTCTATGAATCCTTCTGCTGAGGTTTTAGCGATGTCTACGGTTGAGGTTAATCTATCTGATATTCAAGAAGGACAAGGAAAAAAGGTAAAATGGCAAGGTAAGCCAGTATTTATCCGCAAGCGCACAAAACAAGAGATTGAGGCTGCAAGAGCCATAAATGCAGAAAATTTGAGAGATCCTGAATCAGATGAAAAAAGAGTATATAAAGGAAAAGATGAATGGTTAATTATGATTGGAATATGCACCCATCTTGGATGTGTACCAGTTGATCACGCTACAAAAGACGGCAACGGTTGGTTCTGCCCTTGTCACGGTTCATATTATGACACATCAGGCCGAGTAATTGGCGGTCCTGCACCAAAGAACATGGCTATACCTGACTACTTTTTTCCAAGTGAAAATATTGTAGTAATTGGCAAGAAGGCTTAACGGATTTTCATAATTAAAGTAATAAAAGTATATTGCATTTCAAGAAGCACACTGACTTCATAGGCAAAGCTCTTGAAGTCTATCAAGCTAATTTTATACTATGCACATATTCGGGTGATAATTAAGAAACTTGCCTGCCAAATTTTCAGAGTTGACAGCTAAATTTAAAACTTGTTCCTTTGCGTCAGAAAAATTCTGACTAACTTGCTTAAAGTTATTTTCTAACTCTTCGAGGATGGAGCTGAAATTAAAAAAACTTTTCTGCATTTTATCAAGATTTTGAGTTATATAGCTTAATACATAAAGATAGAGACAAGAGGGGAAGAGATATGGTAAAGCAAGAAAAAGCTGAAAGTGAGGGAATAAATGGAGTCACCATATCAATATGAATTAAGGGAAAGAGTGATTTCAGTGGAATTGGGAGTCGCAATAGTAAAAGTGAAAGAAATCTTCAAAGTAGAACTATCCCCCAAAGCTGCACATGGACATAGAATATCCTTTGTCAGGGATGGACGTAAACATTGAAGATCTTCCCCTAGAGCTGGATATAGATATAAAGTCATTTATGCCATTACCTATATTCGAGAAAAATATCACATGCCAAGAACCTTGTCAAAATTATATAATCTATCTCTAGAGCAGGTTATTGAGAATGTCAATCCACATAAAAGAGCCAGGTATTCCTAACACCACTAAACTCACAAATTCATTTGCTAGAGTTTATAAGTTCTTGTTTATAATAATTTTATTATATCGTAAAACCATCTATATCGGCCTATTTAAACAGATTTTACTTTCCTTAAGGATTTTTTAAAGACCACCTATTGAATTCTATGATATTATTTTTTGTGAGATTGTTATACACGTTATGGCAAGGAAGGCAGAGAGATTTGTTAAGTAGTTTTTGCATCTATATGAGCTACTTGAATAATGGTTACAATATTTGTACAATTGTACAGCATGAGCTGAGTTCGCTTAGCCCTTATCTACATATTCAGTTCCACCAACAGTTATTGCATCGACCTTGAGTGTTGGCTGACCAACTCCAACAGGCACATTTTGCCCGTCTTTTGAGCACGTACCAACACCAGGATCTAACTTTAGATCATTACCAATCATTGATACTTTTTTTAGCACTGTTGGCCCATCACCAATTATCGTTGCTCCTTTGACTGGTTGTGTAATTTTACCATTTTTTATTAGGTAAGCTTCCGAAGACGAGAAAACAAATTTTCCTGATGTTATATCAACCTGCCCACCACCAAAATTTACTGCATATAGACCTTTCTTTACACTAGATATTATTTCTTCTGGTGGATGTTTTCCTGGCAACATATAGGTGTTTGTCATGCGTGGCATAGTAACTTCTTTGTAACTTTCTCTTCTACCATTACCAGTTGGATTTACACCCATAAGTTTAGCGTTCATATGATCTTGCATATATCCTTTTAGAATTCCATCTTCTATAAGCACATTATAGCCAGGTAAAGTACCTTCATCGTCTATGCTAATAGAACCACGCAAATTAGGTAGAGTTCCATCATCAATTACAGTAATGTTACTGGCTGCCACTTGTTTACCCATAGAATTTGAAAATGCCGAGATTCCTTTACGGTTAAAATCACCTTCAAGTCCATGACCTACAGCTTCATGCAATAATATTCCTGGCCAACCTGAACCTAAAACAACTGTCATCTCTCCAGCCGGAGCTGGAATTGCCTCAAGATTTACTAGCGCTTGTTCTAACGCTTGGTTTGCAACTTTTTTCCACTTCTTCTCAGAAACAAATTTACTATAAGAGTCTCTTCCACCGTGCCCTGCAGAACCTCTCTCTGCTCGGCCATTTTTCTCTACGATGACTAGTACATTAAAACGTACCAAAGGCCTGATATCGCTTAACCTGTGATCATCTTTTATTATTTGTACAACTTGCCATTCTCCATTTAGAGTTATTTTTACCTGCTTCACGCAGTTATTCTTCGACCTTACATACTCATTAATCTCATTGAGTAGTTTAATTTTTGAGCTCAGATCCATTTCATTTATGGGATTAATCTTTGAATACAGGCTTTTTGCCTCCTCATTTAAGTTTACTGAATTTGTTTTGCTTAAAGATGCTGAACTTTTTACCATAGAAGCAGCTTTACTAATTTCTTTTTCGCTAATCTCAGAAGAGCAAACAAAAGACGTACTATCTTCACAAAAAGACCTGAGACCAAATCCTCTTCTGATATTTAAATCCATATGTTTTAATATATTATCATCAAAAATCAGGGATTCTGATTGGCAAAACTCTAAAAATAGCTCACCACCATCACTATTGCTCAAAGCGTTGTTGACTATTTTATATACATTATTAATATTAACATTGTTCTGAGCAAAAAATATTTGATCTAGATTTGGCATTACCTTTGAGCTAAAAACTACTTGAGTATATTATTTTATTTTAACATAGTAAATCACAAAAAGCCCGGGTGGCGGAATTGGTAGACGCGCTAGCTTCAGGTGCTAGTAACTTTTCAAGTTGTGGAAGTTCAAGTCTTCTCCCGGGCACTCTGTATTGATTTTCAAATCAATTAATGTTATGATATAATATGCATTTACTGCTAAGTTTATGAGTTATGAGAAAGAGAGGCTTATTTACAGGAAAAAAATACGAACTTATTCAAAACGCTTGGTTACTGCACTATCTATTGCTTCTTTGAGTGGGTACATAGCAGCATTAGCCCTAAATATTTCTTCCTTAAGCTTGTATTTTACTATTGTCAGCACTATACTAAGTGCACTTTCGCTTGCTTTAAATATATGGTCATTAACTGATCATTTTAGGCAGTGTGGCCTTAATAAGCAACTCGATACCTCTCGGCAAGAGAAATTAATGAAGATCTGCCTCGACATTGCATCTAACGTTTCATTTTTAATAGGAGGAATTACATCTATATTACCTCTTGAATTTCTTATTATCCCCTTTATTTCCGTTGCTTTTTTTATTCTAGGTTGTACCTTTATGGCAACCAATTTCATTCGAACTATGATTAGTCAGCCGCAAATAGATGAAACCAAAACCTCAAAGTTAGTGATCATTTGAACATTCAATCTGCAATAGCTGCCTAATTATTACATGTTAATAACTTAGCTTATTTAACTTGACAAATTACGCCATCTCCCTTACTATGATAGCAAGAGTATTTACCCTTGTTTTTAATCTCCGCGGATTTAACAGCAAAATTCAGTAAAAAACTCAAATATTTATTGGCAAATTACATAAAAATTATAGCGGCTGCATGTCTTTTTTATTTTTTCTACATTCAGCCAAATCGCGCTTGTTAGTACATTATCAATTTAAATTATTAAAACTCGCTATACGGGGGTTCTTTTGTCTTTTTTTACTTAGTAAATTTCTTAATATTTGTAGCTAAAGTAATTTTAGAGAGCCAGCGTGGGACACACAACCGCACTAACGTTTATTTTTGAAGGTACTATTTATATAGATGAAATGTTCAAAAGTAAAGCATTTAAATATCTAATTCTTACTTCCCAAATTTCAAATTATCTTCCTCCTATTTTATTAATAGCAGGTTTGGTGTTGCAGTACCAATCTAGTTGCGTAGACAGTAAAGTACTCATTGGATTTGCTATAGTACTAGGTTGTACTTTATTATTACAATTAGCAAGTGAGATCTACGAGAGAAAAGTTGTAAATCTTGTAAAAACTGAAGGAAGAGGTGATGAACAAAATGTACCTATAGGAGCATTAACCGAAAAGCCAAGCAGCATTGTAAATCCCGATAGTGTTCACGCTCATGGAAGAGAGCAAGTTGTGTAGTGCATTTATTGTTCTTGGATTAATTGATAGCTATTCTCCATACTCAAATCTCTGGCTAAAAATAGCGAGCCACAGATTAGTATGGTTTTGACGTTTTGTATAGAAGCTTTTAGTATGTGATTTGATATAGCATCTCTGATTGATTCACATTCGATAGCATTGATTCCTATATTATGAGCTCCTTCTCTAATTAAATCTGTACTTGTTGCTTTAGGTTCAGATTTAACACAAACGGCGCATAGTAGTTTGATGTATGGCTTTAAGTGCTCTAAGAACTCTGCGACGTTTCTGTTACGAGTAACACCAAAGATCATATAGATACCTTCAGCAAAATTGTCTTTTATCCACTTAGCTAACACTCTGGCACCATCATTGTTGTGTGCGCCATCTAGAAATAATTGCCAATCTTTTGGTAATAAAGAAATTAAATTACCTTTTTTTATAGACTCTAGCCGCGCAGGCCAATAAGTGCCCTGTAAACCTGAAGCAATGTCCTCTTCTCCAATATCAAAGCCATATTTTCCACTTAAAATGCTACATGCTGCAATTGCGTTTCCTGCATTGATTATTTGATGATCTCCTTTTAAAGATGGCAAAGAAAATTCTATTGATTGAATAGTCGATTGAAAGACCATCCTGTTATTCTGTTTTTCGCAATTCCACTCAAATCCTCCTCTATATAAGGGAGATTTTTTGTTTATTGCGTGTTGTTCTAGCGTGTTCATTATAGATTTTTCTTGTGGTGCTATTACGCAAGGAACATTAGGTTTCATTATTCCAGCCTTTTCACCTGCTATGGTTTCTACGGTAGGACCAAGATATTCTGTATGGTCAAGTGCAATGGAAGTGATGATCGTTAGAATCGGATTATCTATAACATTTGTTGCATCAAGCCTTCCACCCAGACCCACTTCAACTAAAGTAATATCAGCTTTATGACGAGAAAAAGCTAAGAAGGCTGCAGTCGTTGCGGCTTCAAATAGAGTGATGGGTTGTTCTGCGACTGCTATACGGCATTCTTCCAGTGAGTTATGTAATTCACTATCATCGATATCATTGCCTGCAACAACTATTCTCTCATTAAAATTCACTAAATGTGGAGAAGTGTACGTATGAACTTTATACCCTGCTGCTTGCATTATATATCTTATAAAGGATAGTGTTGATCCTTTGCCATTAGTGCCAGCTATGTGAATTATTGGCGGTATTTTTTTCTCGGGATTACCCAGTTTATTTAGAAAACTTTTTATGCGATCAAGAGAAAAATCCTTTGGCCTACTGCCAATCGGCTTAGGCCAATGAGGCATGTATATCATAAATTATTGTTACGTTTTAATTCATCTATTACACTTGCCATGCCGTGCGTGTCGATTTTTTCACTAAATTGAGAACGTTGATTAATAGCAATACTTATCCCACTCATTACAACATCGTTTATTAAGAAAGAATTGTCATTTTTAGTCACTTTAAAGTCAATGTTTGTAAATTCCTCATCACCATAAGAAAATCTTGTTCCTATCAGACAAGTTTCATCGTCAACTGCTTTTGTACTCATTATGATCATTTCACTATTATTTATGTATTTATACAAAATTTTAGCGCACAAGCGCGCGAGATATACTTCATATTCTTTTAGAAACTCTTCTTTTTCTTTCTGAGTAGATAAATTCCAATATTTCCCTATGACAAATCGAGATATTCCTTTGAGGTCAACATTATTCTGAATAATTTTCAGAAGTTCTTCTTGTACATGTTCTAGATTTTTTCTATTCCCTTTCATAGACGTGTTGTCTACTTGCTGCTTCATGGCAAGCACAAAAGTTTTGTGCCCTATACAATTCGCGTAAGCACTTGAGGAGATTACAATAAAAATGGTTAAGAACTTAATAAGATTCATAAGATATATTTATTAGCTATGATACTTAAAATGCAAAATTTAACAAAGGCAAAATAATGATCGCTAGTTTTAATATATCTATAGACATACTCTATATAAATAATCTATAATTAATTTAGGGGTCTGTGCTATGCGTTATGAGTTAAGTTAAATTTCCCGAGCGATAATTTCTGATCAAGGGAATTGCCTCTGTTAATTTCATTGAAATTAGTACGTGATGCCCACCTTAACTTTAGGTCTCAGGAATCTACTAAGACTGACGGTAGATATGGATCCCTTTTCCATTATTTAGGTTTATGTTACACCAATATAAAGCACAAGGTGTTTTTTTCTGTTCATCTCATGAGATATTTCAAGTTGTAATTGACGTTGAGAAGTATCCTGATTTTGTTCCTTGGTGCAAAGCTGTTTATATAAAAGAAAAAACTGATAGCCAAATGATTGTGGACCTCCTTGCAGCTTTTCATGGCATTAAAGGAAGTTACACATCAGAAGTGACCTTTCTTTCTCCAAATGGAGCAAATAAAAGTTGGATAAAAGCTGTGTCGTCAAATGGAATATTTAAACATTTATACAACGAATGGAAATTCACTCCTATAGATGAAAGTAAAACTATGGTAGAGTTCTATATAAAGTTTGAATTTAAATCCAATTTGTTTTCCGCCTTATTAAACTCAGTTTATAAATACACACAAAGTAAAATAATTGCTGCATTTAAAGACAGAGTAGAAAGTGTTGCCGAGAAAAAGTTATCTTGACATCATTTATATAAATGCATAAATTCTTTAATAAGTTAAGTATTTCCATTGTAATGATTTTTAGATTATTGTTCTTACTTATTTTTATAAGTGTTAGTTCTTATGCAGCTATTGAACAAAACTTACCCAACACTCAAAAAACTGATGAAATAACATCAAAAGAACTACTGTCACTACTGCCTGATGATAAATTATTAGGTGATCCAAAAGCACCAATTTTAATGATAGAATATGCTTCGCTCACTTGTTATCACTGTTCTCTTTTTCATAAGAAAGTTTTTCCTAAAATCAAAGAAAAGTACATAGATACAGGTAAGATGTTATACATATTCCGTCATTTTCCTCTAGATTACAGAGGATTAAAAGCTGCAATGCTAAGTTATTGCTATGAAAAAGAAGAAGACTATTTTAATTTTAACAAAGCTGTGTTTAATGCAATAGACTCGTGGAACTACTCTAATTTTAGTGATTTAACTATACTACAAAAAATTGCTGCACTAAGCAATTTGAAGCAAGATGTATTTAACCAATGCATTAATGATAAAAAGATGATGGACAAAATTATAAATGATAAATCACTTGCAATTAATAAACTTGATATCACAGCTACTCCTGTATTCATCATCAAGATTAACGATGACAAATCATATGTAGAGAATGGTAAAATCAAACATGAAGGGTATAGAGAGCTGGAATACTTCACTAATGTAATAGATGAGTTATATGGAAAAGCTATAGTGAAGTAATAACACTGTAGCTTACCATATAAAAACCCTATGCTGAATCATTATTTTTTGATACTGTTTGTTGCTTTTTACGCTCAAACTCTCTTTTTTTACTGTGCCAAGCATAATAATACATAGCAATTTTATTCTCTATTAATACTATCGTTCCATCATAAAATTGGACCATATCCATAACTTTTTTCTGAGCTTCGTTAAAGCGTTCTTTGTACTTCTCGCGATAAGCTGGATTGTGCAGTAATTTCACTCCTTCATTATTATTAGATTTCTTGCTTAACGTTTCAACTTCGTTAGCAATGTTATAAGACATATAACCCCCTCTAATTGATTATAAAAATTACATTTTAAGAGAGATGTAAAATAAACGATCCCTTAATTCTAGTATAACAATTGGTTATTATACTAGTTAACCATAGTAAAATATATAATAATCTTTGTCACTTAAAATTTTACTTTATAAAATAACAACTTAAAATAAAAATTTTTATTATTCTTAACTCTATTGTTATATCTATAAATCTTATATAGATTAAACCTCCTTAGTTTATATTATAAAACTTAATGCGTCATAACTTTAGCAGAAAATCGTTGTACATAAGAAGCTTATTTGCAAAAGAGTATAAAAAAATAGAAGAACATTGTACTCTTGATAAGAAACAACGTATTCAAATCACTCCTGAAGAAGGAAAATTATTAAATTTATTTATCAAAATCCATAAAGTTAAAAGCATAGTTGAAATTGGCACTTTATATGGTTATTCGTCAATTTGTATGGTAAAAGCTTTACCGAAAGATGGTCATATATATACAATAGAAAATAATCCTCAACACTCAAGAATAGCAAAAAAAAATTTTAGTGCTTTTAATCTAAGTGATAAAATTACTCTAATAGAAGGTGATGCACTGGAAAAAATTAATGAATTATCAGCAAAGGCACCATTTGACATGATATTCATCGATGCTGACAAAAGTAGTTATCCTAAGTATTTAGATTGGGCAGAGTCATACATTAAACAAGATGGGCTAATCGTTGCAGATAATACACCTACGACAATGTTGCAAATTTTTATTTTCCTTTCCATTATGTCCAGAAGAGTTCGGTAGCTCTTTTACGCGAAATACCACATTTACGTCCTCAAGGTTAATTTCAATTCTCTTGACCAATGTTCTGATAATATCACGTTTAGTTAACCAGTCTGCGTTATCAAGGTTTAACGTAATATTGGAAGAAAAGTCTTCTAAATTGGCCACAACCAGAGTTACCTCCTGTTCTAATTCCTTTTGATAAAATATCTTTTTCTTCTCTTCTTTAATTGTTTTTAAGCTTTGTTTCATTGCTTTAATTCGTGGTTCAAATTCCTCTTGATTGATATATTCTTGAGCATAACTATCGATAAGTCTAGCAATACCACGTTTTAATTTATTTTCTTGTTTCTCTAGCAGGTCACTTTTTTGATCCAATGATGATTTTTTTAGTTCTGAAAGCCTACGCTTGTATTCTTCTAAAATCCTGTTTGGATTTTTCAATAACTGCTTAACCTCTTCCCACACAGCTGTTTCTAATGCATCTGAGCGAATGGGTTTATTGTCACAAATCTTATTACCACCAAAACGGTAAGAATCTTTACCACTACAACGGTAATATGCATAATGACCACCTTCTTCTTCTCGTCTACTTCTCATGCAAGTTCCGTAACATCCGTAATTACAACGCTTACATATGACTAAACCTTGTAGTAAGTACTTTGCTCCTCTTTTTCTTGTCCTTGCTACTTTTCTATTTTCAGCTAATTGTTCTTGAACAATATCAAATATATCTTCATCTACTATATTTGGCACTTTAATATAAATCCAATTTGCTTTTTCAACAGGATAGACAGAGTGGTTACTTTTTGGCTGCTCACAAGAGCCTTTCTGTGGTCTTACTTGCTTTAATCTTACTCCTAACCTTCTTCTACCAAAAGCTGCTTGTCCTTTGTAAGCAGGGTTTTTCAACATACTCCAAATTGTACCTTTATTCCAGCGTTCTTTTCCTTTTTGTGTCTTAATGGACATAGTATTTAGCCGACGACATACTTCCCCAATACTTGTTCTTTCTCTGCCTATCCACAAAAATACTTTACGAACGACATCAGCTTCTTTTTCGTTAATCTCAAATAAAGCTTGTCCTCCTCCCATATGCTTATCTATATAACGATAACCATAAGGAGCTCCTCCCATTACATTTACATAGCCTTTGTTAGCTGCATAGATTTTACCACGACGACTTCGTTCCATAATTTTCGCACGTTCATATTCTGCTATCATACCTTGCATTTGTAACAGTAATTGAGATTCTGGGTTACCGTTAATCTCATAATTTAAAAAAACCACTTTTGCTCCTGCTTTTTCAAATTCTTCAATCAGCACCATTTGATATGCATATTTTCTAGATAAACGATCAGGAGAATGAATGTAAATCTTATCAATTTTACCTTCTGTTACTTTATCACGTAATTTTTCTAAATCAGGGCGGACTAAATGAGATCCACTGTAGCCGTTATCAATAAATTTATACTCACTTAACAATCTGTATCCGTCCAGATTAATTTGCTTCTCTAAAGCTGCAATTTGACTTTCTATCGTATTTCCTTCTACTTGTTTCCCCGAAGAAACTCTCGCATATAAACATACTGTTACCATTTGACCCTCCTTGAATCCCATTTTTATGTTTTAAGTTTTTTTGACTTATTTCCTTTGACACTACCTTTTCATAAGCATCTGATAAGCATTGTTCTGCTAACCGATTAGGTTCATAGCTACAGCTAATTTGGATAGCTAATCTCTTGTTTCTCATGACTTTTCCTTGAAATAATATGTTCATATCATTCCTTAAAGCCGATGGTTAATTGATTATTAGCGCTATAAGTAAATCGGACTCTTGGTTCTGGACACAGAAGTTTTCGAGAAATGGTTTTCTCTAGTTTTATTTTTATGTTTTTTGCAACATTGTCGGTAGTGTAAACGCGGTAACGTTAGCCCCTTTTTCTAATAGAAGTTGAACTACTTCTAAATTGCCACCGCTAGCAGCATAATGCAAAGCAGTACATCCTCCGCTACCTAGTTCCTCAACACTAGCTCCTTTTTCTAATAGAAATCGAACTACTTCTAAGTGGTCCTCTCTAACAGCAATATGCAAAGGAGTTTCATTATCATCGTTCTCTTGATTAACGTCGATTCCTTTTTCGTCTATAAAGTACTTAACTACTGCTAAGCAACCACCTTCAGCAGCATAATGCAAAGCAGTGGAACCTTGGTTGTCTCGTGCATCAACATCAGCCCCTTTTTCTAACAGAAATTGAACTATTCTTAAGTGACCTTCTCTAGCAGCATAATGCAAAGCAGTACGCCCTTCGTTACCTGGTTCCTCAACACTAGCTCCTTTTTCTAACAGAAATCGAACTACCTCTAAGTGGCCATCTTCAGCAGCTATATGTAAAGGAGTATCATTATCATCGTTCTTTTGGTTAACATTGATTCTTTTTTCATTTATAAAGTACTTAACTACTGCTAAGCAACCACCTTCAGTAGCACAATGAAGAGCAGTACAGCCTTTGCTATTTCGTTCTTCAACACTAGCTCCTTTTTCTAACAGAGCTTGAACTACTTCTAAGTTACCATGAAAAGCAGCACAATGTAACTCAGTATTACTATTACTTTCTTGTACATGATGTTCATCTATTTTTAAGTAACTACTGAGAGTAGCTAAATATGACAGCGTAGTTCTCACACTCACACCAACTTGATAAATTGGTATGGTGCATGTTGCATAAAAATCTTGTTCTTTCAACTGATTAGAACACATAATTTTACCTCATTTTAAAAACCTATGCTTTGATTATTACATACTTGATATGATCAGCAAGAGTTTTATATGTTTCTCGAAACTGCAAATTTGTTGTACATAGGTATAGAAAAATATCTTTTATTTCGAATTTGATAGAAAAATACTTCAACTTAGTGTCATAAGGATTTCAATTATTTACTCCTTCAAAAAAGGTCATACATTTGTGAGAACAAGCCTCGTAAAATAGGGTTATAAAAATAGAAAATTTAAATTATTTCCATAATCTTAGGCAAAACAGTTCGTATGTAGACATGGATGAAATGTGCTAATGTGGCTAGTTTTAGCGTATATCAAAGTCAGAATATAAAAAAGTTCGTACGGTACAAATGGTAGTCCAACGCATCCCAAAACAAACTCTTCTCTCATTAGCTGGTTTTGAGTTCTGGAAATGGTTATCTTACTTAAGATCTTAATAATACATTCTGCTAAATTAATACTAGTTTATTTTAGAATAATAACTAAGGTAGACTTATAAAAAACAGAATTTAAAATAAACAAAACGTCATGTATCTCTCATATTAAGAGGCTTTTGTTGAGAGTTATTCAAGTCTAAAAAAATTTTTCAAATTGAGGATTGACAAAACTTAGAAAAGGGATATCTTACTCGAAATGGTATCAAGTTACTATAGTGTATGTTAGACGTAACAGTTTCCATGTTTTTCCATTCATAGAGGGGTAATTATGCTGCGTTCAGATATTCCAAAAGTTTTGTTTTCGTCTATTAAAGAGGATGATCCCTATAGAGCATCTAAGCTTTTTCAAATTGAGCGCTGGTGTTATGCAAATTGGGACTTGCACAAAAGGGGTGGTAAAAAGAGGCACAATTTTCTTTCACAAGTGCTATCTAATGAGGATTGTTGGAAGAAAGTAGACAATTTACATAAAGTTAAACTTGATAGGCAGGTGATAGGTAAAAAGCTGATAATGCCAGGCAGTCCCTTTAGTAACCCTAGCTATGAAATTGCCTGTAGGTGCTGCTTAGAGGAAGATATTATTGCTTTATTTGAGGAAAGAAAAAAAAGATTATCAGCTCAAGGTAAAAGTAGTCTGTTGGAGTATGGTCACTTAGTTAAATCTTTAACAAGCGACCTTTTAACAGGTTTTTGGTCACATTTTGTTAGCGGTTACATCTCTAAACTAAATCTAGATGGTCGTCATCCATATGAATATGGACTTAAATGTGCTATAGATTTGAAACAAGCGGAAGCAGTAGAATTCTTCTGGAATAAAATAAAGTCATTACCTGAAGATGAAATGGGCTCACAGAAAAAGGATGAGATCTTCATGAAGACAGCAGTGTATGCAGCAGGTAGTCGTTGTAATAGTTATCCTGAAATATTCGAGTTTTGTTTTAGTCAAATAAGTCCTGATAAATATCCAGAACTTCTAAAAAGAGACTTAGCTGAAAATGGTTATTATGGTAGTTTGAATACACTACAGGGTGCACTTCGCTTTGATAAATTTCAGGAATTATTTGATTGTTTAAAGCCAAATGATGTTCCAGAAGATGATTATAATATCTGGTTAGACATGGAAATCAAAAAACATTCAGAGCCTTATGTAAGTGAAAGTGTAAAGCTTTTTATGCATATGTGGATGAAGGAAGGATTTGATAGCCATCGTGCTTTAGTGATAAGAGAGGAACTAGAGGATAAATCACCTCTTTTCTGTACAGTTTTATTAACACCTTTAGTAGAAAAGGGCTGTATGGAACCAGTATGGGCGTTATTAAATAAAGCTAATTCTGATCAGGTTAAAGAGTTTATGTGTTCTAAACAGGCAGGCTACATACGATCTATATTGGAAAAAAGAGATGCTGATTCATTGAATAAGTTTCTAGCATATAGAAAGTCTACAGATGAAGAGTTCACTAGCTTAACTGAAGTTGAATTAAGCAAAGCATGTGAGCAATTAGGGTTAGGCAATTAAGGTATTATAAGGCAATTCTATAAAGTAGGTGGTGGTTTCTTGTTACTACTTTAGCTTCTGTCAAAAAGATGTTGCATTGTAATACAAATGTTATATACACAAGTCAGCATGTAGGCAAAAATAGCTTTTATTATTGATATCTCTGATGGTTATACAATAAGCTTGGTATAGTGGGTTTAGTATAATATAATAAAGGGGGTTTATGTTCAAGATACAATATCCAACAGATCATCTAAAAAAAGAAGATATTAATTCAAAGATTACTGAATTATCGGATGAAGTGCAATATATAGAGCAAGCTAGAGAATTTTCTCAACTTAAGCGTTATCGGAGATCTGATGTTGATTCCGAAAGTGGAAGTCAGATTAAGAGAATCGATGTTCCAGGAGACGGTAGTTGCTTGTTTTGGTCTGTTACTATGGCTTACTTAATACCCGTCAGAAACGACGATGCTTTATTTCGACAAAGGTATGAAGTACTATTTGGAAATGATGGAACTGTAACCCAAAATTTAGATCATATTAGAGGTTTGGTTCGGAATTTAGGTGCTGCGAATTATGATGATACATTTGCAAATTTAGTAAGAAACTTATTTCGTAATCGAGTAGTTGATCACATAAGTTCTTATAGAAATGAGTTCAGAGATTTTGTTGAAGGTGATTTTGAGCGTTACTTGGAAAACATGAGGAACCCTGATACTTGGGGAGGTGAACCTGAAATAAGAGCAATGAGTGGAATGCTTAGCGCAACGATTAGTGTTTCTGGTGAAGTTGAGACTCAATATGGTAATGGGGATATTCAAATACAATTATTTCATGTTGGTGCACCAGGTAAACGAAACCATTATAATTTTGGTCTTGAAAGGAATATTATTGATAATGATAAAGAGCTTGCAAAAGGCTTAAAAAGAGTCATGGGTAAAGTAAGACCACAAGACTTTGAGTTAATACAGTTATTGATAGAGGAAGCAGATAAAGAAGTTGGTATAAGCCGGCAAGATGAGGATTTTAAATCTTTTGAACCGAGATTTCAGTCATTTGTGGATCAGATTCCATCTTATTTACACTCTGTAGAAAAAGCAGGGTTTTTTACACACTTCTTCCTAGGTAGTTTTTCTACTTTGTTGGATACAGAGATGGCAAAAAAGCTAGACATCAAGGAGATTTATTTTAGCTTTGACGGTGCAAAGACTTTGAAGGTAGCTATTATAAAAAATGGTGAAATGAAGAGTCAAAAAGATGTGATCGATAAAGTAAAATTATTTGTTATATCAGAAAGTGGTTCTCATTCTTACACTCAAGAGTTTGATCAAGGTGAATTGAAGGAGGTATTAGGCAAGCTTTACTCTCTTATTGAAAATAACCTAGATAAAATTAAAGTTAAATCAATAAAAATCATTAAAGATGCCGGTCATCAGGGAGAAATAGTTGTTGATGTGAAAGATAAAGGAGTAGACATAGAACATAATTCTGAAGTTCAATTTAAAAAAGTGAGAAAAGGGTTATGGAGGGATCCCGAAGTCGATATAGCGAAGCTAGCTATTTCCAATCAGCGAACAGTTAAAGCATCTTTAAGGAGAATTCTTGATAAGATTTACACAATTCACTCCGAATATGCAGACTCACTAATCTATGCTAGCAGAGCACGTGAAGCAGCACATCATGGATTTATGGTAGGCGTTTTCATGAATTTCCACTATAGGTATAATCTTAGAGTTTATCCAGAGCAATTTGCAGGAAGGGGTTATGCAGATATTATCCTGCTAGCTCGTGGTCCTGATCGTGCATTAAACTCTATTCCCATTATTATTGAATTAAAAGCAGGGGCAGGTCCTAATGCCACTCCAGATAAGGCTTTGCAACAAGCAGAGAGGTATGCACAAGGCTTCCAACCAAATGTTATGCGGGTTTTAACCACTGCGGACGAAATTTTATGTGTTGGTGTCAATCTTGATAGTTCATCTCCTATTTCTAATATCGGAGGGTCGAGCCGTGAGGGGAGAGTAATTCCTCTTTTTCAAGATATATTAAAGTCTGCTGATGATTGGGATACGCAAGAAATCTACACAAATGCGCTAAAAAAACGAATAAAAAATAATATGGAACGTATCTATCACACGTTTCCTGGTACACCGGAAAAGGGAGATAATCATTATTTTAGTAGGTTTTTACTAGGGCAATTGTTATTATTAAGTGAAGATTCAGGAACAAGTTTAAAAAAATACATTTTTATCTATGGAGGCAATATACCTACTGAAGTGCATCCTAATCTTCGTAGGCTTAGACGTCCAGCAGCTGAAAGAGCCAGAGAAAGACTATCGGCTAATCTTGATGCAAGCCATGCAGTTGTAACAATGGTGCTTATTCCAGAAAATACAGAGAAATTGGTTTATGTGATAAATATTATTGAAGCTAACAGAAAAGATGTTCTGAACATGCTAAATGAAGTACTCCCTCTTGATAGATTAAATAGAGAAATAGGGAATAGGGAAATAGTCGAATTAAATCTTAATTTTGATACTAGATACAAGTCAGATTTTAGAAGATATCTTACTATTTGGACTGAAAAATATAATTCTTTACAAGAGTACAACAACGGAGCTGAGAGATTTCAAGGTACTTTCAAAGAAGTTCCTTATCCTAATGAGTTAAAAGAAACATTTGATAAAGCACTAGATATCCAATCCTTATCAATAAAAGGATATAGTGGATTATTAGAAAAAATTGGAGAAGGAATATTCCCTTTTAAGAGTCTCGTTAATAAAGAAGCTCATTTCCAGGGAATATTGAATGGAGTATTTAGTTATTATAGCGACCTAAAATTACAAGAATCACCAGAAACTAGAGCATTAGTTTTAACTGAGTTTCAAACTGGTAGAGGGGAACGCATTGATATGCTAGTTCATGGTATTAAGTTTGTAGCTCAAGGTGGAAATGCTGAGGAGTACACTCCAATAGGATTAGAACTTAAGACATCAAGGCAGGGCAAAGGAGCTAAAGCTTTATTGAGGGAAGCAAATGATCAAATAAATGAAGAGTATAAAGAGGGCGTTACCTATAAAACACTCACAGATGGTGATGAGGTGAAATTTATCGGTGTTGTTTTCGATAAAGGATCTAATAATCCAAATAAACTTATTTTAACAAGTAGGACAGCTAAGGAAGGATTTATTCCTGTTGGTGTAGTTCATAGTTCAGTTCATATGTTACCTACTGTAGGGCAGTGTTCTAAAGGAGAAAAAAGAGAACCTTCATCACCAGAGTATCCACCAAGTAAAAAACCAAGAAGAGAAAGAAGTGTAAATATGGCCTGCAAGGATTCGTTTGATGAAGAAGAGATTACAGAAGAGGAAAAAGAACAACGTATCAAAGAGTTGTTTAATGCTGACAAGGTAGCAGAAAGAGTAAAGAATATTGAGTTTTATGATCAGCTTTTCAAGGTTTCTGAGCGAATATCTAGAGGTGAAACTATAGACCAAAATGTTGAAGAAGCATTTATCGCAAAAGTTAAAAATATAGATCTAAGTTCAATAGATCCAGAGATTAGGGATATTGTGAAGGAGATGAAGGACAACATAGAAAATAAAGAAGAAATGAAAAATATCCTGAGAAGGTCTGGAGTAGCAGAAAAAATAGGGAAAGTAGCAGAAGGTGCAGGTCTTGCCTTTACGGTATTTTTAGTTGGTAAACATATAGCAAATGGAGATGTAGAAGGGCTAGGTTATGATGCATTAAATCTCTGGGTAATGCCAAAGATTGGTGAAAAAATCTCTGGAAAAATGTTAGAGTTAGGAACAAAGCTTGATTCTCAGATGCTAAAGGGATTTGCTCCAGTTATGGGACGTGCTATAGGTAACTTTGCAGCATTTTTAGGGTTAGCGGAGTCGATAAAAGCAAGGGAAAATGCAACAGATCCTGTAGATGTAAAGATTGCTGACCTAAACATCGCAACTAATTCCATTTTTATAGCTGCAGATGTACCTGCAGTTGTTACTGAAACAATGTCGGCTATAGGTATGGAAGCTGGAGTAATAGGAGAATTTGCCGGTCCGGTTGGAGCTGCTATTTCAGTTGCTGTTATTATCATATCACAATTTGTAGAAGCAGAGCTTGAAGTAGAAAAGTTAACAGAACAAATGAGTCTTACAGATCAGGAAAAGCATGATCTTTATTGGGATTTCTTTCTTAGTAAAAAACTACCAGATTATATAGGAAATGATCTGCAAGCAGAAGAAATATATAAACAGTATATATCAAAGATCTTAGATCAATTTAAGGGTAGTTATGATAAAATAGCCATATCATTACCTTCTATACTTCTTACAGAAGAAAAATACCTTGATGGGTCTATTTTCAGGAGAAAAAGAGAGGTGATGCAATCAGATGATGCTTCTGCGTATTTGGGAATAACTCCTTGTTTCCGTCACACAAGAATAGTTGATAATAAATTTGATTTTCGATTGATAACACGTGTTTCAGATATCTCTCTCAATGTAAAGAGTGGTAACAACCATATTAGCAGGCTTCTTCCAAGTACAATGAAAAATTATAGTGCTATTTGTGGTCCTAAAGGGGATGATGTTGATCTAACAGTGATAAGTGAAAAAACCTTACAAAGAGTAGAAGGTGTGGCACAATGCGGTTACAGATCAGAGTATGAGAATATGGTATTGTCTACAACAGTGAAAAAAGTTTCTTTAAAAGAGTATCTGCCTGGTTGCCAGAATGCAATTATGTATAGTAAAAGCAGTTCTTCTAGGCTGCCTGCAAATATGTTGTTTTACATACCTAATAATGATGCTTTTATAAATGTGACTTCTAATTATACTATTGATGTTATTTTTAATGGTAAGAATATACTACTTAATAGTTATGGAATCGATAATCAGGGGTCTAGTGTACAGAACAGGTATTATTTTACAGATCAGTTAAGTAATTGTGATATTCATAAACAAGGAACAAATTTCTTCTACATAGCAAAGGATAATTTTGTATGTAATTTAGGTGGATCTTCTACTGGACAAAATAATATAGTTGTAACACGAGGTAATTTTGCAGATTCAGAGAATATACACTCTGTCATTGGAAGTAGCAAAGCTAATCATATAGAAGTTTCTCATGCAGGTTATGTAGACGGTAAAGGTGGAAATGATGTAATAACAGCAAAAAACTTTACTACAATAAAAGGTTATTTTGGTGACTCTATTCGTGGAAAAGGGTTGGTGTTATTGCCAATAAATTTTAGTGATATAGGTAGTATGACTCATGCTAATAATATAACAAATATCTACAATAAAAGTGGAGCTTTTATAAGTGTAGATAAACAAACATCAGTAAAAACAGCAGATGGTTTGTTTGTAACTCCAACAAAAGTAGACATTAATACTGATAGAGTAACAAATGTGCACATAACAAAATTAGATAATAAGTTGGATAATCTGCAAAAAATGGACAATTCAAACTTTAATATTACAAAGCAATTATTAAACACTAATTATCATGGTGTTGTAGGTAGTTCTAGTAATCATATTTTTTACCCTGATGAGGATCACCATAATTTTTACTGGAAAGCTCCAAGTAATATAAGCCATCTTTATCTTTTCGATAACAGAAACGCTAATATTATGATTGCTCAAGCAAATGGTATATTAGATTTTAGTCTACTAAATAGTACGTTAAATGATATGCCATTTATAGAAGATAATAAAGGAGAAATAAAGATTAACAAAAATGGCCTAAATATAACCCTGCTATCAAATTATAAAGATGTTACAGTTACATTTAATGGGGAAGAATATTACAAACTTCAGAATGGAGAATTAGAGCGAGATTATTGCTCTCATAGCTTAAAAGTAGATGGAAGATTTAGTGTTAATGGTACTAACCTTTTAAATCATCATAATTGTTTCACATTTGACTCAGAAAAAGTTCTTTTTTTGAAGCTAAATAATGATTTGCTATTGTTATCAGATAGAGGAGCATTATCAATATCGGATTACTATTCTTCTGTTCATAAAAACTGGGATTTATCCATAGAGTTGAGCGACAAAATTATGGAACCAGAAGAATTTGGAGAAAGAGCTGATGAATTTAGTTCTTTCAGATATTATAAGCCAGATGAGCAAGGGTTACAGATTTATCATAATCAACCTGTTAACAAGAATGATATTGGTTTAGTTGATTTGAAAGATAAGTCTATATTAGATTTCAATATGAGAGTTATAAATGATACCTTATTGCTATCACATAAAAATAACACTCTTGTAAAAGTAGAGAACTGGAATACTTATCAACCGGCAAGAGAAATGATGTTTGCTTTTAATGATGCAATAGTTTCTAACTCAAAGTGTATAGCTTCTATTTGTAACTCAGAAGATGTTATAGTGGAATTTAATAAAGAAAAAGCAATTCTATCTACAGAGCAACTGTTTGATGCTGTGAGACGAAATAATCTTAGTGAAGTTAAGAATCTTCTCAGTATGGGTGCAGATGTTAATATTAGAGATAGGCGTGGTTGGGCACCTTTGCACTATGCTTCTGATAACGATAATAAGCTTGATACATCCAGGGCAATTTTAAATCGAAATGCTAATATTGAGGCTAAAACTAATATTGGAGAAACACCGTTACATATAGCAAATGCTTATGGTCAATTGAAAATAATTGAGCTTCTTATAGATAAAAGGGCTAACATTGAAGCTAAAACTAATGATGGTTTAACACCTTTGCATGTGGCTATTCAGCACAATAATACTACACCTAAAATAATTGAATTTCTTATAGATAAAGGTGTTAACATTGAAGCTAAAATCAAAGATGACCAGACACCTTTACATCATGCAGTTTTCAAAGACAGGCTTGATATAGTTAGAGTACTTTCAAGTCGAGGGGCTAATATTGAAGCTAAAACTAGCGATGGAAAAACACCTTTAGACTTGGCTATTCAAGGGAATTATACAGACATAGTAGGATTTTTAAAACAAACAGAATTAGACAAAAAATTATTGACTGCCACAGAAAATGGAGATCTCTCTGAAGTCAAAAAATTTGTTGGTCAGGGTGCTAGTGTTAATGCTATAGAAGTGGGCATTTTTGGTAGGAAACCTATACACATTGCTGCTGAAAAGAATTACAAAGATATTATAGAGTTCCTTCTCGGTAAGGAGGTAAGCGTTGATGATACCAGTAACTATGGTTGGACACCGCTACATTATACAGCGTCGAAAGGCTGTTTAGAAGTTGCAAAGTTTCTCATTGACAAAGGGGCTAGTATTAATGCTCAAAACGTTTATGGCAGAGAGCCTATACACATTGCTGCTGAGCACGATAATAAAAATATTATAGAACTTCTTCTTAATAAAGGAGTAAGTGTTAATGAGGTTGACAAAGACGGCTGGATGTCTCTGCACTGGGCTTCTTGGAATGGCCATCTTAATATAATAGAATACCTGGTAGGTAAGGGAGCCAATGTCAATGCTAAAGATAGGAATGGTAAAACACCGCTAGATCTTGCTAGAGATAAAGGATATAATAATGTTGTAGAATACTTACAACAAACACAATTAGGTCTAGATAGGCAGTTGTTAACTGCAGTACAAGGTGGTAATCTTAATGAAGTTAAGGATTTTGTAGTTCGAGGCGCTAGCTTAGATACTCAAGATAGTAATAATGGTTGGACACCTATAATCTATGCCGCTCAGGGAAGTAAATGGGATGCGGTCAAGTTCCTTATAGCTCAGGGTGCCAAGTTTAATAATGAGATCACATATCAAGGAACACCCTTGCACTTTGCAGCTCAAGAAGGTAATTCAAATATGGTTCAATTTCTTCTTGACAAAGGTGCTAATATTGAGGCTCAAGATGCATACAATAGGAAACCTTTGCATATTGCTGTTGATGTAAACAGGTTGAATGTAGTAAATCTACTTCTTGACAGGGGTGCTAACTTAAAGGCTACAGACATGTACGGCAAGACATCCTTAGACCTAGCTATTCAAAAGGGTTACGAAGATATAGTAGAAGTTTTGAAACAAAAACAATTAAATCTAGATAAAGAATTATTAATTGCTGCAGAAAAAGGAGATCTTGAAAAAGTGAGAGAAAGTATCAGACGAGGTGCTAATGTTAATATTCAAGATAGGCAGGGTTGGACTCCTTTATTTTGGGCCATTCAAAAGAATAATTTTAATATAATTGAACTTCTTTTAGATAACAGTGCTGATATTAAGGTCAAAGATAATGAAGGTTGGACACCTCTTCATTGGGCTGTTCAATTGGGTTCATTAAATGTAGTTAAATATTTTGTTGAAAAGGGTGCTGATGTCAATGCTTTAACTGCTGACGGTAGAGCACCTCTAGATATTGCTAAAGATAAGGGGCACAATAAGATTGTGGAATATTTAGAAGAAAAGCTCAGTGAAGGAAGAGGAGGACGCAAACGCCGTCATCATCATGGAGATCATAGTCGTCATCACTTATCACGTAAACCTCTTGCTATAAATTCAAGTAATCAACCTGAAATAGCAGCAAGCAGTGGTATAAGACCATTTTCATGGATAAATTATTGTATTTCTTTGGTGAAAAGCTCTGTAGGTAGATTATTGAGTTCTCAATCTGAGGGGACTGCAAGTTCAGTATCACAATTTGATGGGCAATTTGCCAAAGCGTCGATAAGTAATAGTAGTCTCACAGGTACCACATTACCATCTGATGATACAGATAAAAGACAAAAAAATGGAGGTTTCTTTCGAGACAACGTCGATTATGTAAATGCAAATCTAAAACGAATGTGTGAAAGGCAAGCACCTGTTAAATTTAAGCCTAAGGGTAGAAATACAATATTAGAAATGGGAGATCACTATCTATCACAGGTTGACTTTAATGGTACAATAATTTTATTTGACTTATTGATTAGAAGATTTACAGGTCAGAAGTATATTTCTACAGTAGATCAGTCTATATCTCCACTAGAAGCACAGGGCTATGCACTCAATATTACAAAGGGATTTGAGAAAGTAGTAGAGCAAGCTGGATTAAAAAGTGGTGTATCAATGCATCGATTAAATATTGATTATATGGGAATGCAGAAAGATATTGTTAGAAAAGTCGTAAGAGGTCAATTTAATGAGATCTCAGGAGTTTTAAGCTCGTATTTAGAGAAAGCATGTCCTAGTAGAGAAGCAGGATGTCCTGGTAAATTAAGTTCTAAAAAGTTTGACAAGTTTATAGCTCAATTTAATAATGGGCTGCTAAGTCAATCAATAGAGCAGATATTACACAACGGAGATGGTAGATTAGAAGTTGATGGTGCAAAGCAAATGAATTTAGAGCCTCAAAGTTATTTAAGTAATGCTTCAGTTCACAGCTATTCAGAAGTATCAAATTGTCTTTCTGAGATAGGAGTAACCAAACTTGGAGGTAATCTCAATAGGTAGGTTATAATATAAGAGGTGGAGCTATAATATGCCAAGTAGTGGAAAATTTAAAGTGAGGGTAGCCAAAATAATTAGGGATACCAGACTAAGTTTGATGATCCCAATACTAAAATGGATGAAATAGGAATAAGAAATACAAGACTAGAATTGGTAAATAAGTGGTTAATGTGTTTTCCATATTGAACTTACAGCACGTAGCTTTGATATAGAAGTTTGGGTAATGTTATGATAGTAATTTATATAATTCTATGTGCAATCTTTATAGCCATTTTAGACAGTTCACTAGATTCTTAATTAGGGGATATGTCTAACTTAGGAAAGATTTTCATCAATGTTGAAGTGAATAAGTAGGGATATTATGTTTTTTCTTTGAGTTGTGAAATTTCAGAATGAGAGAGACCAGTAATTTGAGCTATAACATCTATAGAAACACCGGCCTTGAGCGAGTTTTTTGCTACTTCAATTTTACCTTCAATTTTACCTTTTTGATGGCCGATTTGGATGCCTTCATGTTTAGCATCATCAAGTTTTTGTTCCAAGATAGCAGCTTCTTTCTGTAAATCCATTACCCTTTCTTCATAAGCTAATAGGTCCTTCTCATTCCAATGGAACTTATCTAATTCATCATATGCTAGCTTTATTATTGGTGATTTTTCTGCTATTTTTCTTAAATCTTCATCAGTTGTTTCTTCTGCATATTTAAAGAAAAATAGCCAACGATCTACTACATTTTCTAGCTGCTCTTCTCTACTTTTGGGAAACTTTGGTAACTCAATGAAGATAAATTGAAAATCTTTTAAGTCATGCTCATTAGTTTTTTCATCTCTTATGGTATGGCTAGATATATAATCAAGCTTATCAGGAAATAAATTACAATTAGAAATAGCAATAAAGAAAACCTTCTTTAAATCAATGTACTTACCACCTTTATCAGCCTGCCTTGAGTAAGCCTTAGCAGCATATAATTGAGCCCGTTTTTCGAAGCCTTTATCACGAGCGAGTTGCATCTCAATCACGTATCTGGCCCCAGTGGAATCTCTGCACAGAACATCAACAATACTCTGCTTATCAGAGGCAATTTCAGGGTCCATAATGGTGCTAAGGAATTCAACTTCTTGTATAGTATTTATTTCAGTAAACCCCAAAATATCATTCAAAAAGTGAATAAGGATATTCTTATTTTTTTCAGTACCGAATATTTTCTTAAATGTTAAATCAAGCTTAGGATCTAAAAATTTTGAAAGAGCCATAGGGAATCGACTTAAAAAGCATTAATAATTATACACAATTGTGAAGAAATATTCAACGTTTTTGTGCTAAAGTCTATTAAAGTTAGCTAAATTTCAAGAGTTGGCAAAAAACTACCTTCATAGATGACCATAGAATGCTACTGCGCACCTTAGCTGTTTATTTTATCATCTTTTACAACTCCCTCCATAAACCCCAGCAAATGAATTCATGAGCTATAAAGAGCTTTAAAAACACTTATTTTGGGTGTGAGAGATTAACCTCCTAATAAAAATACAAGCCCAAAAGCTCAATTACGATTTACCTAATATCGTGAGGACAGGTTCATTAATCTCCCACACCTTTACATGATAAAGATCTTGAAACTTAGTGTCAACATTTCAGTAGCAAATTTATGTTAAATCTATATCCTGTCAATATGGACAAAAAGAAGGTTATAATATATACAGATGGATGGAAATCCGGGGCCTGGTGGATGGGCAGCCGTGGTGATGTATGAAAATAAAAGTATCTTTATCAAAAAACGCATCTCTGGAGGTGAAGAAAACACAACGAATAACAAAATGGAGTTAAAGGCTGTGATTAACGGGCTAAAGATGTTGAAAGTTTCTTGCAAAGTTGTTTTACACACTGATAGTCAGTATATTAAACAAGGTATAACAGAGTGGATCAACAAGTGGAAAACAAATGGTTGGAAGACAGCTGATAAAAAGCCAGTAAAGAACAAGGAATTATGGAAGGAATTGAATGAAATTGTCTTGCAGCATGATATTAACTGGAAGTGGGTTAAGGCTCACAGTGGTAATACCTATAATAAAGAAGCAGATAGACTTGCTAGAAAGAAATCTAAAAAGCTAAAATATAGAGATTGTGAGATCAAGAAATCACAAAAAAATAGAGGGAGCTCTAAGTTTTATAGATTGGAGGGAGTGTTATGGCAATAATTCTTTTAGACACAAAAACTATAAATCGTATAGCAGCGGGAGAGGTAATAGAAAGGCCAGCGAGTGTAGTAAAGGAATTAGTAGAAAATGCAATAGATGCTGGAAGTTCAGAGATAGAGATCAAAATAGAAAGTGGTGGGCGTAATCTTATAACTGTAACAGACGATGGAAATGGAATAGAAAAGGAAGATTTGGAACTTGCGTTTATGCGCCACGCTACTTCAAAATTAAGCGATAGTGAGTTAATAGAAATCAAACATCTTGGCTTTAGAGGAGAAGCTTTGCCTTCAATTGCAGCAGTAAGTAGAATGAAATTATCGTCTAAGGCAAGTGGAGCAAAGGAAGCATGGTCTATAAGATATGAGGGAGGAGAAAAAATAAGAGAGATTACCCCTTGTTCTTTGTTGCAAGGTACATATATTGAAGTTCGTGACTTATTTTTTGCTACACCAAATAGACTAAAGTTTCTAAAAACCGAAAGGGCAGAAACACAAAGTATTGTTGATATTGTGAATAACTTAGCGATGATTAATTATAGTATTGGGTTTACTCTCACTTCTGGTAATAAAAAGCTCTTAAAATATGTTAAGCAAACTTCGCTGTTCAACAGATTATGTGAAATAGAAGAAGAATTTCAAAGCAATTCACTGGAAGTTAAAGAGGAAGAAGAAGGCATCAAACTTAAGGGACACATCTGTAAACCTAATGTCAATCGTGGCAACTCAACTCAAATTTATACGTTTGTTAATGGAAGGCCAATAAAAGAGAATCTACTTGTTGGTGTAATTAGATATGCGTATCACGATTTTATTCCAAACAATAGGTATCCTTTTGCAGTGTTGCATTTAGAAGTACCATATGACCAAGTAGATGTAAATGTGCATCCAAATAAATCGGAAGTAAGATTTCAGAATAAAAGGCTAATATATGAAATAGTGAGAAGAGGGATAATAAAAACACTATCAACGAGATTTGCAGCGGGTGATCAAGGTATTGAAGAGGAGCTAATTTTTAATGATAGTAAAAGCCAAGAGCAGGTTGATAGTCAAGAGAAAAAAGATCAAAAAGAATTTTATGAAAAGAGGCCAAGTCTTTTAGAAAATCATTTAATGAAAGAATTCAATGCACCAGATGAAAGAAGGCAAAGCTTACCAGAAACGTTTAAATATGGAGAATCTCCAACCCAAAAGGGAACGATGGTTCTAGAAAAGAAGCAAATTGATTTGATAGAGGATCACCCTCTAGGATATGCACGCTGTCAGGTCTACAATACTTACATTATTGCTGAGGCTGGAGATAGGCTGATTATAGTAGATCAACATGCAGCCTATGAGAGATTGATATACGAGTGCTTAACAAGCATAAAAAGACAAAAACTTCTCATTCCTGAAATAGTTGAAATTAAAAACCAAGCTGGAATGGAGATGGTTAAAACTTATAAAGATAAGCTTTTTGAAATGGGTTTTGGTATTGAAATAGAATCAGAAGATAAAGTAAGGGTAAAAGAAATACCTGCAATCTTGGGAACAATAGATATAAAAGAGATGCTAGTTGATATAGTAGATAAGTTAATGGAAATAGAAGATACGCTACCAATAGAGGATAAGGTGAACAAAATATCATCCATAATCGCTTGCCACGGAGCAGGAAGAAAAATGAAATTGGAAGAGATGAATGAGATACTAAGACAAATTGAGAAAACTCCATATTCTGATCACGGAAGACCAACGTATATAGAAATGAAACTAAGTGATATAGAAAAATTGTTTGAAAGGAGATGAGTTCAGTTTGTCAAAAAGGTTGCCAATTAAGTATACGTAACAGCTCTTCTGGTTATGGAGTATAAAATGTGAAAAAAGAGAATAAATGCTCTAATTTTTTAGATTACAAAGTAATAGGACAGGAAGTAAGAAATCGTAGATTAGCAAAGGGCTATACTCAAAAAGATTTAGCAAAAAAAATCGATACAACATATCAGGTAATACTGCAATATGAAAAAGGAACACGCAGAATTTCAATTAAGAAGTTATATGAATTAGCAGAAGCATTATCAACAACTGCTAGAGATCTAGCTTGCGGACAAGAAGTATCAAATGAGGAAAAGTACGAGGGAGAAGAGGTATTAAATCTAGTAAGAAGACATAAAGAGATTAAGGATCAAGAATTACGTGAAACGTTTTATTTATTAACCAAATTCATCCGTATTAGTGAGGAAGAAAGTGGAAAGGCAGTAAAAGTAGAGGTGGCAAAGGGTTTAGTTAAGGAAGGAGTTTCTGCTCATGTTATCTCTCGAACAACCAATTTATCTATTGATGAATATGATAATGATGAGAAAAAAATTTCTATTCCGTATAAAGTAGGTCAAAGAATAAAAGAATGGAGGTTGAGAAGAGGATACACTCAGGAAGATTTAGCAAGTAAAGTGGGTATAATAAATCAAAGAATATATGAATATGAACAAGGACGAGCTGCTGTTTCACTTGAAATGTTAGATGAAATAGCAAAGGTACTATCAATTAGTATTACAGACCTACTTCCAGAAACAACAGAAAATGAGAATAGTGAAGCAGAGCTATCAAAGTTAATAGAAGAATACAAAAAGATTAAAAGCCAAGAACTACGTAATGTACTAATAAAATCTCTGTTTGAAAGTATACAAGTTTGCAAAGAGAAAGTGGAGAGAGTAGAAAGGATGAAAATTGCAAAGAATTTAGTTAAGGAAGGAATTTCTATCAATATTATTTTAAAAACAGTAGGCATCTCTTTAGACGAAATTCAACAAATTTAAAATAAAAAATCAGTATCTATTAATATCTTTACTTTTTGATGAAAAAATAAGTAAAAAAGATTGAAAAATTGATTTGACTTCACTCAAAAGCTATGGCCTTATGCCAAGACTGCTAAAAAATGGCAGTAAATATATAAAAACATTTTGTTATACCAAATTCCATTACTAATCGAACAAATAAGAAACATTACAAACTCGTTTAATAGTAGTGCTGGAAATACTGACAATAAAATTACACAGAACATCTGCAAGTAAGCCTATGGTATCGTAGACTCTGTTACGTAAAGTATTGTATTTGATATATTGCCACAACCTCTCAACAGGATTCAGTTCCGGTGAATAAGGAGGCAAGTATATAATGGTAATGTTTTCCTGAAATTTCAAACTTTTTGATCTATGCCAACTTGCACAATCCATTACAAGAAAGGCTTTTTTCGTGCCTAAATCTTTCGACATCTGCTCCAGAAATATATTCATACAATCAGTGTTTACATATGGAGCAAGTAGGCTGATTTTCTTACCACTTCTTGGATTTACCGCACTGTAGATATAGAAATTTTGTCTACCAATTTTCATTTTAACCTGCGTTCTGACCCCTTTTTTAAACCATCCGTGTCCGATTTTTGAATGAGTTCCAAATCGTGATTCATCAAAAAAACACCTCTTTTTCAGGGTGGGAATTGACTATTTTATTGAAGTATTTTTTAAACTCTTCTTGCTTGTTTTTATCTTGTTTATGGTGCATTGGCCTCGGTGTTATATAAGAAAATTTCATCCTTTGTATCTCACGGTGCACTGTTGATTTGCTAATGTTTAGGCCAAATTCCTCTGAGATTTTTATCTGCACTTCCTTAATAGTAATATTTGGATTTCTTTCTACCCATATTTCAATTTGCTCACGTTGATTTTTCTTTAATTTGCTTTTTCTTCGCCGCTGAGACGGGGCAAATAATCTTTCTACTCTACCAAATTTTAGATGCTTTATCCATTCAGTCAAAGCAGTCCTTGAAATTTTACATATTCTTGCCACAGCGCTTATACTACTTTCTTTTCCTGCTATCACCGCTTGTAACTTTTTTGAAACATATGCGTTATTTCTGACCTTTTTTAACATTTCTTTCGCCAAATTTACAACTTTTTCGTCTAATAGTTTTGACCTTAATGCCATTTATACCTCTCTATTTTATCTACTTTATTATCACTTCTTTCCCATTATTGTCTATCTGTTCTTTGCATAGTGGGAATTGGTATTATTAGTGAAGGGTAATTTTTATGAATAATAAGAAAGATCGTAGAGAAGAAATAGAATTCAGAGCATTAGAAAGCAACGGTAAAGCTCTACTTGATCGTGAAGTAATAGAAACGTTTCTAAGTGCAGTGCATGACAGGGAAGAAGCTCGAATTATGGGAACGTTCAAAAAAGTGTGTCAAGCCGCATTTTTAGTTCAACTCAATTTTCAATCTATCTGGAAAGAAAATATCAAGTTGAGACATAGTTAAAGCCCAATTAGGGAGAGCCATAATCCACCTTTGCTCTACCTTTTTTATAGCACAATATACCTGTTTGTACAAGGCATTTGTACTAGTAAATGAACCCTTAGTTTTAGTAAATTTCCTGATTTGTCTATGCAACCCCTCAATTGGATTAGTGGTGTAAATCAGCTTCCTAACTGGCCCAGAATACTTAAAATAACTGGATAAGTTTTCCCAATTGTTCTGCCAGGATTTTATAACTAAAGGATACTTTTCTCCCCATTTTTCTTCCAGCTCAAGCAGATAATTCTCAGCAATTTCTTTACTTGAAGCACGATATATTTTTTTCAGATCATTCATGAAAACTTTTACATCTTTACTGGATACATATTTCAGAGAATTTCTTATTTGGTGTACTATACATAGCTGCACTTCTGCACTGGGAAATACACTGTTGATGGCTGCAGGAAAGCTTTTTAGCCCATCTACACATGCAATCAGAATATCTTCTACTCCTCTTTCTTTGAGGTCATTTAAAACTCCCAACCAGAAGTTAGCTCCCTCACTTTCAGCCAGATAAAAACCTAATACTTCTTTTCTGCCATTTTGATTTATACCCAATATATTATACATGCATTTACTTACGCAATGTCCGTCCTCCTTGACCTTAAAAAACATGCCATCCATGAACACTATTGGATACACTGATTGCAATGGACGGCTGCGCCATTCATTGATTATTGGTAGCAGTTTATCAGTAATATTGGATATCTCTGCTGCTGATATTTTATGGTCATATATTTCCTCAACGTGTGAAGCTATGTCTCTGTATCCCATGCCACTGGCGTATGTACTTAAGACCTTTGCTTCAAGTTCTGGATGTAGGCTTGTTTGCCTTTTTTTGACTATTTGCGGTTCAAAGCTTCCTTCTCTGTCTCTTGGTGTTAATAGTTCAAATGAGCCTGAACTTGTACGTAAAGTTTTTGCATTCCTTCCATTTCTTCGGTTATTTTCTTCACTTTTAGCTGACATGTGGCTTTCTATTTCACCTTCCAGACTTGCCTCTAGCAGCCTTTTTATAAACGGTGTTAATGCTCCATCTCTTCCTGTCAATGGTCTTCCTTCTCGTATAGATGACAGGATATTTGTTTCTAATTCTTTATAATCTACCAAACCAGTAGTTCTATTTGCTTGACTCATATCAAACCTCCATTTTTTATATCAATTTATTACTTTTTTTTCGGTTTGACACACTTTTTTGAACATTCCCGCTTGCACTTAACTTGACGCTTATGAACACTACCAAACAAGAAATAATTGAAAGTCTTTTATTATACAATCAGGAAAAGCATGCAAAAACAAAAAATCCCAATCACAGTAATAATAACGATGGTAATACAGACCATAGCAACAATTTGGTGGCTCGCCAAGCTAGACTTACGGGTACACATGCATGATAAATTTATAGAGCAGAACAATGGATTGGCCGTTACGGTATATCGTCTGGAAGAACGGGTAAAGAATCTTTCTGAGGAATTGGATGAACTTAAAGCTGATTTAAAGTAATTATTCTTCTACTTTTGGTGTGTAAGCATCAGATTGAGATTGACGATCCTTCCAGTTTTCGATGTATTGCTCAACTAATTGAGGATCCCCTGTTATAATCAGTAGATTCTCAGCATTTCTTGATTCAGCTGCATAGGTGAAATTAAAAGAGCCAGTTATTATTTTGTTATCATCAATAATCATTATTTTACTATGAGCAATCGCTGGTTTAAAGTCTACCCAAATTGGGATTTTTTGCTCAAACAGCTCATTGATAACACTATACTTTGAGCTAACTTGCGATTCGTCGAGAATAACCATGACATCAACTCCACGCTTTTTAGCTTGAACCAAGGATTCAGCAATAGGCTTCGAGGTAAATTGGTATGCCTGAACCAACACGGATTTTTTAGCATGACCCACAGAATCAATTATTAGATTGGTGCAATTTTCTCTAGGAGTGAAACATACAGTAGTACTTGGACAAGAAACACAACCTGATAAAAGCAAACAAGTTAAAAAAATCAATAAATATCTAAACATGGCCAAATATATTCTTTCAGTCGACGGTGGAGGCATAAGAGGTATTATACCTGCTATTGTTCTAGCTGAAATAGAGTATAGAACAAAAAAGCCAATCTCTCAAATGTTTGACTTAATGGTCGGAACTTCTACAGGTGGTATTATCGTTGCCGGATTATGTAATAAACAATACTCTGCTCTCGACTTAGTTGATCTCTATCAGAAAGACGGGTCACATATCTTTAAGTCTTCATTTTTCAGAAGATCAATATTTTCCTGGCTAAATTGTGCACAGTATTCATGCAAAAATATTGAATGCGTTCTGAATAGATATTTTGGTGATTCTACTCTTGCAGATGCAACAAATAATTTAATGCTTACAAGCTACGATATTAAGAACAATTATCCCTTCTTCTTTAAAAGCTGGAGAGAAGATAGAAATTTTATCAAATTGAAAGATGCATTACGATCTACAACTGCAGCACCTACTTACTTTG
This sequence comes from Wolbachia endosymbiont (group B) of Protocalliphora azurea, assembly GCF_947251865.1. Taxonomy (NCBI): domain Bacteria; kingdom Pseudomonadati; phylum Pseudomonadota; class Alphaproteobacteria; order Rickettsiales; family Anaplasmataceae; genus Wolbachia; species Wolbachia endosymbiont (group B) of Protocalliphora azurea. The sequence goes on along the minus strand of NZ_OX366394.1, from coordinate 1,450,065 downwards.
CACCTAAATATCTTAAAATCAACCAAAAGGAAATGGTATTAGTGGATGGCGGAGTATTTGCAAATAATCCAGCGGCTTGTGCATATGCAAGTGGTAAGAGGTTATTTCCAAATGATGATATTATAATTTTATCAATTGGTACTGGCAGAACAGATAGAAGCATAGAGTATTTTAATTCAAGGAGATTTGGAAAAATAGGATGGATCAAGCCACTACTACATGTGATGTTTGCTTCAAGTTTAGATGCAGTAAATTACCAACTTGATCAAGTTATAGCTGATAAATATATACGCATACAATCGCAATTGAAAATAGCATCACCTGACATGGATAATATTACATCAAAAAATATCAAATCTCTGCAGGAGGAGGCAAAGGCAATGGTAGAGGACAATCAAAAAGTGATAGAAAAATTCTGTATAGAAATATTAAATATATAACTATTCTCTCTAATATTTTAATATATTATTTATGAGTCAGTAAACTACTGCTGTTTTTAACCCAGATTAAGTTTTGAAAGCATAATTTTCAAGCTCCTCAATAGATAAATCTGTTATTTTAGAAATAGCATCAATAGAAACGTCCAACATACGTAGATTATTCGCAACTTTTATTGCCTCTGCTTTGTAAATCTTTTCTTTATAAATTTGCTTTCTTTGCGATAAAAATTCTACCCATATGCCTAGTTCATCTCGTGATTCTTGATTGTCAATTTTTTTAGACTCTTTCACCCAACTTAATAGCTCGTTTTCTGCTTTGCAATTATCTTCTTCATACTTCTTCATCAGATCTTCAGCATTCACTGATAACTTCTCTGCTATTTCCCATAATCTTTCACTTAAAATAGTAGCACTCCCTTGTTCATAGTGATGTATCTGTGAGGGTCCTACATCTAGCTTTTTTGCTAATTCTTCTTGAGTATACCCTCTTATTATTCTCCATTTTTTTATCTCTTGTCCTTCGTTTGAATGCTCAGAGCCTTTTTCCTCATCATATTCATCAATTGACAAACCAGTTCCCCGATAGATAATATCAGTATCAAACCCTACTTTCGCTAAGTTCTTGGCCATGCTTACCCTTGCAGCTTTTACATTATTTTCCTCTTCAGCTTGAATAAACCCAGTTAAGTCGCGAATCAACTTGCATGATTCTTGTCCCTTTATTTTTGCTATAAAGTTGTACATCCATTCTTTGTTAAAAGAACAACTTTCTCTCAGTACTTTTTGTCTAGGAAATAAGCTACCAATGTGAACTGATAATGCTTCCGCTATGACTTTTAATTTTTCAGTTGGAATGCCACATGTTCCTTGCTCATATCTTAGTAATGTATGATATTTTATGCCTGTTTTCTCTACTAAATCTTTTAGGGTATACTTTTGTTTTAATCTCCAGCTTCTTACTTTTTGTGCTATTTTATATCTTATAGAGATATTTGCCATATCGTAACAATTTTACCGAAATAAACCATCTGTTATTTTACTATAACCTAAAATTTAGCTTATAAAGAAGTTGCAATTTTGTGGTTGTAAGTAAGAAGGGAAGAAAACCCTCCCCTCCTCATTGTTTAAAGTTTCCGGGAAGTTTCTTTACTACCTCCACACACCTTATCAACCCATGATAATGTTTCACTATTACTAATTGCCTTTATTTCTTCTTTTGCCTTTTCTTTATTCCACTTGCCACTCCTAGGGAAACTTCCTTTTTCTACCGCTTCTGTGACTGTCATTCCTCCAAAAAAGCAACCTTTTCCTATATTTTCCCCTTTTTTTTGTAGTTCAGACCACATTTCTTTATCTGCTACTCTGACCTCTACTTGACTGTCATTTTCCGCATTATGGTATACTACAATTTTTAGGCTACCAATACTTGTAGGAAATGTTATCTCAAATACACCTACGACAATGTTGCAAATTTTTATTTTCCTTTCCATTATGTCCAGAAGAGTTCGGTAGCTCTTTTACGCGAAATACCACATTTACGTCCTCAAGGTTAATTTCAATTCTCTTGACCAATGTTCTGATAATATCACGTTTAGTTAACCAGTCTGCGTTATCAAGGTTTAACGTAATATTGGAAGAAAAGTCTTCTAAATTGGCCACAACCAGAGTTACCTCCTGTTCTAATTCCTTTTGATAAAATATCTTTTTCTTCTCTTCTTTAATTGTTTTTAAGCTTTGTTTCATTGCTTTAATTCGTGGTTCAAATTCCTCTTGATTGATATATTCTTGAGCATAACTATCGATAAGTCTAGCAATACCACGTTTTAATTTATTTTCTTGTTTCTCTAGCAGGTCACTTTTTTGATCCAATGATGATTTTTTTAGTTCTGAAAGCCTACGCTTGTATTCTTCTAAAATCCTGTTTGGATTTTTCAATAACTGCTTAACCTCTTCCCACACAGCTGTTTCTAATGCATCTGAGCGAATGGGTTTATTGTCACAAATCTTATTACCACCAAAACGGTAAGAATCTTTACCACTACAACGGTAATATGCATAATGACCACCTTCTTCTTCTCGTCTACTTCTCATGCAAGTTCCGTAACATCCGTAATTACAACGCTTACATATGACTAAACCTTGTAGTAAGTACTTTGCTCCTCTTTTTCTTGTCCTTGCTACTTTTCTATTTTCAGCTAATTGTTCTTGAACAATATCAAATATATCTTCATCTACTATATTTGGCACTTTAATATAAATCCAATTTGCTTTTTCAACAGGATAGACAGAGTGGTTACTTTTTGGCTGCTCACAAGAGCCTTTCTGTGGTCTTACTTGCTTTAATCTTACTCCTAACCTTCTTCTACCAAAAGCTGCTTGTCCTTTGTAAGCAGGGTTTTTCAACATACTCCAAATTGTACCTTTATTCCAGCGTTCTTTTCCTTTTTGTGTCTTAATGGACATAGTATTTAGCCGACGACATACTTCCCCAATACTTGTTCTTTCTCTGCCTATCCACAAAAATACTTTACGAACGACATCAGCTTCTTTTTCGTTAATCTCAAATAAAGCTTGTCCTCCTCCCATATGCTTATCTATATAACGATAACCATAAGGAGCTCCTCCCATTACATTTACATAGCCTTTGTTAGCTGCATAGATTTTACCACGACGACTTCGTTCCATAATTTTCGCACGTTCATATTCTGCTATCATACCTTGCATTTGTAACAGTAATTGAGATTCTGGGTTACCGTTAATCTCATAATTTAAAAAAACCACTTTTGCTCCTGCTTTTTCAAATTCTTCAATCAGCACCATTTGATATGCATATTTTCTAGATAAACGATCAGGAGAATGAATGTAAATCTTATCAATTTTACCTTCTGTTACTTTATCACGTAATTTTTCTAAATCAGGGCGGACTAAATGAGATCCACTGTAGCCGTTATCAATAAATTTATACTCACTTAACAATCTGTATCCGTCCAGATTAATTTGCTTCTCTAAAGCTGCAATTTGACTTTCTATCGTATTTCCTTCTACTTGTTTCCCCGAAGAAACTCTCGCATATAAACATACTGTTACCATTTGACCCTCCTTGAATCCCATTTTTATGTTTTAAGTTTTTTTGACTTATTTCCTTTGACACTACCTTTTCATAAGCATCTGATAAGCATTGTTCTGCTAACCGATTAGGTTCATAGCTACAGCTAATTTGGATAGCTAATCTCTTGTTTCTCATGACTTTTCCTTGAAATAATATGTTCATATCATTCCTTAAAGCCGATGGTTAATTGATTATTAGCGCTATAAGTAAATCGGACTCTTGGTTCTGGACACAGAAGTTTTCGAGAAATGGTTTTCTCTAGTTTTATTTTTATGTTTTTTGCAACATTGTCGGTAGTGTAAACACTCTATTATTTGATACAGTATTTTTAGAATCTCCTCCAAAAGAAGTATCAGAAAAGTCATGGCATGCTATGAGAGAGTTTAACGATAGATTGTCAGATGAAAAAAAATATTTCTCCATATTGATTCCTACTCTTACTATTACCCACAAATATAAAGTTCGTGAGCAAGTCGCCATCCTTCTGCTAGATCAAAGAGACGTCTCCATCCTTTCCAAATAGTAATGGGTCCTGGTTCTAGATCATTTTTTCTAGCCAAATGTCCTCCAAGTTGAGCAACCCATGAAACAGCTTCTTTTATAGTAGGAGTTGCATTTGAACATGGTTTTCTATGTATTTTTACATATAGAACTTTCCATTCTTCTTCGGCTAATAAGGTAGTACACGGTAATGTTGGATCAGTTCTTGCAATTGTTGTAATAAAGAAAATTCTCCAAGCAATAATACTCATTACTGTTAAATATCGCATCAACCTTTCTGCTGTTCCAAGCCTACATTCTTCAACTTTGAGACCAGATTTTAAAATTTTATGTAATATTTCTATTTTCCATCTAAGACAATACCACCTAACTTTTTCAACAGCTTCATCAAAGGTATTGACTGGAAGATTTGTTAAAAGCATCCACTCTAGCGGACTTGTTTCAGAAGGAAAGTCTTTTTCAACAACGTAAACTGCATAGTGTGGTAATTTAAGTAATTCTTCTTTCTTATGCCTAATACTATTCTTAGATGGATGCATAATAAACTTTCCGAATCTAACTTCCAAATGTGCTGTTCTTTTTGGCTTATTATCTTTTGCAGGAACTTCAACTTTTACCGTACCTGCACAATGAGAGGATTTAATAAATTCCCATAACTTCTGCTCACCTTTTTCAGGATATCGAGATTTTCTATTTACTGCCCTATCTTTGGAAGCTCTAACTAACACTGCCGAATTAAGATTATGTGCAAGCTCAAAAAACTCATATATATCTGCTTCTCTATCGCATATAGTTATAGTCTCAGTTTGAGTTGAATCAATAATGTTGTTTGTGTTGCTTAAAGTTTCTAACCATTTTATACTCTCTTTATCTTCAATGCGGATACTGTCATTGTTCTTTTTTTTTATGTTTTCAGATTCTTCAGGTCTTGAATAAATTTTTTGATCTAGTATCCCTAGTACCAAACCTTCTATACTAACAGCTAGAGCTGTATGCATTATAATACCTTGACTATGTTTTCTTGTAATAACTCCCAATCCACTTGTTTTTTCATGGTCTGTGTATGAAATATAACTTGTATCTTGGATCACAAAAATTTTTTTATGGGCTTTTGTTCTTTCAACTGTTTTAGCAACGTGTGAAGCTAGAATATCGCCTTCTTTCACGTTCTCATTTTGAAAAAAACGATATGCTGCTTTTGCTTCTGACCAACTTCCACACGCCTGATTGATTGAGCTTTCAGGTAAACTTGTAAAACTATCAGCAATATTTACTAATCGGTCAGTTAACCTTTTATCTCCAAGTACAGCATCTCCAAATTCATTTTCAGCCCATTCATTATTCCTGTTTGCCATTTTTTACCCTCAATGTTTGCAAACTTTAATGTTGTAATACTTTATTTTTATGTCCATTTATATTTGTGGGTAATAGTAAGATACACACCTCGTCGGAGGATGCTGTTTGTGTAGGGTTAAATTTTGATTTAGACAACAACGAACGTTTGCAGCTTAGCACTCAAAACTTTTTGGAAAGAGAATCTTCTTTAATGGAAAGGCTATTTAATGGGTCTGTGGCCAGAATTCAAGAGAGCGTTAGAGACTATTTACTATATCCAGCCTTCGGTGTACCTGCTGTACCTGGTGTTAGAAATAGGGGTGGTGTTAGTGCTAGAGATAGGAGAATATTCCTCTACACAACTGGGTTTACCTTTGGAAATACCGCATTTGCAAAAAAAAGGATTATGTTAACAAGAGGAAATTGGGTAGATGTAACCAAACACTTATTCCACTATCATGATGACGATGAAATGCTAGATCCGCAAGGAGGGATCACACAGGTAAATGTCGGAGATCGTGCCTTAACTATGGTTTTATATGCATCATTAGGAAGAGAGAAAAGAGTTATTGTACTTAATGTACGTCATATGTTAGCAACTCACCAGTTTCCAGAGCAAGGTCTAGATCTATCACATTGGCCAGACACTAGAGTGTATGAAGTAGTATGTGAATTGGATCCGGCAAGAAGAGCTGAGGATGATCTTGGTTTAACTGTTGGTGTAACACTATTTCACTCACCTGCCCTCTATTTACAAAGTAAAGTAGGTGGATCTTTTCTAGGTGAATTTTCACAGATAGGTGGTGTCAGTAACGTGCACAGCATTGCAGATATAATGATGAATACTGGTTGGCAAGTACAAAATCGTCATGCACAAATGTTTCAAGCAATTTCTAATGTGCTATTTCCGTTAAGCATCGAACAAAATGAATCTGTCAAACCAGGAAGAAACTCATCAATTTAAGTTTCTAGTAGTTTTAAGTATAGTTGTGAAGGAAGCGCCTCATGCAGTTATAACCGGAATCTTCACTGGTGCCATAAGTGCCCGTCGTTTAGCATGGTTTTGGAGGAACGGTCAAATCATTGATGGAGTCCTTAGACTACCTCGGTTAGGAGATTGTATTATATCAACCGTCCCAAGCTGAAGTGTTTCCCTGCTATAAATTATATGAAGGAGTTACCATGAAAAAAACAAAAAGTAAATTAGAAATAATGAACCCTAACGCAGCAGGAATAGATGTTGGTTCAGCTATACATTATGTGTGTGTGCCAGAAGGAAGTGATGAACAGCATATACAAAAATTTAGCTGTTTTACAGAGGATCTTCATAACATAGCAAAATGGCTAAAAAAGTGTGAAGTTACTACAGTAGCCATGGAGTCAACCGGAGTGTACTGGATTCCTTTGTTTCAAGTACTTGAATCATATGGACTTGAAGTAAAACTTGCAAATGCAAGACATGTAAAAAATGTACCTGGAAGAAAGTCAGATGTCCAGGACTGCCAATGGCTTCAACAACTACACAGTTATGGGTTAATCGAAGGATCATTTAGGCCAGATAATCAAATGTGTGTATTGCGTAGTTATGTGCGGCAACGTAAAAACTTAATTGAAAATGCTGCTACACATATTAATCGTATGCAAAAGGTGTTGGTACAAATGAATATTCATTTACATAAAGTAATAAGCGATATCACTGGCGTCACAGGAATGCAAATTATTAAAGCAATAGTAGAAGGTGAAAAGAATCCCGAGAAGCTAGCTGAATTCAGAAGTGTGAATATGAAGAACGATAAAGCTACTATAGCAAAAGCATTAACAGGCGATTATAGAGAAGAACATTTATTTGTACTGAAACAAGAATATACAGCATATACTTTTTTTCAAGAGCAAATAACTGAATGTGATAAAAGCATAGAAAATTACTATAAAACATTTGAAACAAAGTCCGATGAGAGTAAAGAGTTAGGTAAGGAAAAAAACAAGTCTAGAAAAGGCAGACCAAACTTCACCTTGCGTGAGAAATTGTATAGGATAACCGGAATAGATTTTACTAAAATTCCTGGATTTGATATACTAACTGTACAAACTATTATTTCAGAAGTTGGCATTAACCATAATAAGTGGCAATCAGAAAAGCACTTTACTTCATGGTTAGGACTTAGCCCTGCTAACAAGATCACAGGAGAAAAAGTATTTGGGACAAAAACTCGTAAAGTCATTAATCGCGCTACAAATGCCCTGCGAATGGCTGCTTATGCTGTGGGAAATAGCAAAAGTGCATTAGGTGCATATTGTAGGAGATTAAAAAGACGGCTAGGAGCAATAAAAGCAATTACTGCCACAGCAAGAAAATTAGCATGTATTTTTTACCAAATGTTGAAATATGGACAAGAGTATGTGGAAAAAGGAATGAGTTATTATGAAACACGCTACAAAGAGAAAATTGTGAAAAATTTGATCAAAAAAGCGCAGGAGTTTGGCTACACACTAGTTCAACAAGAAGAGTTGATTAATGGAGTTTCTTAGGAGGTGGATAGTAAATAGGGATAACGCTAGAGAGGCTGGATTTCATTCCATACTGCATGGATTATTTTACGCTTGTGATAATCCAGCTAGGGTAATTATTGAATTTCAACTGGGAGGAGGAGAGAGATTAGATCTGGTATTATTACGGTCTCCAGACAGTAGAGATGGTGTTCACCCAATAGGAATAGAGTTGAAGTTTGCTGGTGCTGGTGAATTACAGCGTAAAAAGCGGGAAGCAAATAACCAACTAGATGATTATATGCATTGTAGAGGTTATAAGCGTATTACCGATGGAGACACAGTAGTTTTATCGTATGCCATATGGAATGATCGTGCACAGAGGCCAGATACTCTTATATCAGTTAAGGATGTTCTTCGTATAAAGGACAACTTAGGACACAGTTCTGCAGATGATCTTCCTGGTAGATGAGGATTACTGAGAGTTTATATGTCAAAAATGAACTACTATTAATTCAGCAACATACACCATTAAAAACTTAAGCAATACAACCATTTCTAGCAACCGAAACCAGCTAGCTTGAGAAGAGTTTGTTTTGGGATGCGTTGGTCTACCGCGCGATACATACGAACTTTTTTGTATTCTGACTTTGCTATACGCTAAAACTAGCCATATTAGCCCATTTTATCCATATATACATACGAACTGTTTTGCCTAAGCTTATGGAAATAATTTAAATCTTCTATTTTTATAACCTTATTTTTACGCAACTTGTTCTCAAAAATATACGATCTTTTTTGAAGGAGTAAACAATTGAATTGTTTATAACACTAGCTAGCATGGTATCTTCACTAAAATATTTTTTGAAAAAGTTAATTGACTTATAAATAATTCTCTACTAATACTGGCATGTGTTTGTTTATTCTGCTGAAGTTGCTCCATACAGGTTTGCTGTAAAAACTTCAGCAGTTTCCGTACTCCTTTAAAGCATAATCCATCACGCTCTTAATAATAGTGATATCAAATATAGGTCTTAACTATTTTAATCTATAGTAAAATTAGCTCAAATTTGCAGTCATAAGCAACTTTTAACCTATCTACATACTCCATTGTTACTCACCATAAAAACTTAACAAAAATATGAGTAGTAAAAAGATTGTGTTGAAATTAGCTTGACCAATATTATATATTGTACATAATATATTCTATATCTAGGCTAGGAGGTAGTATGGATACAGAGTCAGTAAAATATGTTGTAGAATCTATCAGTGAACAAAAGCTAGGAGAGGAATTAAATACTGAGCCATGGCATTCAAAAATTGAGTGTAATAGCAATGAGGGACCAACGCCTGAAGATGACATAACAGATTTAGATGATTATAGTTTGTTTGTTCAAGGAATAAGTAATCGTTCGGAATGTTATGACCTTGATCAGAGACATGAAACTAGGGAGGCTGTTGACACATGTGTAAAACATACATTGTCGTATCAGAGTGAAACTGATGATAGTGATTTATATTGGAAAAATTACCCTATTAGTCCAAGAGACTCTGCTTTAATTAAGTTAGATCTACTACTGACTGAAAGTGAGAGAAGTCTAATTGATGAATTTCGTAAAGAGTTAAAAGATGTAGTAACAAAAAATGATCAAGGTTATAGGGATAAGCATGAAAATTTTACAAACACTGCTTTAGAGCGTATAGAGTGCATAACAAATAAATATTTGCAAAAAGGGATAAGACTCAATTCAAAATATAACGATGATAAGTATACTATAACAAGTTTAATTTTTAAGGAAATAAGAAATATCCCTGATAGAATACGACAGCATAAGGGATTACCACCTTATGAGAGTTTATCAGACGATAGTGAGACTATAACAAGTTTAGTTTCTAAGGGAATAAGAGATATTCCTGCCTACGAGGGTGTATCAGATGATAAAAATATAGGTATTATACGCAATATCATGAGTAATTTACTATTAAAAGGTGGAAGAGTAAAATGCAGTTCCTTTTATGATGATAAGTTATTGTATGCAACTTATGGGTTCAGTTATGAGATTTTTGCAGAACGTGAAGAAATCGATAACAAGCTAAAAAGCGTAGCAGATGAAGGTATTATAAACAGTAGTGCCCAAGGCAAAGCTTTACACGTAGAAATGGATAATGGATATTTTTATGTAAAATATTCGCAAGATAGCACTGTTGAGGTTGCAAAAGTTATAAATAATCCAAAAGTGAAAGATTTAAGTTTTAGACATCATATATTTCATGTTGGAAAGAGTATAGTAAGAGTTGAAAATGTAGGAGGAAAAAGAAATTATACAGACGTTTTAGAAGGTGGCATTGAAATGTCTTTTACTACTGAAGTAGGAAAGATTAGTATTCATCTACGTTCTAGTGATAAAGACAACAATAAAATTGAAGTAAAGATAAGTGACGATGACAAGAAGAAACTTGATCAATTAAAAGATAAGGAAGAAATAGGAGAAAATTGCTTACTTGGTGGATATTCAGTACATGATGCGATTAAACGAGGATATTTTGAAAAACATGAAACACTACGTCAATCTTCTGAAAAAATTACCTTATCTAATGAAAAGAAAAAAAATAGTTGGTGTGAGATAGTAACAAATTCAAAACAGACAACAAGCCGTACTGTAGGGTAAATGCTAAACTGCTTGATTGTCTAAAGATCTTATATTACTCACCATAAAAACTTAACAAACGACATAAGTAGTAAAAAGATTATGGTTATTGACTTAATGTTACATATCGCATACAATGTATCATATATCTTAGCTTAGAGGGATAAGTATGGGTGAGTCTACTGGGATAGTAAAATCTATTATCAATCTACTAAAACCAAAATCCAAACCAGAGCCATCTGATTTTGAATATGAATCAATTATAGAACATCTATCATCTAAAGAGCATTTATTAAATGAACTGATGAATGATATGTGGTACTCAGGAGATTTACCATCAGTTAGAAACTATAATGAACCATCATCTTTGATAGATAGCAAACTTGGATTAAGTGAACAGATTTGTGTTTGGTTTGCTCTAGATCATGATCTTACACCAAGTCAAAAAAATTTAAACAAAAAGTTACTTAGTGCTCTAAAATGTTTAGCTTCTAACTGTGGTTCATTTGATAATACTGAGCCCCTTGAAGAATTCTTACATGATAATAAAAACAATAAAGATTTAAAAGTAATTCTTAACCTCAGAAGAGGAGAATCTCAATCAACAGTATTGCATGCAATTGCAGGAGCAAACATTGGTGGATTTCGTCGCACAGGAAATCAGGCTATAGATTTACTCTTAGAAGCAGGCGCAGATCCTAACATACAAGATAATAAAGGAAAAACACCATTATACCTTGCTGCTGCCAAAGGTCACCACGATAATGCAAACTCTCTTCTTTTGAAAGGAGCTAAACCTAATATAACAAGTAGAAAGGGCAAAACTCCACAACAAATAGCAACTAATAAACTCTGCTATAATATAGAAGAATTATTTTTAACTGATAAACAGAAAAAGTTGAATAAGGAATTGTATGACTTACTTGTACTCGATTCAGACTGCACTAAAAATTTAAAGGAGTTTTTAAGTAAGCATAAAAGAGATTCAGACCTAAAAGTAGTGCTAAATATTAGGCAAGGAATGGGTGAATCAAAAGTGTTTTCGTATGTTGATCGTTTTGCTTGGGATAATGAAGATCTTGCTCAAGAGTTAAGAAAAATATTTCTAGAAGCAGGAGCATTAGATTATGGTATAAATATTTATCGTCAGCAAAAGAAAGGACAGGTCAGTAAATTACTCGTTAATTTAACCTCAAATCAAAAGGAAAAGTTAAATGAGTTTTCTGATAAGGTGTTTCAGGCTCAAAACATGGCTGAACTTGAAGAGATTGTAAACGATGCTATAAAGTCTGGTGTACGATTAAACTATTCTCTTTCACAAGATTTCTTTTCAGGTAATGAGTACACTTTTACCGATTATGTGATGAAAAAAATCAGTGAGTTGGAAAAAAATCCTAAAGTTGCTAGTAATATAATATGTCAATTAGTATCAAAAGGGGCAGTGTTTGGTAATACAGTTGATGCTAACACACTGACATCAGAATTTAAAGAGCATAAAACTAACCTAAAAAAAGCTTATAGAGATTATATTAGCAATTCTCATAAGTTTATTGAAATCGCAAAAAGTGCAACCAATAGCGAGCTAAAAGATGCAAGAGTAGACAACTCCGTTTTTTACTTAGAATATTCTAAAGATAGTAAAATAGACATTATAAAGATAACAGATGGGGCAAGGGATTTAGGTCTAACAGATGGAGATGTAAAGTGTGGAAGAAATATAGTAAAGATCGGTAATAGTGAAGTAGAAATTAAAATTGAAGATGGCATAAGGAATTACACAGATCTTACAGAAGGCAGCGATGTAGTATTAACTTTCTATACTAGTTTGGGAGAATTAGAAGTTAGGTTATATCCTGATGAGAAAAATAAAAATTGGATAAAAGTAGAGGTGAGTGAAGAAGGCCTACTTCTACTTGATAAAATAGAAAGTTATAATGAAGCAATAGAAGATTGTAATGAGGGAATAGAAAATTATGAAGAAATAGGACAAAATTGCTTACTGGGAGGTTTATCAGTCATTGAAGCCATAGACCGAGGTGTTTTTGCTAGATCTGGTGGGTTAATGCGTCCTGAATTAATAAGCGAATCCAATAAGCAGAAGGGTTCATGGGTAAAACGTGAAGAATTAAGAAGAGTTTCTGATTCTAGGGAAAAAATTGCTAATTTACCATAAAAGTTGAAAATTATTATTTAAATATAAATTACTACAGTTAATAAATTATTGCAAAGGAGTCGAATCGATATCAATAATCTTTTAAGAATACTCTTTTATGTTGTTTTTCAGGAAAATGAGATGTCATTGTACAGGAGCTGGCCACAAGGTGTATTTTCAGGATATGAGACTGTATTAAAACACGATTGGCTGAGCCGACCTTTTACAGAATTTTTTTTCCAGATCTATAGCTCTTTTCACAATAATCCAAATAAATCATAATATGCTACTGGCCTACTATAGCCATAAACACATATCTTACCCTGTTCGGACTACTATAAGAAAAGCTATACTATTAAAATATGCAGCTAAATTGTATACATTGTCTACCACTGTTGCATCTAGTATGCTAAAATCTTCATCATCTATATTAATATTTTCGCATAATTGATTTTGTAACATCGACTTACATCAATCTCAATATCTTTTGGCATGGCCCTTTGTAGCAGCTCCTTCTTGCACATACTCTTTTCAATCTCCCGTTGCTTTTGTAAATTAAGATGCTAATCCATAAAATTTCTCTAATTGCTCGGGAACGTTCAAAAAAGTGTGTCAAGCCGCATTTTTAGTTCAACTCAATTTTCAATCTATCTGGAAAGAAAATATCAAGTTGAGACATAGTTAAAGCCCAATTAGGGAGAGCCATAATCCACCTTTGCTCTACCTTTTTTATAGCACAATATACCTGTTTGTACAAGGCATTTGTACTAGTAAATGAACCCTTAGTTTTAGTAAATTTCCTGATTTGTCTATGCAACCCCTCAATTGGATTAGTGGTGTAAATCAGCTTCCTAACTGGCCCAGAATACTTAAAATAACTGGATAAGTTTTCCCAATTGTTCTGCCAGGATTTTATAACTAAAGGATACTTTTCTCCCCATTTTTCTTCCAGCTCAAGCAGATAATTCTCAGCAATTTCTTTACTTGAAGCACGATATATTTTTTTCAGATCATTCATGAAAACTTTTACATCTTTACTGGATACATATTTCAGAGAATTTCTTATTTGGTGTACTATACATAGCTGCACTTCTGCACTGGGAAATACACTGTTGATGGCTGCAGGAAAGCTTTTTAGCCCATCTACACATGCAATCAGAATATCTTCTACTCCTCTTTCTTTGAGGTCATTTAAAACTCCCAACCAGAAGTTAGCTCCCTCACTTTCAGCCAGATAAAAACCTAATACTTCTTTTCTGCCATTTTGATTTATACCCAATATATTATACATGCATTTACTTACGCAATGTCCGTCCTCCTTGACCTTAAAAAACATGCCATCCATGAACACTATTGGATACACTGATTGCAATGGACGGCTGCGCCATTCATTGATTATTGGTAGCAGTTTATCAGTAATATTGGATATCTCTGCTGCTGATATTTTATGGTCATATATTTCCTCAACGTGTGAAGCTATGTCTCTGTATCCCATGCCACTGGCGTATGTACTTAAGACCTTTGCTTCAAGTTCTGGATGTAGGCTTGTTTGCCTTTTTTTGACTATTTGCGGTTCAAAGCTTCCTTCTCTGTCTCTTGGTGTTAATAGTTCAAATGAGCCTGAACTTGTACGTAAAGTTTTTGCATTCCTTCCATTTCTTCGGTTATTTTCTTCACTTTTAGCTGACATGTGGCTTTCTATTTCACCTTCCAGACTTGCCTCTAGCAGCCTTTTTATAAACGGTGTTAATGCTCCATCTCTTCCTGTCAATGGTCTTCCTTCTCGTATAGATGACAGGATATTTGTTTCTAATTCTTTATAATCTACCAAACCAGTAGTTCTATTTGCTTGACTCATATCAAACCTCCATTTTTTATATCAATTTATTACTTTTTTTTCGGTTTGACACACTTTTTTGAACATTCCCCAATGGACGGCTGCGCCATTCATTGATTATTGGTAGCAGTTTATCAGTAATATTGGATATCTCTGCTGCTGATATTTTATGGTCATATATTTCCTCAACGTGTGAAGCTATGTCTCTGTATCCCATGCCACTGGCGTATGTACTTAAGACCTTTGCTTCAAGTTCTGGATGTAGGCTTGTTTGCCTTTTTTTGACTATTTGCGGTTCAAAGCTTCCTTCTCTGTCTCTTGGTGTTAATAGTTCAAATGAGCCTGAACTTGTACGTAAAGTTTTTGCATTCCTTCCATTTCTTCGGTTATTTTCTTCACTTTTAGCTGACATGTGGCTTTCTATTTCACCTTCCAGACTTGCCTCTAGCAGCCTTTTTATAAACGGTGTTAATGCTCCATCTCTTCCTGTCAATGGTCTTCCTTCTCGTATAGATGACAGGATATTTGTTTCTAATTCTTTATAATCTACCAAACCAGTAGTTCTATTTGCTTGACTCATATCAAACCTCCATTTTTTATATCAATTTATTACTTTTTTTTCGGTTTGACACACTTTTTTGAACATTCCCCAATGGACGGCTGCGCCATTCATTGATTATTGGTAGCAGTTTATCAGTAATATTGGATATCTCTGCTGCTGATATTTTATGGTCATATATTTCCTCAACGTGTGAAGCTATGTCTCTGTATCCCATGCCACTGGCGTATGTACTTAAGACCTTTGCTTCAAGTTCTGGATGTAGGCTTGTTTGCCTTTTTTTGACTATTTGCGGTTCAAAGCTTCCTTCTCTGTCTCTTGGTGTTAATAGTTCAAATGAGCCTGAACTTGTACGTAAAGTTTTTGCATTCCTTCCATTTCTTCGGTTATTTTCTTCACTTTTAGCTGACATGTGGCTTTCTATTTCACCTTCCAGACTTGCCTCTAGCAGCCTTTTTATAAACGGTGTTAATGCTCCATCTCTTCCTGTCAATGGTCTTCCTTCTCGTATAGATGACAGGATATTTGTTTCTAATTCTTTATAATCTACCAAACCAGTAGTTCTATTTGCTTGACTCATATCAAACCTCCATTTTTTATATCAATTTATTACTTTTTTTTCGGTTTGACACACTTTTTTGAACATTCCCCAATTATCGAAGAACCACCTGGAAAACATTTTTTTGAGCTGCAAATTGGAATAAAGGATGTGCCAAATGACTTTTTTGTAGATGCAGTTGTAGAATTGGCAAAGCTGTCATTATACCAAATTCCATTACTAATCGAACAAATAAGAAACATTACAAACTCGTTTAATAGTAGTGCTGGAAATACTGACAATAAAATTACACAGAACATCTGCAAGTAAGCCTATGGTATCGTAGACTCTGTTACGTAAAGTATTGTATTTGATATATTGCCACAACCTCTCAACAGGATTCAGTTCCGGTGAATAAGGAGGCAAGTATATAATGGTAATGTTTTCCTGAAATTTCAAACTTTTTGATCTATGCCAACTTGCACAATCCATTACAAGAAAGGCTTTTTTCGTGCCTAAATCTTTCGACATCTGCTCCAGAAATATATTCATACAATCAGTGTTTACATATGGAGCAAGTAGGCTGATTTTCTTACCACTTCTTGGATTTACCGCACTGTAGATATAGAAATTTTGTCTACCAATTTTCATTTTAACCTGCGTTCTGACCCCTTTTTTAAACCATCCGTGTCCGATTTTTGAATGAGTTCCAAATCGTGATTCATCAAAAAAACACCTCTTTTTCAGGGTGGGAATTGACTATTTTATTGAAGTATTTTTTAAACTCTTCTTGCTTGTTTTTATCTTGTTTATGGTGCATTGGCCTCGGTGTTATATAAGAAAATTTCATCCTTTGTATCTCACGGTGCACTGTTGATTTGCTAATGTTTAGGCCAAATTCCTCTGAGATTTTTATCTGCACTTCCTTAATAGTAATATTTGGATTTCTTTCTACCCATATTTCAATTTGCTCACGTTGATTTTTCTTTAATTTGCTTTTTCTTCGCCGCTGAGACGGGGCAAATAATCTTTCTACTCTACCAAATTTTAGATGCTTTATCCATTCAGTCAAAGCAGTCCTTGAAATTTTACATATTCTTGCCACAGCGCTTATACTACTTTCTTTTCCTGCTATCACCGCTTGTAACTTTTTTGAAACATATGCGTTATTTCTGACCTTTTTTAACATTTCTTTCGCCAAATTTACAACTTTTTCGTCTAATAGTTTTGACCTTAATGCCATTTATACCTCTCTATTTTATCTACTTTATTATCACTTCTTTCCCATTATTGTCTATCTGTTCTTTGCATAGTGGGAATTGGTATTACCAGCAAGATCAAGGCTAATGAGGATTTTCAATGACCACTACAACATTGATAGGTTTATTTTAGATGAAAGCTTTTTTGGAAGTTTGTTATCGGATTACTCGGGGATAAAAATTGAAAAAGATGGACCAGTACTGTCATTCGGTAGAAAGAACACATTTGAGCTAAAAAGCTTAAATCCAAATTTTAAGTTTAGCACTTTTCGGATTCATTATGAGCAAGCATTTAGTAATGACATATATCGGTTGAATGTAGCAGTGCTTGGGGAAACAGAGCCTCACACAAAGGATTACAAAGGCATTTATGAAAGAAGTCATCAGTGGTATAACTTAAAAGCCCTGTATCCTCTAACTCAAAGCTTATTACCGTCGATTAAATTTGCAAAAGCGCAGATTGTACTGTCAGATAGCTGGAAATTAGGAGAAATAAATAGCTGTTTTCCGGTTGGTAGAATAGAAGAAGAAGGAAATAAATTTGTATTGGGAAACGATAAACTTTCAGGGCAACGTTGGAATTTAAAACACAAGCCAATTTTAGAAAGGTTTAGCGTTACTCACCACTACAAAATAGAAAATTATACAGATCAGAAGGTCAGAAAATATGTTTTAGCAGAACACAACATTTACTATAAAAACGACTTATATTCAGAGCAAAAAGACTCAATACACGAATTAGAAAAGCACATTTTAGTGTTTTACCCGGGAGTACTGAAATGGCACGAACATCGACATTTGCACAGAAGTTGGAAAAATAGTCAAGCAATATGTGTAATAAGTTAAATACTTATATTTAGATCCTCATATATTATATTAATAATAGTTTAAAGTGTATGAAATAAAAAGAAAAGGACTTGCTTTCTCATGCTAAAACGGACATGACTTGAATAGCAGCAGGTAAATATAAGAAATTTATCTAACGCTAGAAAAGCTAATTTTGTGAGGTATGAAATGAGTTTTAGCAAGAGTAAGTTTTTTAAAGAAGTATCAAGTAACGATATTAATAAAAGAAATGAAGAAGGAGAGACGATATTACACCAAGCAGTAGAAATCTCTGATTACAAAACAGTGAGGTTATTAATAAAAAAAGGGGCAGAGGTAAATGCAAGAGATAAGAATGGTTATACACCACTACACTGTGCAGTATTCGCAAAAAGTTTAGAAAATGTAAAAGTGCTGCTAAGAGAAGGAGCAGAAGTAAATGCTACTCAATATGTTACTGGATGTACGCCACTGCACTCTGCGTGCAAAATAGGAGGAGCAGGAGTTGAAATAATAAAAGAGCTGGTAAAGGCTGGAGCTGAAGTTAATCAACTGAATAAGTACGGTGCAACACCAATGTATTACATCTGGGAAAGTGAAAAGTATCGTCTATGTGATAGCAAAGAGAGTGAAAAGGCAAGTAAATTTTTGAGAGAAAAAGGAGGAGTAACAAAAAGTAGAGAACTGACGTGCTATGGAATAGAGGGGCTAGTGGGAGAAATAGCAGACATGTTGAATGGAAGCTACATGCCGGAGCTAAAAATAATAGAGATAGAAGAAATAAGAAAGAGAGACAAATCACTAATAAAGGAAGAATGTGAAAATTTAGCAAGCAAAATAATAAGCCAGATAAATGAAATGATAGATGAGGTGGTGAGAAGGAAAGCTTAAAAAAAAGGTCAAAGAAAAGGTGAGGTAAATTATGTTAAAGTTTGGCAAATTTAATAAGTCAGCAGAAGAATTATTAGAGAACTCACATGAAAATATTTATGCAAGAGACGAGAAGGAACTGCATTATGCGGTAGACGCAAAAACAGTGAAGTTATTAGTCGAAAAAGGAGCGAATGTGAATGCTAAAGATATAGAAGGACACACAGCACTGCACCTAGCGGTAACGGAGAAACGTCTAGAAATCGTGAGGGAATTGATAAAATCAGGAGCAGACGTAAATGCTGAGGAATATGGAAATAAATGCATACCTCTACACCTTGCGTGCATGGTAGGTGAAAAAGAAATAGTGGAGGAGCTAGTGAAAGCTGGAGGAGAAATAGAGCAAGCGGATAAATTTGGAATGACAGCGATGGATTATGCGAAAAATAGCAAAAAGATAACCGAGGTATTAAAGAAAGAAACAGACAGAATTGAGAAGCTATTTATGAAGGGCTAAAAATATGGAGAAAGAAATAGAAAAGAAAGTAATGAATTTAGAGAAAAAACCTTTGAATGAGCTGAGAAAAATATGGAAGAAGGTATTTGTGGAAGAAGCACCTAGATACTCAAAGAAATATCTGATACCAAGATTAGCTTATAGAATGCAGGAAAAAGCGTATGGAGAAATGTCAAGAAAGGGGACAAAAAGACTAGAGTATCTGGCAGATCGGCTAGAGAAGGGAAAAAGAATAAGTAGCGATAAATTACCAGTAGAAGGAACAGAATTAATACTAGAGAGAGGAGAAGAGACGCATGCGGTAATGGTGACAGATAAGGGTTTAATCTACCGAGAAGAATTTTTCACGTCATTGTCAGCAGTAGCAGGAAAAATAATGGGAATGAGCTACAATGGGCCGCTTCTATTTGGAATGAGAGATAAGGAGAAAGAATGCTGAAAGAGGTAAGATGTGCGATATATACAAGAAAATCAAATGAGGATGGTCTCGAGCAGAAGTTTAATAGCCTTGATGCCCAGCGAGTAGCATGTGAAAAGTATATAAAGAGCAAAGAAGGCTGGGTAGCATTGGCAAAAAAGTACGATGATGGAGGATATTCAGGAAAAAATTTAGAAAGACCAGCGATAAAGGAATTATTTGAAGATGTCAGAGGAGGAGAGATAGACTGTGTAGTAGTATATACACTAGATAGGTTATCAAGAGAAACAAAAGACAGCATAGAAGTAACGTCATTTTTTAGAAGGCACCGAGTAAATTTTGTAGCAGTAACACAGATATTTGACAATAATACGCCAATGGGAAAATTCGTACAGACAGTATTATCAGGAGCAGCACAACTAGAAAGAGAGATGATAGTAGAGAGAGTAAAAAATAAAATAGCAACATCAAAAGAACAAGGTTTATGGATGGGAGGAACTTTACCGCTTGGGTATGATGTAAAAGATAAGGAATTAATAATAAATGAAAAAGAAGCAAAAACAGTGCAGCATATATTTGAAAGATATTTGGAGCTGAAGTCAATGGCAGAGTTGGCAAGAGAGTTAAACAGGGAAGGATACCGAACAAAAGCAAAAACGGATATCTTTAAAAAAGCAACGGTGAGAAGAATAATAACAAATCCAATATATGTGGGAAAGATAAGACATTATGACAAACAGTATGAGGGAAAGCACGATGCGATAATAGAAGAGGAAAAGTGGAAAAAAGCACAAGAATTGATAAGTAATCAACCGTATCGAGGAGTAAAATATGAGGAAGCGCTACTAAAGGGAATAATTAAATGTAAGAGCTGTGATGTAAATATGACGCTGACATACTCAAAAAAAGAGAATAAGAGATATCGATATTACGTATGCAACAATCATTTAAGGGGAAAGGGTTGTGAATCAGGAAGCCGAAATGTAATAGCAGGAGAAGTAGAAAAAGAAGTAATGAAGAGAGCAGAAGATTTATATGAAAAATGGGGAGAAAAAGCAGAAGAATGGAAAAATTTAAGTTTTGGAAAGCAGAAAGAAGTAGTGAAAAAGTTAATAAAAGGAGTAATGATAAAAGAAGATGGAATAGAGGTGAGTTTAGAGGATAAGGTGGAATTTATACCAATAAAAAAGAAAGGAAAGAAATGCACAGTAACTGAGCCAGAAGGCAAAACAAACAATGCACTACTGAAAGCAGTGGTAAGAGCCCATCTGTGGAAACGGCAACTAGAAGAGGGAAAATATGCAAGTGTAGGAGAGCTGAGTGCCAAAATTAATATAGGTACAAGACGTATACAACAAATTTTAAGGTTGAATTATTTAGCACCAAAGATTAAGGAAGACATAGTAAATGGGAGACAGCCAAGAGGTTTGAAGCTATCTGATTTGAAAGAAATACCGATGTTGTGGAGCGAGCAATTAGAGAAATTTTATGGATTAGCATCTTAATTTACAAAAGCAACGGGAGATTGAAAAGAGTATGTGCAAGAAGGAGCTGCTACAAAGGGCCATGCCAAAAGATATTGAGATTGATGTAAGTCGATGTTACAAAATCAATTATGCGAAAATATTAATATAGATGATGAAGATTTTAGCATACTAGATGCAACAGTGGTAGACAATGTATACAATTTAGCTGCATATTTTAATAGTATAGCTTTTCTTATAGTAGTCCGAACAGGGTAAGATATGTGTTTATGGCTATAGTAGGCCAGTAGCATATTATGATTTATTTGGATTATTGTGAAAAGAGCTATAGATCTGGAAAAAAAATTCTGTAAAAGGTCGGCTCAGCCAATCGTGTTTTAATACAGTCTCATATCCTGAAAATACACCTTGTGGCCAGCTCCTGTACAATGACATCTCATTTTCCTGAAAAACAACATAAAAGAGTATTCTTAAAAGATTATTGATATCGATTCGACTCCTTTGCAATAATTTATTAACTGTAGTAATTTATATTTAAATAATAATTTTCAACTTTTATGGTAAATTAGCAATTTTTTCCCTAGAATCAGAAACTCTTCTTAATTCTTCACGTTTTACCCATGAACCCTTCTGCTTATTGGATTCGCTTATTAATTCAGGACGCATTAACCCACCAGATCTAGCAAAAACACCTCGGTCTATGGCTTCAATGACTGATAAACCTCCCAGTAAGCAATTTTGTCCTATTTCTTCATAATTTTCTATTCCCTCATTACAATCTTCTATTGCTTCATTATAACTTTCTATTTTATCAAGTAGAAGTAGGCCTTCTTCACTCACCTCTACTTTTATCCAATTTTTATTTTTCTCATCAGGATATAACCTAACTTCTAATTCTCCCAAACTAGTATAGAAAGTTAATACTACATCGCTGCCTTCTGTAAGATCTGTGTAATTCCTTATGCCATCTTCAATTTTAATTTCTACTTCACTATTACCGATCTTTACTATATTTCTTCCACACTTTACATCTCCATCTGTTAGACCTAAATCCCTTGCCCCATCTGTTATCTTTATAATGTCTATTTTACTATCTTTAGAATATTCTAAGTAAAAAACGGAGTTGTCTACTCTTGCATCTTTTAGCTCGCTATTGGTTGCACTTTTTGCGATTTCAATAAACTTATGAGAATTGCTAATATAATCTCTATAAGCTTTTTTTAGGTTAGTTTTATGCTCTTTAAATTCTGATGTCAGTGTGTTAGCATCAACTGTATTACCAAACACTGCCCCTTTTGATACTAATTGACATATTATATTACTAGCAACTTTAGGATTTTTTTCCAACTCACTGATTTTTTTCATCACATAATCGGTAAAAGTGTACTCATTACCTGAAAAGAAATCTTGTGAAAGAGAATAGTTTAATCGTACACCAGACTTTATAGCATCGTTTACAATCTCTTCAAGTTCAGCCATGTTTTGAGCCTGAAACACCTTATCAGAAAACTCATTTAACTTTTCCTTTTGATTTGAGGTTAAATTAACGAGTAATTTACTGACCTGTCCTTTCTTTTGCTGACGATAAATATTTATACCATAATCTAATGCTCCTGCTTCTAGAAATATTTTTCTTAACTCTTGAGCAAGATCTTCATTATCCCAAGCAAAACGATCAACATACGAAAACACTTTTGATTCACCCATTCCTTGCCTAATATTTAGCACTACTTTTAGGTCTGAATCTCTTTTATGCTTACTTAAAAACTCCTTTAAATTTTTAGTGCAGTCTGAATCGAGTACAAGTAAGTCATACAATTCCTTATTCAACTTTTTCTGTTTATCAGTTAAAAATAATTCTTCTATATTATAGCAGAGTTTATTAGTTGCTATTTGTTGTGGAGTTTTGCCCTTTCTACTTGTTATATTAGGTTTAGCTCCTTTCAAAAGAAGAGAGTTTGCATTATCGTGGTGACCTTTGGCAGCAGCAAGGTATAATGGTGTTTTTCCTTTATTATCTTGTATGTTAGGATCTGCGCCTGCTTCTAAGAGTAAATCTATAGCCTGATTTCCTGTGCGACGAAATCCACCAATGTTTGCTCCTGCAATTGCATGCAATACTGTTGATTGAGATTCTCCTCTTCTGAGGTTAAGAATTACTTTTAAATCTTTATTGTTTTTATTATCATGTAAGAATTCTTCAAGGGGCTCAGTATTATCAAATGAACCACAGTTAGAAGCTAAACATTTTAGAGCACTAAGTAACTTTTTGTTTAAATTTTTTTGACTTGGTGTAAGATCATGATCTAGAGCAAACCAAACACAAATCTGTTCACTTAATCCAAGTTTGCTATCTATCAAAGATGATGGTTCATTATAGTTTCTAACTGATGGTAAATCTCCTGAGTACCACATATCATTCATCAGTTCATTTAATAAATGCTCTTTAGATGATAGATGTTCTATAATTGATTCATATTCAAAATCAGATGGCTCTGGTTTGGATTTTGGTTTTAGTAGATTGATAATAGATTTTACTATCCCAGTAGACTCACCCATACTTATCCCTCTAAGCTAAGATATATGATACATTGTATGCGATATGTAACATTAAGTCAATAACCATAATCTTTTTACTACTTATGTCGTTTGTTAAGTTTTTATGGTGAGTAATATAAGATCTTTAGACAATCAAGCAGTTTAGCATTTACCCTACAGTACGGCTTGTTGTCTGTTTTGAATTTGTTACTATCTCACACCAACTATTTTTTTTCTTTTCATTAGATAAGGTAATTTTTTCAGAAGATTGACGTAGTGTTTCATGTTTTTCAAAATATCCTCGTTTAATCGCATCATGTACTGAATATCCACCAAGTAAGCAATTTTCTCCTATTTCTTCCTTATCTTTTAATTGATCAAGTTTCTTCTTGTCATCGTCACTTATCTTTACTTCAATTTTATTGTTGTCTTTATCACTAGAACGTAGATGAATACTAATCTTTCCTACTTCAGTAGTAAAAGACATTTCAATGCCACCTTCTAAAACGTCTGTATAATTTCTTTTTCCTCCTACATTTTCAACTCTTACTATACTCTTTCCAACATGAAATATATGATGTCTAAAACTTAAATCTTTCACTTTTGGATTATTTATAACTTTTGCAACCTCAACAGTGCTATCTTGCGAATATTTTACATAAAAATATCCATTATCCATTTCTACGTGTAAAGCTTTGCCTTGGGCACTACTGTTTATAATACCTTCATCTGCTACGCTTTTTAGCTTGTTATCGATTTCTTCACGTTCTGCAAAAATCTCATAACTGAACCCATAAGTTGCATACAATAACTTATCATCATAAAAGGAACTGCATTTTACTCTTCCACCTTTTAATAGTAAATTACTCATGATATTGCGTATAATACCTATATTTTTATCATCTGATACACCCTCGTAGGCAGGAATATCTCTTATTCCCTTAGAAACTAAACTTGTTATAGTCTCACTATCGTCTGATAAACTCTCATAAGGTGGTAATCCCTTATGCTGTCGTATTCTATCAGGGATATTTCTTATTTCCTTAAAAATTAAACTTGTTATAGTATACTTATCATCGTTATATTTTGAATTGAGTCTTATCCCTTTTTGCAAATATTTATTTGTTATGCACTCTATACGCTCTAAAGCAGTGTTTGTAAAATTTTCATGCTTATCCCTATAACCTTGATCATTTTTTGTTACTACATCTTTTAACTCTTTACGAAATTCATCAATTAGACTTCTCTCACTTTCAGTCAGTAGTAGATCTAACTTAATTAAAGCAGAGTCTCTTGGACTAATAGGGTAATTTTTCCAATATAAATCACTATCATCAGTTTCACTCTGATACGACAATGTATGTTTTACACATGTGTCAACAGCCTCCCTAGTTTCATGTCTCTGATCAAGGTCATAACATTCCGAACGATTACTTATTCCTTGAACAAACAAACTATAATCATCTAAATCTGTTATGTCATCTTCAGGCGTTGGTCCCTCATTGCTATTACACTCAATTTTTGAATGCCATGGCTCAGTATTTAATTCCTCTCCTAGCTTTTGTTCACTGATAGATTCTACAACATATTTTACTGACTCTGTATCCATACTACCTCCTAGCCTAGATATAGAATATATTATGTACAATATATAATATTGGTCAAGCTAATTTCAACACAATCTTTTTACTACTCATATTTTTGTTAAGTTTTTATGGTGAGTAACAATGGAGTATGTAGATAGGTTAAAAGTTGCTTATGACTGCAAATTTGAGCTAATTTTACTATAGATTAAAATAGTTAAGACCTATATTTGATATCACTATTATTAAGAGCGTGATGGATTATGCTTTAAAGGAGTACGGAAACTGCTGAAGTTTTTACAGCAAACCTGTATGGAGCAACTTCAGCAGAATAAACAAACACATGCCAGTATTAGTAGAGAATTATTTATAAGTCAATTAACTTTTTCAAAAAATATTTTAGTGAAGATACCATGCTAGCTAGTGTTATAAACAATTCAATTGTTTACTCCTTCAAAAAAGATCGTATATTTTTGAGAACAAGTTGCGTAAAAATAAGGTTATAAAAATAGAAGATTTAAATTATTTCCATAAGCTTAGGCAAAACAGTTCGTATGTATATATGGATAAAATGGGCTAATATGGCTAGTTTTAGCGTATAGCAAAGTCAGAATACAAAAAAGTTCGTATGTATCGCGCGGTAGACCAACGCATCCCAAAACAAACTCTTCTCAAGCTAGCTGGTTTCGGTTGCTAGAAATGGTTGTATTGCTTAAGTTTTTAATGGTGTATGTTGCTGAATTAATAGTAGTTCATTTTTGACATATAAACTCTCAGTAATCCTCATCTACCAGGAAGATCATCTGCAGAACTGTGTCCTAAGTTGTCCTTTATACGAAGAACATCCTTAACTGATATAAGAGTATCTGGCCTCTGTGCACGATCATTCCATATGGCATACGATAAAACTACTGTGTCTCCATCGGTAATACGCTTATAACCTCTACAATGCATATAATCATCTAGTTGGTTATTTGCTTCCCGCTTTTTACGCTGTAATTCACCAGCACCAGCAAACTTCAACTCTATTCCTATTGGGTGAACACCATCTCTACTGTCTGGAGACCGTAATAATACCAGATCTAATCTCTCTCCTCCTCCCAGTTGAAATTCAATAATTACCCTAGCTGGATTATCACAAGCGTAAAATAATCCATGCAGTATGGAATGAAATCCAGCCTCTCTAGCGTTATCCCTATTTACTATCCACCTCCTAAGAAACTCCATTAATCAACTCTTCTTGTTGAACTAGTGTGTAGCCAAACTCCTGCGCTTTTTTGATCAAATTTTTCACAATTTTCTCTTTGTAGCGTGTTTCATAATAACTCATTCCTTTTTCCACATACTCTTGTCCATATTTCAACATTTGGTAAAAAATACATGCTAATTTTCTTGCTGTGGCAGTAATTGCTTTTATTGCTCCTAGCCGTCTTTTTAATCTCCTACAATATGCACCTAATGCACTTTTGCTATTTCCCACAGCATAAGCAGCCATTCGCAGGGCATTTGTAGCGCGATTAATGACTTTACGAGTTTTTGTCCCAAATACTTTTTCTCCTGTGATCTTGTTAGCAGGGCTAAGTCCTAACCATGAAGTAAAGTGCTTTTCTGATTGCCACTTATTATGGTTAATGCCAACTTCTGAAATAATAGTTTGTACAGTTAGTATATCAAATCCAGGAATTTTAGTAAAATCTATTCCGGTTATCCTATACAATTTCTCACGCAAGGTGAAGTTTGGTCTGCCTTTTCTAGACTTGTTTTTTTCCTTACCTAACTCTTTACTCTCATCGGACTTTGTTTCAAATGTTTTATAGTAATTTTCTATGCTTTTATCACATTCAGTTATTTGCTCTTGAAAAAAAGTATATGCTGTATATTCTTGTTTCAGTACAAATAAATGTTCTTCTCTATAATCGCCTGTTAATGCTTTTGCTATAGTAGCTTTATCGTTCTTCATATTCACACTTCTGAATTCAGCTAGCTTCTCGGGATTCTTTTCACCTTCTACTATTGCTTTAATAATTTGCATTCCTGTGACGCCAGTGATATCGCTTATTACTTTATGTAAATGAATATTCATTTGTACCAACACCTTTTGCATACGATTAATATGTGTAGCAGCATTTTCAATTAAGTTTTTACGTTGCCGCACATAACTACGCAATACACACATTTGATTATCTGGCCTAAATGATCCTTCGATTAACCCATAACTGTGTAGTTGTTGAAGCCATTGGCAGTCCTGGACATCTGACTTTCTTCCAGGTACATTTTTTACATGTCTTGCATTTGCAAGTTTTACTTCAAGTCCATATGATTCAAGTACTTGAAACAAAGGAATCCAGTACACTCCGGTTGACTCCATGGCTACTGTAGTAACTTCACACTTTTTTAGCCATTTTGCTATGTTATGAAGATCCTCTGTAAAACAGCTAAATTTTTGTATATGCTGTTCATCACTTCCTTCTGGCACACACACATAATGTATAGCTGAACCAACATCTATTCCTGCTGCGTTAGGGTTCATTATTTCTAATTTACTTTTTGTTTTTTTCATGGTAACTCCTTCATATAATTTATAGCAGGGAAACACTTCAGCTTGGGACGGTTGATATAATACAATCTCCTAACCGAGGTAGTCTAAGGACTCCATCAATGATTTGACCGTTCCTCCAAAACCATGCTAAACGACGGGCACTTATGGCACCAGTGAAGATTCCGGTTATAACTGC
Organism: Wolbachia endosymbiont (group B) of Protocalliphora azurea; assembly: GCF_947251865.1. Taxonomy (NCBI): domain Bacteria; kingdom Pseudomonadati; phylum Pseudomonadota; class Alphaproteobacteria; order Rickettsiales; family Anaplasmataceae; genus Wolbachia; species Wolbachia endosymbiont (group B) of Protocalliphora azurea. Next base: position 1,422,230 of record NZ_OX366394.1, on the reverse strand, counting down.
ATGAGGCGCTTCCTTCACAACTATACTTAAAACTACTAGAAACTTAAATTGATGAGTTTCTTCCTGGTTTGACAGATTCATTTTGTTCGATGCTTAACGGAAATAGCACATTAGAAATTGCTTGAAACATTTGTGCATGACGATTTTGTACTTGCCAACCAGTATTCATCATTATATCTGCAATGCTGTGCACGTTACTGACACCACCTATCTGTGAAAATTCACCTAGAAAAGATCCACCTACTTTACTTTGTAAATAGAGGGCAGGTGAGTGAAATAGTGTTACACCAACAGTTAAACCAAGATCATCCTCAGCTCTTCTTGCCGGATCCAATTCACATACTACTTCATACACTCTAGTGTCTGGCCAATGTGATAGATCTAGACCTTGCTCTGGAAACTGGTGAGTTGCTAACATATGACGTACATTAAGTACAATAACTCTTTTCTCTCTTCCTAATGATGCATATAAAACCATAGTTAAGGCACGATCTCCGACATTTACCTGTGTGATCCCTCCTTGCGGATCTAGCATTTCATCGTCATCATGATAGTGGAATAAGTGTTTGGTTACATCTACCCAATTTCCTCTTGTTAACATAATCCTTTTTTTTGCAAATGCGGTATTTCCAAAGGTAAACCCAGTTGTGTAGAGGAATATTCTCCTATCTCTAGCACTAACACCACCCCTATTTCTAACACCAGGTACAGCAGGTACACCGAAGGCTGGATATAGTAAATAGTCTCTAACGCTCTCTTGAATTCTGGCCACAGACCCATTAAATAGCCTTTCCATTAAAGAAGATTCTCTTTCCAAAAAGTTTTGAGTGCTAAGCTGCAAACGTTCGTTGTTGTCTAAATCAAAATTTAACCCTACACAAACAGCATCCTCCGACGAGGTGTGTATCTTACTATTACCCACAAATATAAATGGACATAAAAATAAAGTATTACAACATTAAAGTTTGCAAACATTGAGGGTAAAAAATGGCAAACAGGAATAATGAATGGGCTGAAAATGAATTTGGAGATGCTGTACTTGGAGATAAAAGGTTAACTGACCGATTAGTAAATATTGCTGATAGTTTTACAAGTTTACCTGAAAGCTCAATCAATCAGGCGTGTGGAAGTTGGTCAGAAGCAAAAGCAGCATATCGTTTTTTTCAAAATGAGAACGTGAAAGAAGGCGATATTCTAGCTTCACACGTTGCTAAAACAGTTGAAAGAACAAAAGCCCATAAAAAAATTTTTGTGATCCAAGATACAAGTTATATTTCATACACAGACCATGAAAAAACAAGTGGATTGGGAGTTATTACAAGAAAACATAGTCAAGGTATTATAATGCATACAGCTCTAGCTGTTAGTATAGAAGGTTTGGTACTAGGGATACTAGATCAAAAAATTTATTCAAGACCTGAAGAATCTGAAAACATAAAAAAAAAGAACAATGACAGTATCCGCATTGAAGATAAAGAGAGTATAAAATGGTTAGAAACTTTAAGCAACACAAACAACATTATTGATTCAACTCAAACTGAGACTATAACTATATGCGATAGAGAAGCAGATATATATGAGTTTTTTGAGCTTGCACATAATCTTAATTCGGCAGTGTTAGTTAGAGCTTCCAAAGATAGGGCAGTAAATAGAAAATCTCGATATCCTGAAAAAGGTGAGCAGAAGTTATGGGAATTTATTAAATCCTCTCATTGTGCAGGTACGGTAAAAGTTGAAGTTCCTGCAAAAGATAATAAGCCAAAAAGAACAGCACATTTGGAAGTTAGATTCGGAAAGTTTATTATGCATCCATCTAAGAATAGTATTAGGCATAAGAAAGAAGAATTACTTAAATTACCACACTATGCAGTTTACGTTGTTGAAAAAGACTTTCCTTCTGAAACAAGTCCGCTAGAGTGGATGCTTTTAACAAATCTTCCAGTCAATACCTTTGATGAAGCTGTTGAAAAAGTTAGGTGGTATTGTCTTAGATGGAAAATAGAAATATTACATAAAATTTTAAAATCTGGTCTCAAAGTTGAAGAATGTAGGCTTGGAACAGCAGAAAGGTTGATGCGATATTTAACAGTAATGAGTATTATTGCTTGGAGAATTTTCTTTATTACAACAATTGCAAGAACTGATCCAACATTACCGTGTACTACCTTATTAGCCGAAGAAGAATGGAAAGTTCTATATGTAAAAATACATAGAAAACCATGTTCAAATGCAACTCCTACTATAAAAGAAGCTGTTTCATGGGTTGCTCAACTTGGAGGACATTTGGCTAGAAAAAATGATCTAGAACCAGGACCCATTACTATTTGGAAAGGATGGAGACGTCTCTTTGATCTAGCAGAAGGATGGCGACTTGCTCACGAACTTTATATTTGTGGGTAATAGTAAGAGTAGGAATCAATATGGAGAAATATTTTTTTTCATCTGACAATCTATCGTTAAACTCTCTCATAGCATGCCATGACTTTTCTGATACTTCTTTTGGAGGAGATTCTAAAAATACTGTATCAAATAATAGAGTGTTTACACTACCGACAATGTTGCAAAAAACATAAAAATAAAACTAGAGAAAACCATTTCTCGAAAACTTCTGTGTCCAGAACCAAGAGTCCGATTTACTTATAGCGCTAATAATCAATTAACCATCGGCTTTAAGGAATGATATGAACATATTATTTCAAGGAAAAGTCATGAGAAACAAGAGATTAGCTATCCAAATTAGCTGTAGCTATGAACCTAATCGGTTAGCAGAACAATGCTTATCAGATGCTTATGAAAAGGTAGTGTCAAAGGAAATAAGTCAAAAAAACTTAAAACATAAAAATGGGATTCAAGGAGGGTCAAATGGTAACAGTATGTTTATATGCGAGAGTTTCTTCGGGGAAACAAGTAGAAGGAAATACGATAGAAAGTCAAATTGCAGCTTTAGAGAAGCAAATTAATCTGGACGGATACAGATTGTTAAGTGAGTATAAATTTATTGATAACGGCTACAGTGGATCTCATTTAGTCCGCCCTGATTTAGAAAAATTACGTGATAAAGTAACAGAAGGTAAAATTGATAAGATTTACATTCATTCTCCTGATCGTTTATCTAGAAAATATGCATATCAAATGGTGCTGATTGAAGAATTTGAAAAAGCAGGAGCAAAAGTGGTTTTTTTAAATTATGAGATTAACGGTAACCCAGAATCTCAATTACTGTTACAAATGCAAGGTATGATAGCAGAATATGAACGTGCGAAAATTATGGAACGAAGTCGTCGTGGTAAAATCTATGCAGCTAACAAAGGCTATGTAAATGTAATGGGAGGAGCTCCTTATGGTTATCGTTATATAGATAAGCATATGGGAGGAGGACAAGCTTTATTTGAGATTAACGAAAAAGAAGCTGATGTCGTTCGTAAAGTATTTTTGTGGATAGGCAGAGAAAGAACAAGTATTGGGGAAGTATGTCGTCGGCTAAATACTATGTCCATTAAGACACAAAAAGGAAAAGAACGCTGGAATAAAGGTACAATTTGGAGTATGTTGAAAAACCCTGCTTACAAAGGACAAGCAGCTTTTGGTAGAAGAAGGTTAGGAGTAAGATTAAAGCAAGTAAGACCACAGAAAGGCTCTTGTGAGCAGCCAAAAAGTAACCACTCTGTCTATCCTGTTGAAAAAGCAAATTGGATTTATATTAAAGTGCCAAATATAGTAGATGAAGATATATTTGATATTGTTCAAGAACAATTAGCTGAAAATAGAAAAGTAGCAAGGACAAGAAAAAGAGGAGCAAAGTACTTACTACAAGGTTTAGTCATATGTAAGCGTTGTAATTACGGATGTTACGGAACTTGCATGAGAAGTAGACGAGAAGAAGAAGGTGGTCATTATGCATATTACCGTTGTAGTGGTAAAGATTCTTACCGTTTTGGTGGTAATAAGATTTGTGACAATAAACCCATTCGCTCAGATGCATTAGAAACAGCTGTGTGGGAAGAGGTTAAGCAGTTATTGAAAAATCCAAACAGGATTTTAGAAGAATACAAGCGTAGGCTTTCAGAACTAAAAAAATCATCATTGGATCAAAAAAGTGACCTGCTAGAGAAACAAGAAAATAAATTAAAACGTGGTATTGCTAGACTTATCGATAGTTATGCTCAAGAATATATCAATCAAGAGGAATTTGAACCACGAATTAAAGCAATGAAACAAAGCTTAAAAACAATTAAAGAAGAGAAGAAAAAGATATTTTATCAAAAGGAATTAGAACAGGAGGTAACTCTGGTTGTGGCCAATTTAGAAGACTTTTCTTCCAATATTACGTTAAACCTTGATAACGCAGACTGGTTAACTAAACGTGATATTATCAGAACATTGGTCAAGAGAATTGAAATTAACCTTGAGGACGTAAATGTGGTATTTCGCGTAAAAGAGCTACCGAACTCTTCTGGACATAATGGAAAGGAAAATAAAAATTTGCAACATTGTCGTAGGTGTATTTGAGATAACATTTCCTACAAGTATTGGTAGCCTAAAAATTGTAGTATACCATAATGCGGAAAATGACAGTCAAGTAGAGGTCAGAGTAGCAGATAAAGAAATGTGGTCTGAACTACAAAAAAAAGGGGAAAATATAGGAAAAGGTTGCTTTTTTGGAGGAATGACAGTCACAGAAGCGGTAGAAAAAGGAAGTTTCCCTAGGAGTGGCAAGTGGAATAAAGAAAAGGCAAAAGAAGAAATAAAGGCAATTAGTAATAGTGAAACATTATCATGGGTTGATAAGGTGTGTGGAGGTAGTAAAGAAACTTCCCGGAAACTTTAAACAATGAGGAGGGGAGGGTTTTCTTCCCTTCTTACTTACAACCACAAAATTGCAACTTCTTTATAAGCTAAATTTTAGGTTATAGTAAAATAACAGATGGTTTATTTCGGTAAAATTGTTACGATATGGCAAATATCTCTATAAGATATAAAATAGCACAAAAAGTAAGAAGCTGGAGATTAAAACAAAAGTATACCCTAAAAGATTTAGTAGAGAAAACAGGCATAAAATATCATACATTACTAAGATATGAGCAAGGAACATGTGGCATTCCAACTGAAAAATTAAAAGTCATAGCGGAAGCATTATCAGTTCACATTGGTAGCTTATTTCCTAGACAAAAAGTACTGAGAGAAAGTTGTTCTTTTAACAAAGAATGGATGTACAACTTTATAGCAAAAATAAAGGGACAAGAATCATGCAAGTTGATTCGCGACTTAACTGGGTTTATTCAAGCTGAAGAGGAAAATAATGTAAAAGCTGCAAGGGTAAGCATGGCCAAGAACTTAGCGAAAGTAGGGTTTGATACTGATATTATCTATCGGGGAACTGGTTTGTCAATTGATGAATATGATGAGGAAAAAGGCTCTGAGCATTCAAACGAAGGACAAGAGATAAAAAAATGGAGAATAATAAGAGGGTATACTCAAGAAGAATTAGCAAAAAAGCTAGATGTAGGACCCTCACAGATACATCACTATGAACAAGGGAGTGCTACTATTTTAAGTGAAAGATTATGGGAAATAGCAGAGAAGTTATCAGTGAATGCTGAAGATCTGATGAAGAAGTATGAAGAAGATAATTGCAAAGCAGAAAACGAGCTATTAAGTTGGGTGAAAGAGTCTAAAAAAATTGACAATCAAGAATCACGAGATGAACTAGGCATATGGGTAGAATTTTTATCGCAAAGAAAGCAAATTTATAAAGAAAAGATTTACAAAGCAGAGGCAATAAAAGTTGCGAATAATCTACGTATGTTGGACGTTTCTATTGATGCTATTTCTAAAATAACAGATTTATCTATTGAGGAGCTTGAAAATTATGCTTTCAAAACTTAATCTGGGTTAAAAACAGCAGTAGTTTACTGACTCATAAATAATATATTAAAATATTAGAGAGAATAGTTATATATTTAATATTTCTATACAGAATTTTTCTATCACTTTTTGATTGTCCTCTACCATTGCCTTTGCCTCCTCCTGCAGAGATTTGATATTTTTTGATGTAATATTATCCATGTCAGGTGATGCTATTTTCAATTGCGATTGTATGCGTATATATTTATCAGCTATAACTTGATCAAGTTGGTAATTTACTGCATCTAAACTTGAAGCAAACATCACATGTAGTAGTGGCTTGATCCATCCTATTTTTCCAAATCTCCTTGAATTAAAATACTCTATGCTTCTATCTGTTCTGCCAGTACCAATTGATAAAATTATAATATCATCATTTGGAAATAACCTCTTACCACTTGCATATGCACAAGCCGCTGGATTATTTGCAAATACTCCGCCATCCACTAATACCATTTCCTTTTGGTTGATTTTAAGATATTTAGGTGCAAAGTAAGTAGGTGCTGCAGTTGTAGATCGTAATGCATCTTTCAATTTGATAAAATTTCTATCTTCTCTCCAGCTTTTAAAGAAGAAGGGATAATTGTTCTTAATATCGTAGCTTGTAAGCATTAAATTATTTGTTGCATCTGCAAGAGTAGAATCACCAAAATATCTATTCAGAACGCATTCAATATTTTTGCATGAATACTGTGCACAATTTAGCCAGGAAAATATTGATCTTCTGAAAAATGAAGACTTAAAGATATGTGACCCGTCTTTCTGATAGAGATCAACTAAGTCGAGAGCAGAGTATTGTTTATTACATAATCCGGCAACGATAATACCACCTGTAGAAGTTCCGACCATTAAGTCAAACATTTGAGAGATTGGCTTTTTTGTTCTATACTCTATTTCAGCTAGAACAATAGCAGGTATAATACCTCTTATGCCTCCACCGTCGACTGAAAGAATATATTTGGCCATGTTTAGATATTTATTGATTTTTTTAACTTGTTTGCTTTTATCAGGTTGTGTTTCTTGTCCAAGTACTACTGTATGTTTCACTCCTAGAGAAAATTGCACCAATCTAATAATTGATTCTGTGGGTCATGCTAAAAAATCCGTGTTGGTTCAGGCATACCAATTTACCTCGAAGCCTATTGCTGAATCCTTGGTTCAAGCTAAAAAGCGTGGAGTTGATGTCATGGTTATTCTCGACGAATCGCAAGTTAGCTCAAAGTATAGTGTTATCAATGAGCTGTTTGAGCAAAAAATCCCAATTTGGGTAGACTTTAAACCAGCGATTGCTCATAGTAAAATAATGATTATTGATGATAACAAAATAATAACTGGCTCTTTTAATTTCACCTATGCAGCTGAATCAAGAAATGCTGAGAATCTACTGATTATAACAGGGGATCCTCAATTAGTTGAGCAATACATCGAAAACTGGAAGGATCGTCAATCTCAATCTGATGCTTACACACCAAAAGTAGAAGAATAATTACTTTAAATCAGCTTTAAGTTCATCCAATTCCTCAGAAAGATTCTTTACCCGTTCTTCCAGACGATATACCGTAACGGCCAATCCATTGTTCTGCTCTATAAATTTATCATGCATGTGTACCCGTAAGTCTAGCTTGGCGAGCCACCAAATTGTTGCTATGGTCTGTATTACCATCGTTATTATTACTGTGATTGGGATTTTTTGTTTTTGCATGCTTTTCCTGATTGTATAATAAAAGACTTTCAATTATTTCTTGTTTGGTAGTGTTCATAAGCGTCAAGTTAAGTGCAAGCGGGAATGTTCAAAAAAGTGTGTCAAACCGAAAAAAAAGTAATAAATTGATATAAAAAATGGAGGTTTGATATGAGTCAAGCAAATAGAACTACTGGTTTGGTAGATTATAAAGAATTAGAAACAAATATCCTGTCATCTATACGAGAAGGAAGACCATTGACAGGAAGAGATGGAGCATTAACACCGTTTATAAAAAGGCTGCTAGAGGCAAGTCTGGAAGGTGAAATAGAAAGCCACATGTCAGCTAAAAGTGAAGAAAATAACCGAAGAAATGGAAGGAATGCAAAAACTTTACGTACAAGTTCAGGCTCATTTGAACTATTAACACCAAGAGACAGAGAAGGAAGCTTTGAACCGCAAATAGTCAAAAAAAGGCAAACAAGCCTACATCCAGAACTTGAAGCAAAGGTCTTAAGTACATACGCCAGTGGCATGGGATACAGAGACATAGCTTCACACGTTGAGGAAATATATGACCATAAAATATCAGCAGCAGAGATATCCAATATTACTGATAAACTGCTACCAATAATCAATGAATGGCGCAGCCGTCCATTGCAATCAGTGTATCCAATAGTGTTCATGGATGGCATGTTTTTTAAGGTCAAGGAGGACGGACATTGCGTAAGTAAATGCATGTATAATATATTGGGTATAAATCAAAATGGCAGAAAAGAAGTATTAGGTTTTTATCTGGCTGAAAGTGAGGGAGCTAACTTCTGGTTGGGAGTTTTAAATGACCTCAAAGAAAGAGGAGTAGAAGATATTCTGATTGCATGTGTAGATGGGCTAAAAAGCTTTCCTGCAGCCATCAACAGTGTATTTCCCAGTGCAGAAGTGCAGCTATGTATAGTACACCAAATAAGAAATTCTCTGAAATATGTATCCAGTAAAGATGTAAAAGTTTTCATGAATGATCTGAAAAAAATATATCGTGCTTCAAGTAAAGAAATTGCTGAGAATTATCTGCTTGAGCTGGAAGAAAAATGGGGAGAAAAGTATCCTTTAGTTATAAAATCCTGGCAGAACAATTGGGAAAACTTATCCAGTTATTTTAAGTATTCTGGGCCAGTTAGGAAGCTGATTTACACCACTAATCCAATTGAGGGGTTGCATAGACAAATCAGGAAATTTACTAAAACTAAGGGTTCATTTACTAGTACAAATGCCTTGTACAAACAGGTATATTGTGCTATAAAAAAGGTAGAGCAAAGGTGGATTATGGCTCTCCCTAATTGGGCTTTAACTATGTCTCAACTTGATATTTTCTTTCCAGATAGATTGAAAATTGAGTTGAACTAAAAATGCGGCTTGACACACTTTTTTGAACGTTCCCGAAATTTACTAAAACTAAGGGTTCATTTACTAGTACAAATGCCTTGTACAAACAGGTATATTGTGCTATAAAAAAGGTAGAGCAAAGGTGGATTATGGCTCTCCCTAATTGGGCTTTAACTATGTCTCAACTTGATATTTTCTTTCCAGATAGATTGAAAATTGAGTTGAACTAAAAATGCGGCTTGACACACTTTTTTGAACGTTCCCCATTCGTTTATTGTTTTTCAAAACAGCAAACTGTAATAGGCCAGATGTATCTACTTGTTTTAGCTTCTCTTCTATTTTTCCAACGACATTACTCTTACTTAAACCAACGTCAGCATCAATAAAAGCTAGTATTTCTTCCAACTTATCAAAGCTCATAACTCTACCTCAATTCAAAACCTCATATTTTATTATTATATACCCGACATAAAAGACAAGATCTAATTTGCTATATAACATTCACTATTAAGGTATTACGGTTTCTGGTAAACTTTGTCTCTCTACTTCATATTCATTTAGCTTAGTACTAGGCTTTAATACTGTATATGTCATGCCACCAGCAATGGCTCCAACTATCAATGCAGCAATAACTAATATTGATAAACTAACATGAGTAACAATACATCCCATAGTTACTGTCAACATGGCTATTACACCTACAGAGAAACTAGTCTTTATTGCTTTTGAAGTTTCAGAATGCTTCTTTTCTTGAAAATTAAGATACTCAACAATATTTTTGTGGCCGTTTCTATCAGCTAAATCCAGGGGGGTATTACAATCAACGTCCTTTACGTCAATAGTAGCCTTTTTTTCCTCTACAAGATATTGAACTATGTCTGAGCGACCCATTCTAGCAGCTTCATGCAACGCAGTACTGCCATTTTTGCTTTTTGCTTCAATGTTAGCCCCTTTTTTTAACAGAGCTTGAACTACTTCTAAGTGACCAGTTTCAGCAGCAATATGCAAAGCAGTACATCCTTCGTTGTTTCGTGTTTCAAAACTAGCACCCTTTTCTAACAGAAATTGAACTACTTCCAAATGACCAAATCCAGCAGCAATATGCAAAGCAGTATCTCTATAACTGTTTTGTGCATTAATATTAGCCACTTTGCCTAATAAAGCTTGAACTACTTCTAAGTTGCCACCTTTAGCAGCACAATGCAAAGTAGTATCAAGGTTTATCATTAATACACCTACGACAATGTTGCAAATTTTTATTTTCCTTTCCATTATGTCCAGAAGAGTTCGGTAGCTCTTTTACGCGAAATACCACATTTACGTCCTCAAGGTTAATTTCAATTCTCTTGACCAATGTTCTGATAATATCACGTTTAGTTAACCAGTCTGCGTTATCAAGGTTTAACGTAATATTGGAAGAAAAGTCTTCTAAATTGGCCACAACCAGAGTTACCTCCTGTTCTAATTCCTTTTGATAAAATATCTTTTTCTTCTCTTCTTTAATTGTTTTTAAGCTTTGTTTCATTGCTTTAATTCGTGGTTCAAATTCCTCTTGATTGATATATTCTTGAGCATAACTATCGATAAGTCTAGCAATACCACGTTTTAATTTATTTTCTTGTTTCTCTAGCAGGTCACTTTTTTGATCCAATGATGATTTTTTTAGTTCTGAAAGCCTACGCTTGTATTCTTCTAAAATCCTGTTTGGATTTTTCAATAACTGCTTAACCTCTTCCCACACAGCTGTTTCTAATGCATCTGAGCGAATGGGTTTATTGTCACAAATCTTATTACCACCAAAACGGTAAGAATCTTTACCACTACAACGGTAATATGCATAATGACCACCTTCTTCTTCTCGTCTACTTCTCATGCAAGTTCCGTAACATCCGTAATTACAACGCTTACATATGACTAAACCTTGTAGTAAGTACTTTGCTCCTCTTTTTCTTGTCCTTGCTACTTTTCTATTTTCAGCTAATTGTTCTTGAACAATATCAAATATATCTTCATCTACTATATTTGGCACTTTAATATAAATCCAATTTGCTTTTTCAACAGGATAGACAGAGTGGTTACTTTTTGGCTGCTCACAAGAGCCTTTCTGTGGTCTTACTTGCTTTAATCTTACTCCTAACCTTCTTCTACCAAAAGCTGCTTGTCCTTTGTAAGCAGGGTTTTTCAACATACTCCAAATTGTACCTTTATTCCAGCGTTCTTTTCCTTTTTGTGTCTTAATGGACATAGTATTTAGCCGACGACATACTTCCCCAATACTTGTTCTTTCTCTGCCTATCCACAAAAATACTTTACGAACGACATCAGCTTCTTTTTCGTTAATCTCAAATAAAGCTTGTCCTCCTCCCATATGCTTATCTATATAACGATAACCATAAGGAGCTCCTCCCATTACATTTACATAGCCTTTGTTAGCTGCATAGATTTTACCACGACGACTTCGTTCCATAATTTTCGCACGTTCATATTCTGCTATCATACCTTGCATTTGTAACAGTAATTGAGATTCTGGGTTACCGTTAATCTCATAATTTAAAAAAACCACTTTTGCTCCTGCTTTTTCAAATTCTTCAATCAGCACCATTTGATATGCATATTTTCTAGATAAACGATCAGGAGAATGAATGTAAATCTTATCAATTTTACCTTCTGTTACTTTATCACGTAATTTTTCTAAATCAGGGCGGACTAAATGAGATCCACTGTAGCCGTTATCAATAAATTTATACTCACTTAACAATCTGTATCCGTCCAGATTAATTTGCTTCTCTAAAGCTGCAATTTGACTTTCTATCGTATTTCCTTCTACTTGTTTCCCCGAAGAAACTCTCGCATATAAACATACTGTTACCATTTGACCCTCCTTGAATCCCATTTTTATGTTTTAAGTTTTTTTGACTTATTTCCTTTGACACTACCTTTTCATAAGCATCTGATAAGCATTGTTCTGCTAACCGATTAGGTTCATAGCTACAGCTAATTTGGATAGCTAATCTCTTGTTTCTCATGACTTTTCCTTGAAATAATATGTTCATATCATTCCTTAAAGCCGATGGTTAATTGATTATTAGCGCTATAAGTAAATCGGACTCTTGGTTCTGGACACAGAAGTTTTCGAGAAATGGTTTTCTCTAGTTTTATTTTTATGTTTTTTGCAACATTGTCGGTAGTGTAAAAGCACTATTGTCAGACACATCAACGTAATTCCTCTCACCTTCTTTTTCACTTCTAACTTCAACCTTACTATCTCCTATTTCTATAACATCACCTCCTAATTTTACCTCTCCTGTGGTTAATCCTAAATTTTTTGTACCTTCCAATACCCTTGCAATATTTACCTTACTATTTTCAGAAAATTTCATAAAAAACGTCTGATTATCCATTTCCACGTCTTCTATGATTCCTTCATTTTCAATGGCACTTTCACCGATTTCTCTCAGTTCTTTAAGCCACTCATCTATCTGTGGACGAATCTCTTGATACAGTTTGTTATGCATTTCACTTATTCCCTTATCCTGCAATAGATCGTAACTAAATATTGCTCCATTTAGCATCAATTCACATATCATGTCTTCCTTTTCATTTTCTTTGCATTTAATCAAAGGCATTTTCGATATTACTGTATCAGCAAAACTCTTCTGTCCTTCGCTATACGCATTTATCCTGATTCCAGCACTTAGTGCTTGGTCTATAGTCTTGTTCAGTTCTTCTACGCTTTTTGCCTTTACTACTCTACTTTTAAACCATCTTAATTCTGCATTTTCACTTGCACTTGGCTCTATCTTGCTTAAGGCTGGAATAAACGGATTTTGACGATTTGAAGATTTTTTGTTATAAACCTCACGTCCTTCTCCAAGATTGATTGATTTTTCAGAAACATCGCTAGGGGAAGGCACACCTTCAGGCTTCTCAAACCTGCTTTTATCATCAAATATTTTCGGATCAGTCTCATCTACAAGTATAAGCTGCTGATTTTTTTTGCTAGTACGCCTAATAGCACTATATAGTCCTTTTGGTAATTTTTTAGAATCAATGATTAACTCATAAGTATTTCCATCCATATCATCAAATGATACTGTTTTTTTAGTAGTCATATAGCCTCCTATTAAGCATGTTATTCAAGTCTACAGAGCAACTTATTGCTTTATGATTAACTTAATACGCAAATTATAAAAAGATCTTGTATATCTTGCAACTATTTATAATAAAAGAATATATTTTTAGGACTTTTATTCTTTAATTACAACTTAATATACAAACTATACAAAGATCTTTTATATTTTGTAATTCTCCAATACAGATTCTTGACTAAGTTTTTTTGCTACTGTGTAGTAGCCAAACTTCTCAAGCAATTGAAATTTGGTTTATAACAGCTCTCTTTCCTTAAAGCTGCAGTATCCTTTGTCTGTCATAATAATGTGATCCTCTAGTTCAATTCCCACTCCTTGACATGCTGACACTAATTCTCTAGTCATTACTTTATCATCTTCTGATGGTTCTAAACTCCCTCCTGGATGGTTATGAGCTAATATTATTGACGCTGCTTCCATTGATAATGCCTTTTTTACCACTTTCCTTTCAGACAGGTGTACTTCATCTATTGTACCAAAATACACTTCATCTCTTATCAGACGGTGCTGTTTATCCAAGTATATTATCTGGACAGCTTCTTTTGCTGAAAAGCCTATGTTTACCCTTACATACTCTATCAGCTTTTCTTGGCTATCCATTACCGGGCCTCTCTTTAATCCTTCTCTGAGTGCTCTTTTATAAGCTTCTTTTACACATTCAATTGCTGCAGCTGCATGTTCAGTCATTCCTTCTATCATTTTCAGATCATCGATTTCTCGTCCTAAAATTTCTCCTATTCCTGGGCAATTATCCATTAGAGTTTTAGTAACATCTTGTGCTTGCTTTCTGTCATGAACTGCTCCTAGAAGCACTGACACTATTTCACGATCAAATAGAGCACTTCCTCCTCCACTCTGTAATACTCTCTCTATTTCTTCTGTAAGTTTTTCACTATTATTCATAAAATATACTCCTCGTTAATAACAAATTGTTTTTAATTATTTACTGCTGTTTTTTATCAGCATTGGCATAGAGCCATAGCTTCCGAGTGAAGTCAAATCAATTTTTCAATCTTTTTTACTTACTTTTTTATGAATAGGTAAAGATATTAATACATATTTATTTTCAAGTTATGTAAAAAGGTTGTTGTTAATCAATTATTTTAGAAATAACATCAGTAGAAAAACCTAACTGAAGTAAATTATTTGTAACTTTCATTTCCTCTACTTTATCAATCTTCTCTTTGTAAATTTGCTTTCTTTGCAATAAAAATTCTACCCATATATTTAGCTCATCTCGTGATTCTTGATTGTCAATTTTTCTATATTCTCTTGCCAAACTTAATAATTCATTTTCTCCTTCACCATCTTCATAATTATCTTCTTCTTTTATCAAATCTTCAGCGTCCACTGATAATTCCCTTGCTATTTCCCACAACCTTTCACTAAAAAGAGTACCGCTACCTTGTTCATAGTGATGTATCTGTGAGGGCCCTACATTAAGCTTTTTTGCTAATTCTTCTTGCGTATACCCCCTTATTATCCTCCACTTTTTTATCTCTTGTCTTCCGTTTGGCTCGTATCTCTCTTTATCAGCATATTCTTCGGTTGATAAGCCTGTTGCTCGGTAGATAATGTCATTATCAAACCCTGCCTTAACTAGATTCCTTGCAATTCTTATTCTTGCTGCTTTTGTATTACTTTCTTCCTCAGCTCGGATAGATTTGGTTAATGCATAAATTGCTTTGTGTCCTCCTGTTTTTTCTATGAAATTATACATTTCCTCGGTCTTAGCTTTGTCAAAACAACTATCTTCTTTTAGTACTCTTCGCCCAGGAAAGAGATTTCTAATAGGAATTGATAACGCTTCTGCTATCACTTTTAGCCTTTCAATTGGAATGCCACATGTTCCTTGCTCATATCTTAGCAGTGTATGATAGTTTATGCCTGTTTTGCCTACTAAATCCTTCAGGGTATATTTTTGTTTTAACCTCCAGCTCCTTACTTTTTGTGCTATTTGGTATCTTAGAGAGATAGTAGTATACTTTGCCATACAGAAATAAATATTATACAGGGTAATATAAATTTGCTACCAATGCCCATTATATAGAACAATAACGAGTATACCAAAGCAAGAGAATAGCAAAGTAAAGTTACTCTCTGTACAATGATGGTATTGGAATTAGAATAGAAAAAGCTATTTAACATTTTATTTCTCTTTTATAAAAATTGACTTATTTATAAATATATGTAATAATTTAATTTTTATAGGAGTAAGATATGAACCATTCACAGTTTTCAGAAATATACAATAAATTAAAGGAAATATTGACTCAAGGCATCAAAGATACGGAGCAGATAAATGACAAAATTGAACAAAATATAAAAGGCACACCTGAATTTGAAGCATGGAAAAAAAGTGGTTTTAGTTTAGATTATGTGTTTAAAGTTGGAGAAGAACACAAAACTGAAAACGCATTCTTGATACGTGCTTGTCAAAACTTCGATGTAGAAGTGGTAAAGCTTTTACTAGATACAGGGGCTAGTGTTAACGTAATAGCTGGAGAAGATAATCCTTTTACTATTATTATTGAGAAGTTATATGGTAAGGAAACGCCTAATAAGGAAAGGGCAGAATCGATACTGAATTTACTATTACCAAAATTAACATCTCATGTTCAGGAAGGAAAAGAAAGTGTAAATCTTACAATAAAAAAAGCCGTTGAGCGTGCCAATTTAAAGGTATTCAACGAGCTGAAAAATGCAGGAGCTAATTTTAATATAGAAGTGTGCGCAGGACGTCCTCTATTACAGTGGGCTGAAATGCATAAGGAAAGTACTAATTCAGAAGACATGGACAAGATAATAAATTATCTAACCACTCCTTCAAAAACAGCAGAAGAGGTTAAACCTTCTGTCAGAATAGATACTTCGGAAAAGAGCGATGCAACCTTCTGGAGTAAACACAAAGGAAAAATAGCTCTAAGCATTGTTACACTATTTGCAGCTGGTGCTGTTACAGCATTTATGTTCGATTTATCTATAGTTGCATTGGTTTTAGTAGCTTCAGCAGTAGTTACATTAATGGCTATTGGTATTGACAAAATTTGTGAAAAGAGCCCAAATACAGAAATTGATAAACCATCTGCTACTTCAGACAGGGCACTAAATCAGACTGTTAGTTAATAATTTATAATCACACCTCAGCAATGCTCTGCTGGGGTCTGACTATGGAAATTCTAGAGTAGAAATACCAAAATCATGTTATATCATAAGCTTTTGTTGTTCGAGAGATAACATGAGCAGAAACTCCTTCCTTAACTAAACCCTTTGCCACCTCTATTTTTACTGCCTTTCCACTTTCTTCCTCACTAATACGGATGAATTTAGTTAATAAATAAAACGTTTCACGTAATTCTTGATCCTTAATCTCTCTATGTCTTCTTACTAACCTCTTCTCCCTCATACCCTTTCTCATTTGATACTTCTTGTCCGCAAGCTAGATCTCTAGCAATTGTTAATAATGCTTCTGCTAATTCATATAACTTCTTAATTGAAATTCTGCGCGTTCCTTTTTCATATTGCAGTATTACCTGATAGGTTGTTCCGATTTTTTTGCTAAATCTTTTTGAGTATACCCCTTTGCTAATCTACGATTTCTTACTTTTTCTTCTATCTGATACCTTATAGAGATATTTGCCATAAATATTATACAGGTTAATACTAACAAATAAAGATATACAAAAGGGATGCTTCTTTCTATGTTTGAATTTTAGTTGAATATTTCTTCACAATTGTGTATAATTATTAATGCTTTTTATCTTACTTTCTCATGGCTCTTTCGAAGTTTCTCGATCCAAAATTAGATTTAACATTTAAGAAAATCTTCGGTACTGAAAAAAATAAGAATATCCTTATCCATTTTTTGAATGATATTTTAGGGTTTACTGAAATAAATACTATACAAGAAGTCGAATTCCTTAGCACCATTATGGACCCTGAAATTGCTTCTGATAAGCAGAGTATTGTTGATGTTCTGTGTAGGGATTCTACTGGGGCAAGGTACGTGATTGAGATGCAACTCGCTCGTGATAAAGGCTTTGAAAAACGCGCTCAACTTTACGCTGCTAAGGCTTACTCGAGGCAGGCTGATAAAGGTGGTAAGTACATTGATTTAAAGAAGGTTTTCTTTATTGCTATTTCCAATTGTAATTTATTTCCTGATAAGCTTGATTATATATCTAGCCATACCATAAGAGATGAAAAAACTAATGAGCATGATTTAAAAGATTTTCAATTTATCTTCATTGAGTTGCCAAAGTTTCCTAAGAACAGAGAAGAGCAGCTAGAAAATGTAGTAGATCGTTGGCTGTTTTTCTTTAAATATGCAGAAGAAACAACTGATGAAGATTTGAGAAAAATAGCAGAAAAGTCACCGATAATAAAGTTAGCATATGACGAGTTAGATAAGTTTCATTGGAATGAGAAAGATCTTGTAGCTTATGAAGAAAGGGTAATGGATTTACAGAAAGAAGCTGCTATCTTGGAACAAAAACTCGATGATGCTAAACTAGAAGGTAGACAAGAAGGCATCCAAATTGGCCGTGAAAAAGGTAGGGAGGAAGGAAGAAAAGAAGAAAAAGTTGAAGTCGCAAAAAACCTACTTAGGGCTGGTGTTTCCATTGATATCATCTCTCAAACTACAGATCTTCCTCAAGCTGAAATTGTACAGCTCAAAAAAGAAATATCCTGAAATTACAGTGATCTTTGTAATTGGTTATCCACTATTAGATAATTTAAATAGGTTCTAGGTTTATAATCTGCCTTCCCTGGTAACTGACTTTCTGACTAGCTAATGTTAACAAAGGAAACAGAAGCAAGTATAAAATTTATTGTTCTTTTCGGATTATTGTAAAAAGAGTTATACTTTTGTTGTTTGTACTATCTCTTCCACATTCTTGCTATTTTTCAAGTTACCAAGATATTCCCTAGCTGCCATACTTATCATTTTATTACTGTACTTCACTTTTAAGTATTAAATAATTTACTTATTAAATATTATTTTTAATATAAATTAACATTTGTATGATATAATTAAATTATTTAATATATTTATCATGAGCAAAAATGCTAATGAGCAAAGTATTCTAGACACTAATTTCAAGAGAGTGCAACAGAATTTGCTAAGTCATTTTGAAGATATGATTCCTAATGATATTACAAAATTTCCAGAAATTGAAAAAAAGGTATCAGGTTTTACCAGAGGTTACATTGCTCAGTATAGATATAATAACGGCACAGTAGGAAAATTTTGTATAAAATCATTCTATAATGGAGATAAAGACTATTATGATAATGACATTGCTGAACTTATAAGAGAATACATAGCTGGTGATGTGCAACGATTACTTCTCTATAATAGATCACCAAAAATTTCTATTATAACGCAAAAAGGCAAAAAAGATAGAATCTACCTTGGATCAAAATTTTTACTTTCATTCTTAACATATGAGACACTTATCGATATGGTAGAACCTAAAGATGAAGAAGAATTAAAAGGGGAACTTAGAAATGTTAAAGGCTATAATAAAATATTAGCAGCAGGAATAATATTACGTGATCGCGATATTAATAATACAGGTAATATTGGAATTATGGAAACATACGAAGATGATAGCGAATGCCTTGCACTTGCATGGGGAAAAATCGATCTTGGTAAGACATTTGCTAGACAAGGGCTAGACACAAATGCTGAAGTAAAAGCAGAATTAAGAAATCTTTTAGATTTAAATGAATATGCGAATGTAGACTTACAAGAATTATCAACAGAATTAAAAAATATGTTAATTATTTTAGAACAAAATCAACAAAAATTAAACTCAGTTATAGAAAATAAATCAAGTAAATTAAATGAAAATTTAAACAAGAATACTAAATTCTATTTATATACAGATAAAAATTTTAACCCAAGATACAATGAATCTAAAAAGATTACTTTCATTTATTCAAATAAATTAAAACAATTTGTCTCTCAAGATGATGAAAAATTCAATCTAGCACAATATTTTAAAGAAAAACTGTATTCTCAGATGAATTTTGCTAAAGAACTAGTACATACGTTAGATTTGATAATAAAAATTGATGATTCAGAACCTATAAAAACTATAGATGAGTATCTTGATTCTGAACACGAAGATTTTCTTACTTGGTCTATGGAAAATACTAAAGCTACAAATTTAACTGAGCTCAAGGCATCAGAAAAGCTGACAAAATTGAAAGAAGGTCCTTCTGCTTAAAGATTTGATTCACAGCCTATTTTATAATACGCTAATCCTTGATGGATTTGTTACATCGTTATTTACGACGGATTAAAAATAAAAAAGACGGAGGACATCAGCAGCTTATTATTCTAGCATTTATAGTAAGGAAGGTCAGTAAATATCTGAATTTGAGTAAAAGAAATTTTACTACCGTTCACCAATTTAGCTAAAATTCAAGTATTTCAATGCTTTAGCTATTTTAAGTAGAACTAAATTTACTAATATAAACAATAAATTACTATTCCAAAATTTGATCAGATTGATTGCAAAAAATAAGATTTTCAATAAGTTGCTTGTATAGTTGATCTTTCATAAATAGCGATGCAACAAAGCCCTCTATGGAAAACGTATAAAGAAAAAAAGCACCTATTTAGATGCTCTTTTTTTAAAGGGCTTACTGCAATTATTGTGCATCAACTGATTGACCATTAATAGCTATTCTTTCTTTTCTTGATTGAAAAAGCAACGAATTTGGTACCACCTTGCAAAATAACTTTTCTCTTTCTGAGCTTGCCTTTGATAAAAAGTTAGATAACTCTGGAAAACACTTCAACTTTGCTCCCTCTGGAATAACAATACCGTTAATAACAATATTATGATTTATTTAGCACTCTGCCGACGGTGTTTTGTGTTTCTACTTGTTCTACCACCATGTCAGAAGTGATTAAGCATGGTTGCGTAATTCCATCATCTATGGCATCTTGAAACTCTAGTGTGTCATCATCAGAAGTTATTGAGCTTAGTTGTTTATCTTCTGCATCATAAAACTCTTCTTCCTCAGATCTCTTAGAGATTGGTGTTTTCTCTACCTTATCTAAATCCTGTGCTGAAACTTTACTAAGTAAGTCTTCCATTAAAATTTTCACTTCTGCGTCAACTTCCGCTTGTTGTACTTTTCTGTTACTAGCAGCATTATTATGTTCATCTTTTTCTTCATGTGCATTAACTAAAGTTTCTTTATGTTCATTTGTCACTGCCGATGATGTTGGTTGATCAATAGTTGTATTATTAACCGTTTGTTGTGCCGTAGTAGTAGGTATTTTAACTCCAAACGGCTGATTAGATATACTATCTACTTTAACCTCTGTTACACCATCTAACATTTTTTTCACAGAGCGTATCTCTTCTTCAACACGTAAGATATTGCCATCTATATACTTATCGCCTTCGCTCTTCCTTAGTATTGATTTTATCAATATAGATCCCTCAGTACTATTACCAACAATACGATATTCATTTGCACCGCATTTTATAAACATAAGAAGTTCATCTGGATTTGCACTCTGAGTATTTCTATAATCCTTACATTTTTCAAACTGATCTGAGGTTGTAACTAATAATAACTTTTCACCAACAAATTTAAGCTCACCTACCGCTTTAGGTTCATTAGCAACAAGTTCTTGGCTCAATGCCCTTTGCTGATCAGTGGTTGTTGTTTCAGAATCATTGTTAACTGTTCGTTGTATCGTAGTAGCATTAAGATTAGGTGTTGTAGTTTTAAATGGATTTATAGACATTCTAGTTATTTCAACAAGCTTTTTGTTCTCATCCAAACCTACTTTATACATCATTTCCAATGGGTCTTTTGAAACAGTTCCTTCGAAATTCTGTTTCCTCACTGAAGTTATGGATACAGATTTCTTTCCATCATCTACATCTTGACATGAACTATGAGGGCCAGTAATACAAAACTTGTCACTTCCACACTCTACAAATATACGAAATTCTCCAGGTATAACTTTACCATTTCCGTCTTCATTTTTACATTTTTCTTCAAGAATTTTATAATTCTCGTTTGTTGTAAAAAATAGTAATTTGTTATCATTGAACTTAAAATAACTCCCTGGCTTTGTGTTTTGTTGAACAACATTAGGTTTAAGAGAATTTTCTGTTAGCTTGACGTTTGTATCTGCTTTAGATACAGATTCCTTATTCTCACTTGACATTGATTGATTAGAGGTATTATCATTGACAACTTCAAGACAAACCTTAGGTCTATCTATCTGCTCTGACAATGTATTATCTTTTGATTGATCGTTTACATGTTGCTTATCATCTGAATGTCTCTTTGGTGATGTAGTTTTTTGAGCAGTATTTGCTTTACTACTAAACAACCAATTCCAACCTGATGAAACTTTTTTTGCAATCCATGAGATTCCTGTGTGATCAGCAATCCACTTAAAAAAAATTTTTAACATACTTTACTGCTTAAATTAATAATTTAATTATTATATATAAAGTTCAATTTGTCAACTTTTCCTACCAAGTGATACGTTCGAACTTTCTTATATGGTAATTCTGTTATGTGCTAAAATCAGCTGCACTAGCTTCATCGGCTACAAAAACAGCAGAAGGCGACAAACAAGCTAAAATTGCTGTGGCTAAAAACCTACTTAAAGCTGGCGTCTCTACTGACATTATATCACAAACTACAGGTTTTTCTCATTCTGAAATTTCACAGCTCAAGGAAAAAGCTTAAGTACTGTAGCTCCCTTAGAGCGCTTTTCAATTTATTATACTTCTTTATCCATTAGTCTAATATATTAAAGCCTACATCTAACTCTTCCGCTATTCTCGCTATGGCCTATTTGATTTTTTCACCAATTCTACGCATCAGTTAAGTGCAAAATAGATGATATTTAAATATAAAAAATGTTTTTCATAAAATTTTCTTATCCTTGATAATTTTAGTGTTGCTGTTTGATTCTAACTTTTGCATAATGCAGTAAATATTTTTATATAGGGGGTAAAATGCCAAGGAAGACAGATCGTCATGCTGCAGTACTTACTAAGTTAAAGAGTGTTATTCAACATGCAGATTCTAAGGTTGCTGCTGAAAGGCATTTAGCAATTGAAAGATGGGTGAAAACCTACATTAAACAAATAGAATATTTGGAAGATAATGAGTTGCAGTTTTTATACAGTATATTTCGCGATGAGAGTTGCTGGTCAGATACAAAATTAAACAATTACATCCTAGGACAGAAGCTAACTGAGGAAAAAATAGATAAAATAGAGAATCCGTTTTGCAGGTATAACATGGCTTGCAGGTATTGTGTGGTAGATAAAATTTATCCGCTCTTTCAAGAGCAATTTGAGTCTTACAAAGGTAGAGTCTCTCCTGGTGCAGTAGACATAGACGGTAATCCTGTAGATGACAAGTATATAAGAAACGATTTGCTAGACTCTATGGGAAGTTACGATCCTGCATTCAGCTTTTGGATTGATAGAGAATCAGGAACATTAAAAGAATATAGTAACGTAGATGGTTTCCGGGAAGTTGTAGATCTTAAATGGAGCGAGGGAGTGGAGTATTTCTATAACCGTTTAAACCTGCAAGAAAGAGAAAAAGAAATTATAAATGCGGTTACTACTTTATCCACTATTCAATGTAACTATAATCGTGCTACCGTTTTAGATTTTTGCCTGTATAAAATGGATGATCCAGCGAAACGTGAGCTATTGCTTAAGTTGTCAGAAAAAGATCAAGGAGTATATTCACTTCTTAATGGTTTGATACGTTGGAGTTTTCTTGGTACAGTTCGAGATATGGTGAAGCGCTGGTGCTATGAAGAAGTTTCAGTACCTGCAGACAAAATACTTTCACATCATGATTATGCACTCCTTCTTTCCTCACTTTCAAATGTAATGCTAGAAAGTCCTGAGTCAGGTGTTCAAGCTAGATCAATTACTATGGATATTTGGAGGTGCAATCGCTTTAATGAGAATAAAAAGGCTGCTGTTTTTTCAAATGGTAGAGTCCCTATCAAACGCATGCGCTGGATTAATTGTAGATTGGGAGCGCGGTTGTGCTTTAGGTGAAGGTGATACTGGAAAAAAAGACGAGCTGTTAGAGATTTTACAGTTTGCAAAAGAGTATTGTACACAGGAGGATTTTGTGAATTTTAAAAATTATTTAATTAGCAACCTAAAAATGGTTGGTAGACCTGGTATGAAGAGTGGTGTTGATTATGGCAAGCTGGCAGAGGAGTTGTTTTCTGAGCTAGATAAGTTACCTATTCCTCATAGAGGTGGCGGTGACTTTGGTGGCTCTGGTGACCCGCAGTCTACGTTAGGATCTCCTGGCGTTAGCGGTTTATCTGGTTATAGTAAATAGAGGTGTTTTATGCATAACAATGGTGAAAATATTGGACTGATTAGAAGTTTGTTAAACGGAAATTGCCAAGAGTTTGTAGAAAGGTTTGAATCTTTCTTGGATCAGTGTCCATCTTTTTTGCACTCGGTGGGTAAGGATCGCTTTTTTCCTGCATTCTTTTTTGGTATGTTTGCTACTGCGTTTGATTCTGATGTTGCAGATAATGAAAAAATTTATTTTCATTTTGACAACAATCCGAATGAACCTAGAAAAGGAAACTTAAAGGTTGCTGTATTAACTAATGACAGAGATAGAAGAGGTTTCAGAATTGTAAGGTGTTTCACTATTGCTGATAGGCAAAATAGTTTTGGCTCAAGATTTAGTCAACAAGAGAAGTTATGGGTAGAAAATAGATTACTACAGCAGGGTGTCATATCACGGACAGGACGATTTGCATGGGAAGAATATAAAACATTCGTGTGGGCAGAAAATCAAGGAGAAGATGAAGAGGAGGAAGCAATAAGATGTGTAAAAATTCGCGAGAGAAATGCATTTACTGGAAATTCAGCTTCTCCATGCAATGGTTTTGAAGAGATCACCAGGAACTTTGGTATACAACAAGGTTTTCTGTCAGGTTTATTAGGAGACTTGGCAAGTAATAATGCAGATGATGTTGTTGATACTATTGATGATGTTTTGCAGTACATAATTAATCTCTACAATAGGTATAATCAGCAACTGAACTTCAATAGCAAGGAGTCGGACTATCAGGGAACGTTCAAAAAAGTGTGTCAAGCCGCATTTTTAGTTCAACTCAATTTTCAATCTATCTGGAAAGAAAATATCAAGTTGAGACATAGTTAAAGCCCAATTAGGGAGAGCCATAATCCACCTTTGCTCTACCTTTTTTATAGCACAATATACCTGTTTGTACAAGGCATTTGTACTAGTAAATGAACCCTTAGTTTTAGTAAATTTCCTGATTTGTCTATGCAACCCCTCAATTGGATTAGTGGTGTAAATCAGCTTCCTAACTGGCCCAGAATACTTAAAATAACTGGATAAGTTTTCCCAATTGTTCTGCCAGGATTTTATAACTAAAGGATACTTTTCTCCCCATTTTTCTTCCAGCTCAAGCAGATAATTCTCAGCAATTTCTTTACTTGAAGCACGATATATTTTTTTCAGATCATTCATGAAAACTTTTACATCTTTACTGGATACATATTTCAGAGAATTTCTTATTTGGTGTACTATACATAGCTGCACTTCTGCACTGGGAAATACACTGTTGATGGCTGCAGGAAAGCTTTTTAGCCCATCTACACATGCAATCAGAATATCTTCTACTCCTCTTTCTTTGAGGTCATTTAAAACTCCCAACCAGAAGTTAGCTCCCTCACTTTCAGCCAGATAAAAACCTAATACTTCTTTTCTGCCATTTTGATTTATACCCAATATATTATACATGCATTTACTTACGCAATGTCCGTCCTCCTTGACCTTAAAAAACATGCCATCCATGAACACTATTGGATACACTGATTGCAATGGACGGCTGCGCCATTCATTGATTATTGGTAGCAGTTTATCAGTAATATTGGATATCTCTGCTGCTGATATTTTATGGTCATATATTTCCTCAACGTGTGAAGCTATGTCTCTGTATCCCATGCCACTGGCGTATGTACTTAAGACCTTTGCTTCAAGTTCTGGATGTAGGCTTGTTTGCCTTTTTTTGACTATTTGCGGTTCAAAGCTTCCTTCTCTGTCTCTTGGTGTTAATAGTTCAAATGAGCCTGAACTTGTACGTAAAGTTTTTGCATTCCTTCCATTTCTTCGGTTATTTTCTTCACTTTTAGCTGACATGTGGCTTTCTATTTCACCTTCCAGACTTGCCTCTAGCAGCCTTTTTATAAACGGTGTTAATGCTCCATCTCTTCCTGTCAATGGTCTTCCTTCTCGTATAGATGACAGGATATTTGTTTCTAATTCTTTATAATCTACCAAACCAGTAGTTCTATTTGCTTGACTCATATCAAACCTCCATTTTTTATATCAATTTATTACTTTTTTTTCGGTTTGACACACTTTTTTGAACATTCCCGACTATCATGGTTTTTTGTCAGGGTTTTTGATGAATTTTAGGTATCGTCATACAGCTGGTATTTACCTTGAGTTATTTGTGGGGGGTGGATATACAGATATTACTTTTCTTGTACGTGGTGTACAACGATTGATGGATTCTGTTCCTATTATAATTGAACTCAAGGCAGGGCAAGCAATAGACAGACATGCTGATCGAGCGTTGGCACAGGCTGAAAATTACGTTACAAGATGTCCCGTTTCTTCCATATCCATACACACCTTACTATTACCCACAAATATAAAGTTCGTGAGCAAGTCGCCATCCTTCTGCTAGATCAAAGAGACGTCTCCATCCTTTCCAAATAGTAATGGGTCCTGGTTCTAGATCATTTTTTCTAGCCAAATGTCCTCCAAGTTGAGCAACCCATGAAACAGCTTCTTTTATAGTAGGAGTTGCATTTGAACATGGTTTTCTATGTATTTTTACATATAGAACTTTCCATTCTTCTTCGGCTAATAAGGTAGTACACGGTAATGTTGGATCAGTTCTTGCAATTGTTGTAATAAAGAAAATTCTCCAAGCAATAATACTCATTACTGTTAAATATCGCATCAACCTTTCTGCTGTTCCAAGCCTACATTCTTCAACTTTGAGACCAGATTTTAAAATTTTATGTAATATTTCTATTTTCCATCTAAGACAATACCACCTAACTTTTTCAACAGCTTCATCAAAGGTATTGACTGGAAGATTTGTTAAAAGCATCCACTCTAGCGGACTTGTTTCAGAAGGAAAGTCTTTTTCAACAACGTAAACTGCATAGTGTGGTAATTTAAGTAATTCTTCTTTCTTATGCCTAATACTATTCTTAGATGGATGCATAATAAACTTTCCGAATCTAACTTCCAAATGTGCTGTTCTTTTTGGCTTATTATCTTTTGCAGGAACTTCAACTTTTACCGTACCTGCACAATGAGAGGATTTAATAAATTCCCATAACTTCTGCTCACCTTTTTCAGGATATCGAGATTTTCTATTTACTGCCCTATCTTTGGAAGCTCTAACTAACACTGCCGAATTAAGATTATGTGCAAGCTCAAAAAACTCATATATATCTGCTTCTCTATCGCATATAGTTATAGTCTCAGTTTGAGTTGAATCAATAATGTTGTTTGTGTTGCTTAAAGTTTCTAACCATTTTATACTCTCTTTATCTTCAATGCGGATACTGTCATTGTTCTTTTTTTTTATGTTTTCAGATTCTTCAGGTCTTGAATAAATTTTTTGATCTAGTATCCCTAGTACCAAACCTTCTATACTAACAGCTAGAGCTGTATGCATTATAATACCTTGACTATGTTTTCTTGTAATAACTCCCAATCCACTTGTTTTTTCATGGTCTGTGTATGAAATATAACTTGTATCTTGGATCACAAAAATTTTTTTATGGGCTTTTGTTCTTTCAACTGTTTTAGCAACGTGTGAAGCTAGAATATCGCCTTCTTTCACGTTCTCATTTTGAAAAAAACGATATGCTGCTTTTGCTTCTGACCAACTTCCACACGCCTGATTGATTGAGCTTTCAGGTAAACTTGTAAAACTATCAGCAATATTTACTAATCGGTCAGTTAACCTTTTATCTCCAAGTACAGCATCTCCAAATTCATTTTCAGCCCATTCATTATTCCTGTTTGCCA
Organism: Wolbachia endosymbiont (group B) of Protocalliphora azurea; assembly: GCF_947251865.1. NCBI lineage: Bacteria > Pseudomonadati > Pseudomonadota > Alphaproteobacteria > Rickettsiales > Anaplasmataceae > Wolbachia > Wolbachia endosymbiont (group B) of Protocalliphora azurea. Next base: position 1,394,972 of record NZ_OX366394.1, on the reverse strand, counting down.
TTTTTTACCCTCAATGTTTGCAAACTTTAATGTTGTAATACTTTATTTTTATGTCCATTTATATTTGTGGGTAATAGTAAGATTCCTACTGACGAAGGAATGACTGTAGCTTTAAAACTAACGCAAGTTAAAAATCAAGGTCAGCGTAATGTCTAGGGGGAGTTAAGCCAAAAACTCTCTCTAATAATATTTCGCGAAAACAAGGCCTTGATTTAACAATGGAGTACCATTCTTTTAAAATCTTACTTTTTTCCCAGGGAAAACTATTTACGTAGTCTATTATAGAAATATGTGATGCTAAAGTAATATCGGCTAAAGTGAACTTATCGGTTGCAAGCCAAACGTTCTTGTTAATTAAGTGTTCGATGTATTCCATATGGTAAGGCAGGTTATGCTGAGCTGCATGAAGAAATCTAGAGTCAGGGCTGCGGTTAGTAATTACTTTTTCATTCATAATATACTTAGTAACTTCATTGTAAAATTTGCTATCGAACCAATTGATTAAAGCGCGTATTTTAGACTTAATAATAGTTGATGAACCAAGTAATTTGACGTTACTATTGTAAATCTCTTCTATATATTCACAAATGGCATTACTATCCGCTATTACAAAGTTATTATCTATTAATACTGGTACTTGTCCGATTGGATTGATCTCCATGAATTCATTCCGCTTTTCCCATGGATTTTCATATACCAAATCACAACTCAGCTTTTTTTCCTTGAGAAGAGCTCTAACTTTTCGTGAAAATGGACAAAGAGGAAAATGATATAAAATCATAATATTCCTCTTTTGTTATTCCAATACCTATATGTTGTCATTCCAGTACGTGACATTGGAATCCAGCTTATTTCATTATGGACATTACTTTTAACATATATTCCTAGAATCCATTGTCCATTGTATAATTTCCAAATATTTTTATACTTGAATCCCAGTACAACTGTACGAACATTGTAGTTTGAGAGCAATCCCCACCGGAAGGGTGTCATTTCAGTGATTGACACTGGAATCCAGTTCTTATTATACAACAGCCTAATGTATTCATTTAAAATTAAGTTTTCTGGATCCCAGTGTCTGGACACTGGGATGACAGAAGAAGAGTATTTTAGGTAACGGCTGTTTACTCCAAAGTAATGTTGCAAAAGGTCTAACATATAAATTATAAGACTAATATAGAATATACCTTGCTAAAAAAAAAAAAAAGTATAACCTTTGATAAGGTATGCAGGCAAAAATTCTGTAACTTGGTCAGGTCAGAAATGAAGCAACCATATCAGAATCTTTTTGGGTTGCATACCTATTTGTACTATTTGTTTTATTCTAGGCTATGAACATAGCATTAAAATATCGTCCTAGTAGCTTTAAAGATTTAGTAGGTCAAGATATATTGGTGCGTATACTAGAAAATGCTTTTACTCTCAACAAAATTCCACAATCTATACTGCTTTCTGGTAGCAGTGGAATTGGTAAAACCACCACTGCAAGAATAATAGCTTTATGTTTGAACTGCTCATTGGGGCCAACTTTTGAACCTTGTGGATCATGTACAAGTTGTCTGGCAATAAAAAATTCAAGCCATCCAGATGTAGTTGAAATCGATGCGGCAAGTCACACTAGTGTTGAGGATGTTAGAGCGATCTTGGGAGATATTTGCTATTTACCAATAAGTTCTAAATTTAAAGTTTACATTATAGATGAAGTACACATGTTATCCAGTAATGCATTTAATGCATTACTTAAAACTCTAGAAGAACCACCATCTAGCGTAAAGTTTATTCTAGCAACTACAGAAATAAAAAAGATACCAATAACTGTTATTGCACGTTGTCAAAGGTTTGACTTACATAACATTCCTTCAGCTAAGATAATGGAGCGTTTAAATGATATTGCACAAAAAGAAAATTATTTTATTGAAAAAGAAGCATCGGAATTAATTGCTCACCACTGTAGCAATTCAATGCGTAACGCTTTATTTTTGATGAATCAAGCATTGCTATATAGCAAAGATGGTACAATATCCACTCAAAGTGTTACAGACATACTTGGTCTAGTAGATAGAAACGTTATATTTGATCTACTGGAAGCAGTATTAGATAGTGATTTACAGAAGGCTTTGTTAGTATTCGACAATGTGGTAAAAACAGCAAATCCGCTCAATATTTTTGAAGATCTGCTGCAAACAATCCAGTTAATATGCCGTTTTTTAATTACAAAAGAGATTGATACAGAATATGAGAAGAGCAAAGTAAAAGATTTGAGTACAAAAAAGTCTTTAATATTTTTTTCGAGATTGTGGAAGGTGCTGCTTAAGGGTATTCAAGATATAAAGGTTTCAACATGCAATGAAATTGCCGCTGAAATGATATTAATTAGCCTTTGTTATCTTTCTGATTTGCCTTCTCCGGAACAGGTGATCAAAAAAATTCTTTCACAGAATGTAGAGCAAGGAAATAGACAGGGCAGACCTGTTGCACCTTCCCCCCCTGTCATCCAAGTAGCTGACTACTCGGATCCAAAAAAATATGTGGAAAAACCCCACTCTGTCATCCCAGTGCGTGACACTGGGATCCATGTGAAAAATAAACAACAAAATTACGATTTTGATAAGATTTTGCAACTATTAAGGCGGAGTAACCAAATTTATCTTTACAAACAACTGTGTAGTAATCTAAAATTAATAGATTGTAAATTTGGGTATTTAAAATTAAAAGCTGTATCTAACTTGAACAGTAATTTTTGTAATGACTTGAAAAGTTACTTAAATCAAGCCACTAATCAGGAGTGGGTTATTATAGTTGATACGAGTTATATGAATAGGGAAGTGAGTAATTTAAATTATGCACCTGTAGTTAAGGATATATTAAATACGTTTAAAGGTGCAAAGGTAGTTAATATAGAAAATAAGGAGTAGGTTGTGGATTTCAGTCAAATAATGAAGCAAGCGCAAGAAATGCAAAAAAAGCTTGCGGAAGCCCAAGAAAAATATATTGGAAAAGAGTTTCAAGGTATTTCTGGTGGTGGCAAAGTTTCTGTATTAGTGGAAGTTATAAAAATAGGTGGCTATAAAGCTAAAAAGGTAAACATAGACTTAGAGCTTATGAGAAATGAAGAAAAAGACATAGTAGAAGATTTAGTGACAGCAGCGTTTAATGATGCCATCAAAAAAGCAGAAGAAGATATGGCAAATGCAACCTCTGATCTTGCAGGTATGATGGGGTTACCACCTGGATTTAAACTTCCTTTTTAAATTTACTACTGAAGTTTGCCTTAATGCAGTAACTAAGTGTTTTCCTTTTGTACTAGTACTTCCATGAAGTACATTCATATTACTGCATGAATATGCAGCAATTCACAATGATGAATGCAGATCAGAAGATAAAAAGACATTAGTGAAATAGGTGTCAGAAGATCAAGAGTAAAAAAAGTAGAGTAACTCTATTTATTAATTAATAAAATCTTTGTATTTTCCTAAAAGTTAGTTAAGATACAGAAGGTTTTGTGTTATTAAGTTAGCACTTGACTTAACTTTAGTTATTATTTAGACTGCTAAAGTGGAATTTTAATTTTTTTAACGAGGGCAATTATGCATTATAAAAAGTTTTTTTCGGCAGCTGCTTTAGTGACGTTGCTAAGCCTATCAAACTCTGCTTTTTCATCAGACCCTATTGGTCCAATAAGTGATGAAGAAACTAGCTACTACGTTCGTTTACAATACAACGGTGAAATTTTACCTTTTTATACAAAAGTTGATGGTATTAAAAATGTAACAGGTAAAGAAAAGGATAGTCCCTTAACAAGATCTTTTATAGCTGGTGGTGGTGCATTTGGTTATAAAATGGATGACATTAGAGTTGATGTTGAAGGGCTTTACTCACAATTGGCTAAAGATACAGCTGTAGTAAATGCTTCTGAAACAAATGTTGCAGACAGTTTAACAGCATTTTCAGGATTGGTTAACGTTTATTACGATATAGCGATTGAAGATATGCCTATCACTCCATACGTTGGTGTTGGTGTTGGTGCAGCATATATCAGCAATCCTTCAAAAGCTGATTCAGTTAAAGATCAAAAAGGATTTGGTTTTGCTTATCAAGCAAAGGCTGGTGTTAGCTATGATGTAACTCCAGAAATCAAACTCTTTGCTGGAGCTCGTTACTTCGGTTCTTATGGTGCTAGTTTTGATAAGGCAGATAAGGATGATACTGGTATCAAAAATGTTGTTTACAGCACTTTTGGTGCAGAAGCTGGACTAGCGTTTAATTTCTAGTCTATCTTTGTCTTATTATCCCAGTGGGTTTTTCTTGTCATTCAAGTAGCATGACACTGGGATCTAGAAAAAAGAAATGTGAATTCCAGTGTTTGAGCACTGGAATAACACATTATTTATCTAATGTAGCTTTTATCGTTACACGCTGGCAATTTTAATTCTACATTTAGGTAGCTGTTGTTAAGATCTCAACTAGATATAAAGTTATGCTTTTTTAATTAAAGCTTGAATTTTTCACTGAAAATCAATATATTATATGTATAGAGTTTTAATTTAAGTTATTATGTTGACCCCAGTAGCAAATTTATGTGTTAATAGTAGCACTAATCTCATGCAATATATTGCTGAAGTGCGAAAATTTCCTATGCTTTCCCAAGAAGAGGAAGTGCGATTAGCAAAAAATTGGCAAGAATACCAGGATATTTCTTCTGCTCACAGGTTGATTACTAGCCATTTGAATTTGGTAGTAAAAATTGCAATGAAATTTAAGAATTACGGTCTATTGTTGATGGACCTGGTCATGGAAGGAAATATGGGTTTAATGCATGCAGTGAAAAAGTTCAATCCTGACTTGGGATTTCGTTTTTCAACTTATGCAGTATGGTGGATTGAAGCTTCAATGAAAGACTTTATATTAAAATCTTGGTCACTTGTAAAAATAGGTACAACGCAAGCACAAAGGAGATTGTTTTTTAGTTTACGTAAAATAAAAAAAAGAATTTTACAATACACAAACAGAGAAACTTTGAGTAAAGAAGAAATAAAAGCAATATCAAATGAGCTTTCTGTATCTGAAGAAGATGTTGTACAGATGAGCTATCGTCTGGCTTGTAAGGATCAGTCGTTAAATAATTGTATAAAAATAGGTGATGACTCTAAAAAGGAGTTACAAGATATGATTCCGTGTAATTTAGTTAGTCAAGAAGTAGCTTACCAGAATCATGAAGAAAAGGCATTAAAAGAAACAATTTTAAGCAATGCGCTGGCAAGTCTTAATGAAAGATCAAGAGACATTTTCATTAGCAGATATTTATCTGAGAATACTCAGACTTTGGATGAGCTTAGCAAAAAATATTGTGTTTCAAGAGAAAGAATAAGACAGCTGGCTGAGCAAGCGATGAGTAAGGTAAAACAACATATAAAATCAGAGAGTTTGAAATTCGGTTTACATGCGTAGTCTTTTCGTATTTCTAATATTTCTTTCAATAGACACTCTTGCATCGGTTAGTAATGTACAACTGAGCGAAAAATATAAAGACTGGTTTGTGTATACTGCATTGGAAGATGGTGAAAAAGTGTGTTATATTGTATCTCATCCTAAGAAAAAAAGTGAACATTATACAGCCGATCGCAAGCCGTATGTAATGGTCAGTTACGTTGATAAAAAAGCAGATGAGGTGAGCGTCACTTCTGGCTTTCAGTATAATAATGAGCCTGTAGTTCTCAATATCGATAAAAAAATTAAATATCAATTGCCAATAATACAGGGAAGTCTTGCGTGGACAGATGATACAAAAATGGACCAAGATTTGATTCTAAAAATGAAGCAGGGATTATCAATGGTAGTTAATGGAAAAGTAAAAACAGCAAATGTTGATGATACTTATTCCTTGCTTGGCTTTCAAAAAGCGTACCAAAAAATGCATGACTTATGCCATACAAAGTAAATTATTGATCACTAAAGTATAAGATAGGCTGTTTTGTCTCTCAGACAAAAATATGGATATCACTTTACATAGAATATGAATATCATTTAAAATATATTTTTGAGAATTAATATGTCAAAAATTGTAGATATAGGAATCAAAGAACAAAGTTCTGTGTGTGAACAAATGCGTTTTAGTGTAAGTCGTGCAAGCCTTTTAAATACGCTATCCAGGGTAAGTGGAGTGGTTGAAAGGCGCAACGCGATAGATGTTTTAGCGTGTATAAATATCAAAGCACAATATGGTAGCATAAAATTGAAGGCTACTGATCTTGACATTTCAATATTTGCCTCACTTACTGCAAATGTATCAGCAGAAGGAGAAGTGAAAATCTCAGCACATACTTTACATGATATAGTGAAAAAATTGCCAACTAATTTGGATGTCAATTTTGAAATGAATAATCAAGGAAAATTATTGATATCCTGTGGAAATGCAAATTTTTCTTTACCGAACGTAGTTTCAAATAACTTCCCTGTTCTTGAAGAAGGTGATCATCAATACGATTTCACTCTACTAAGTGCAGATTTGGTAGACTTGTTGACTAAAACGAAGTTTGCTGTGTCGCTAGATGATACAAGGTATAATTTGAATGGGATATATCTGCATACAGATGAGCAATTTCTGTACTGCGTTGCAACTGATGGCCACCGTTTATCATGTATAAAAAGGCCTAAACCTGAAGATATCAACGGAGAATTTGGGGTGATCATTCCACGTAAAACTATCATGGAACTGTTGAAAGTATTGGATGATTGTAATGAGATAAATATAAAACTTTCAGATAGAAAAATCAAATTTACATGTGGTGAGTATATTCTAATATCAAAATTGATAGATGGAACTTTTCCAGATTACAAAGCCGTTATTCCAACGTCTCAAGATAAACAAATGATTGTTGAGAGTAGCAAACTTGCTAGTGTTATAGACCGAGTTTCCGTTGTTGTGTCCGATAAAATAAAATCAATTAAATTTTCATTGCAAGAGAATTTATTAACTCTACATTCAAATTCCCAAGAGTGTAGTGATGCAACTGAGTCTATAGAAGTGGATTACGATGGAGCTCTTATGGAAGTAGGATTTAATTCTCGTTATTTGCTTGATGTTTTATCCTGTATAGAAAACAAGTGTAAATTTAGCTTATCAGATGGTAATAGCGCTACAATTATCACTGATGAAGATGATCCAAGTGCACTATATATAGTAATGCCAATGAGGACTTAAGCTAGTAATCTATCTTTACTAAGTATAAGCCGTGAGGCGGTGCAGTGATTCCAGCAGCGTTTCTTTTACATTGACTTAATATGTTTAGCATTTCTTGTGGATTAGTTCTATTTTTTCCAAATTCAACTAAAGTACCAACAATAATCCTCACCTGGTTATGTAAAAAGGAAATCGCAGATATTTTGATGTATATGTGACTTCCGTTTTGTACTATATCAATATCATCGATTGTTCTGACCGGATTTGTAGCTTGACAATCTTTTGAGCGAAAGCTTGAAAGATTATGTTTTCCAAGCAGGTGTCTAGCAGCTTCACGCATGATGTTTACGTCAAGTGGGTTAAATACTTGCCACACATAACCGATTTCCAGAGCTGCAGGAGCGTAGCGATTAATTATTCTATATTCATAATATCTTTTTTTTGCTGAAAATCGCGCATGAAATGCATCATCTACGGCTTCTGCACTAAGCACAACTATAGGAATCGCTTTTAAGTGATAGTTTATTCCATTTCTTATTCTGTAAAGCTCAAATTGCCTTTCCATATTGAAATGAGCAACTTGCTCTAAAGCATGAACCCCTGTGTCAGTTCTGCCACCACAATGCAAAGAGACTCTCTCGCCACTGAAATTAAATATAGCGTTTTCTATGGTTTCCTGAATTGAGTTAGCAGAGTGTTGTTGCTTTTGCCAGCCAGAGAAACTACTACCATTGTATTCTATCGTTATTTTGTATCGCACTACAAAGTCTATCTATCTAATTTTAGGTAACTAATACCAATTCCCACTATGCAAAGAACAGATAGACAATAATGGGAAAGAAGTGATAATAAAGTAGATAAAATAGAGAGGTATAAATGGCATTAAGGTCAAAACTATTAGACGAAAAAGTTGTAAATTTGGCGAAAGAAATGTTAAAAAAGGTCAGAAATAACGCATATGTTTCAAAAAAGTTACAAGCGGTGATAGCAGGAAAAGAAAGTAGTATAAGCGCTGTGGCAAGAATATGTAAAATTTCAAGGACTGCTTTGACTGAATGGATAAAGCATCTAAAATTTGGTAGAGTAGAAAGATTATTTGCCCCGTCTCAGCGGCGAAGAAAAAGCAAATTAAAGAAAAATCAACGTGAGCAAATTGAAATATGGGTAGAAAGAAATCCAAATATTACTATTAAGGAAGTGCAGATAAAAATCTCAGAGGAATTTGGCCTAAACATTAGCAAATCAACAGTGCACCGTGAGATACAAAGGATGAAATTTTCTTATATAACACCGAGGCCAATGCACCATAAACAAGATAAAAACAAGCAAGAAGAGTTTAAAAAATACTTCAATAAAATAGTCAATTCCCACCCTGAAAAAGAGATGTTTTTTTGATGAATCACGATTTGGAACTCATTCAAAAATCGGACACGGATGGTTTAAAAAAGGGGTCAGAACGCAGGTTAAAATGAAAATTGGTAGACAAAATTTCTATATCTACAGTGCGGTAAATCCAAGAAGTGGTAAGAAAATCAGCCTACTTGCTCCATATGTAAACACTGATTGTATGAATATATTTCTGGAGCAGATGTCGAAAGATTTAGGCACGAAAAAAGCCTTTCTTGTAATGGATTGTGCAAGTTGGCATAGATCAAAAAGTTTGAAATTTCAGGAAAACATTACCATTATATACTTGCCTCCTTATTCACCGGAACTGAATCCTGTTGAGAGGTTGTGGCAATATATCAAATACAATACTTTACGTAACAGAGTCTACGATACCATAGGCTTACTTGCAGATGTTCTGTGTAATTTTATTGTCAGTATTTCCAGCACTACTATTAAACGAGTTTGTAATGTTTCTTATTTGTTCGATTAGTAATGGAATTTGGTATAACGTTCTTCGTTATTAAAAAACCCTTGGCAGATTGGTTGCGTTCAATTACCATGGAGACTATACAAGTTAATAAATGATCCATGGCACATAATCCAGAAGAAAGAAATAATGATAAGCAAAAAGCACTAGATAATGCAATAAGTCAAATTGAAAAAGCATTCGGTAAAGGTGCAATAATGAAGCTAAAGCAAAACCCTGTAGAAAAAATAGACACGATATCTACAGGGTCGATTGCACTTGATTCAGCTCTGGGTGTTGGGGGATTGCCAAAAGGACGTATAATTGAGATATTTGGCCCTGAGAGTTCTGGTAAAACTACCCTTGCTTTGCATGTAATTGCTGAAGCACAGAAAAAAGGAGGTTTATGTGCATTTATCGATGCGGAGCACGCACTGGATGTTATATATGCTCGTAAACTTGGAGTAAACACCGATGATTTAGTGATTTCACAACCAGACACTGGAGAACAAGCGTTGCATATTGTTGAGTATTTAGTATGTTCTGGTGCAGTTGATGTAATAGTTATTGACTCTGTTGCAGCACTAACTCCAAGAGCTGAAATTGAAGGAGATATGGGCGACCAGCACATGGGACTACAAGCAAGACTTCTAAGTCATGGGCTACGAAAGCTCACCTCTGCAGTTTCAAAAGCAAACTGTATATTGATATTTATCAACCAAATTCGTATGAAAATAGGAGTAGTATATGGAAATCCTGAAACTACCACTGGTGGAAATGCGTTAAAATTCTATACTTCTATAAGACTTGATATAAGAAAAGTTGGTGCGATAAAGGATAAAGAGAATATTACGGGTAATGAAACGAGAGTTAAAGTTGTAAAAAATAAAGTCGCTCCTCCATTTAGAGAGGCAAAATTTGATATAATGTATAATGAAGGCATATCAAAACTTGGGGAAATAATAGATATAGGAGCAAAACTTGGTGTCCTTGAAAAGGCAGGCGCTTATTATTCATATAACAATACGCGTCTTGGGCAAGGAAGAGAAAATGTAAAAAGCTACCTCAAGGCGAATAAAGAAATTGCAAATGAAATAGAAACAAAAATCAGAGATTTATTTAAAAATCACGATAACTCTATTGCAATAGAAGAGGAGCGTGAACAACTTCTAGAAGAATCAGTATTCTAATCTAGATGCTTGTATTAGGCAGTATTCAATTGCTATACTAAAGTTTCACTCTCAACCGAGTTGATGAAAGCTGAGATATCTCCTTGTAGCATTAGGTGTATATTTTTTGCTATTTTTTCCACTAAGAGGATAACATTATCAAAATTTTCAAATTTTGATAATACATAATCTGCTAAGCTTTTCCGATTTTCAGGCCTACCTACTCCAAATCTCAAACGCCAATAATCGTTACCAATAAAGCTATCTATAGACTTAAGTCCATTGTGTCCAGCAGAGCTACCGCCTTTTTTTACTTTTATTCTTCCGAATTTTAAGTCAGCATCATCATGTATGACAACAATATTGTCTAGCGATAATTTGTAAAAATTTTTTATTTTTGCAACAGGAATACCTGAATTATTCATAAATGAATAAGGTTTTATCAGCATGATTTTATTATTATTAATTATGCCAGAGGTTATCAAGTAATCGGCTTTCTTAGAAAATGACTGAAAATTCCAATATTTGTGAATTGCGTCAATAACGATAAAACCAATATTATGATGAGTTAACTCATATTGACTACCAGGATTACCAAGCCCAGCTATTAAATGCACTACTCCTCTGTTTTTGTTTGAGGCTCTTCAACATCACTATCGGCAGCAGAGATTGTTACAATGGTGAAATTTTCTTCCTCATGAGCTACAAATTTAACACCTTCTGGCAATTTTACATCATTGATATGTATAGACTGACCAATCATTTTGCCAGACAAATCAATTTCTATGACTTGAGGTATTTTCTCAGGAGAGCATTTGACAGTAATAGAACGACACAGAACATTAAGCACTCCACCTAATTTGATTCCTGGTGATTTACTTTCATTGATGAATGATAAAGGTATATCTATTTTAATTTCACTACCTTTATCAACAAACTGAAAATCAACATGTTGCACAGTATCCTTTACTACATGCCATTGAATATCACGAACAAGAGCATATTCTTTTTTCCCTGAAATATCTAGTTCTATTAAATGTGCAGAAAGAGAACCTGATTTATATTGTTTAGTAAATTCCTTTGCAGACAATGTCAAATTTACGTTATCATGCCCTTTACCATATATAACTGCAGGTATACTTCCCTTCTCCCTCAGAGCCTGAATCGCTTTCTTTTTTTTTACATCACGTAACTCTGCATTAATTGTTACCATTTCTTGCTGTGCCATCGATTACTCCTATTCAGCTAATCCTTTTTATATAATTTAATAATATAACATAAAAATATTTATTTCAAACTTCATTCTTTCACACTAATTCTTTGTGGAAAAATTTATTTAGATATATACTTAAGATTACGTAGTAAGAGCTATGAGTATTAACGATCAAGTAGTTTTTAAGATTTATAAGCCAACAAAAACTGCAACACAATCTGGCTTAGGTAATACAAAATTCTGGTACCTAAAAATTGAGCCTTGTTCTTACTATATTGAACCTTTGATGGGATGGGTTGGCTCAAAAGATCCCCAAAAACAGATTGTATTAAAGTTTGATTCTCTTGAAAAAGCAATATCTTACGCAAAGAAACACAACACAAAGTACACAATTGAAATGCCAAAAGATGTTAAAAGACTGCCAAAATCTTATGCAAATAATTTCGTATCAAAGTAAGTTTTATCGTAGTGTGTTTATCTAAAAACCTAAACCTAATCGTTACTATGATTTTGCTAACACACTAAGGTCATTTAGATAGTCGAACCTGGCTAGCTAGTATCAAAGAGTTATTTTTTTATATATTTCTCCATAAGCTTTACAAGCCCCTTTTGGATTACTCAAATAACTTCATTCTGCTTGAAGAACTTTTATGTTGCTTTGCACTAAATTAATTTCACGTTTTATTTGTGTTAGCTATTTATTTAGTGAGTGGACATGTAATTTTACCTTAAATAACCCTATAATAAAAACATAGTTATTGAAATAATAGAGAAGGTTCTCATGACAACCTCTGTATAGCTCTTAATTTTGCTGAACGCGCACGCGGATTTGCATTTATTTCTTCCGCACTTGCTTTAATCACTTTTTTGTTTAAAAGGGAGAATGTCTTGGTAGGTCCTGGTTCACACAAATCTTTAAAAAGGGTTTTAACTATACGATCTTCTAGAGAATGAAAGGTAACTACAATTAATTTGCCGTTTTCACTTAAAATCTCAGATGCAGCTTTAATACCCTTTTCAAGCTCTCCTAGCTCATCATTTACCCATATTCTGATTGCCTGAAATGTTCTAGTTGCAGGGTCAATCTTGCTTTTTCCACGAAACACTACAGAACGTACAATATCCGCAAGTTCAAATGTAGTTTTGATAATTTTCTTCTTCCGCGCATTTACTATCGCTCTTGCGATTCTGCGGGAATGACGCTCACCCCCATAATTATATATAGTGTTCGCAATCTCTTCTTCACGTAAAGCGTTAACAAACGTCGAAGCATTCATATGAGAATAGTTATCCATGCTCATGTTAAGTGGGCCATCACGTAGAAATGAGAATCCTCTATCTCCATTATCAAGCTGCATAGATGAAACTCCAACGTCGAAAACTATTCCATTGATACCTTTAATATTATTACTATCTAATAAATTTTTGATATTACTAAACTTTTCAATAAATAACTTTATTCTATTAGGGTATTTAACATTTAGATCATCATAAAATTTAGTAACTGTTTCATCTCTATCAACTGCATACACTTTGCAATCAGCGGATTCCAATATTGCTTTGCTATATCCTCCAGCTCCAAACGTGGCATCCACATATATACCACCACTGTGTGGTGACAATTGCAGTAGCATCTCTTTCAACAAAACTGGAATATGTGTCATATCAAGAGACTTTGTGCACTTAAATTAAAATAACTTTCTCGCCAAAAAATATATGGAAATATATAGGTATAGTATAAGAATATTTAAATATAATCAACGATATAAAAATTTAATAAGATAATATTATTAATATAACATTTACATAATTCACGTTTGAAAAAGTAAGTAATATTACTATAATATCAAACAAATTACGGAAGATTTCGTGCAACAAATAACAAAAGTAATACTATCAAGTTTAATTTGTAACACTTTGTTGTGGTATGATCACATGCTTTTCAGCCATCTAATAAGCATAATCGGAGATGTGTTTTTTCCATCAGACGACAAATTAGTCAGCATACTTAAAGCTTTTGGAGTGTTTGCAGTGGGTTTCTTAATAAGACCAATTGGTGCTGCTATATTTGGCCACATTGGCGATAAATATGGAAGAAGGATTGCTCTATTTCTCTCTATCATATTGATGACTCTATCAACCGTACTTATTGCATTTGTTCCAGGCTATCAGAACATTGGGGTACTCGCATCAGTACTGGTGGTATGTTTAAGATTATTGCAGGGTATATCTCTTGGAGGAGAGGCAGGAAATGCCCCATTTTTAATAGAGCATGCTCCTAAAAATAAAAGAGGATTCTTTGGCAGTATTGAAGTATTGAGCGCAATTCTTGGCTCAATATTAAGTCTTATAGTGGTGCTTATATGCAAAAAAGTATCCGATTTTGAATCTTGGGGATGGAGATTGCCTTTTATTTTCAGTTTTGTAATAGGATTAATCAGTATATATATGAGATATATACTCGATGAAAGCCCAGAATATAAAAAGCAGGAAAAGCCACATGAATTACCGTTAAAAGAACTGTTAAATGGCTATAAAAAACCTTTTCTAATATCAATTGGAGTTGACATAGTTGAGAATGCATCTCTTTACATATATTTAGTGTTTTTTAATCTACTTGCATCAACAATAAACACTCACTTTAATCACGCAGTAGAAATATTGAATCAGGTTGCACTTGGAGGATTGACTATACTATTTGCAATACTTTCTGATAAGGTAGGGAGAGAAAGAGTCATGAAATTTGCATTTGTGACTTTTATAGTAGTAAGTTATCCAGTTTTTTCAATGATACTAAGTGGTAATAATTTGCTCACCATAATGGCGCACGTTCTTTTTATAATCCCAATAGCTGCTTCTCTTGGTCCTGTTAGCGCGTTTATGTGTGAATTATTCCCAATAAAGGTACGATACAGTGGATTTGGTTTATCAAGAAATATAGCTTCGGGATTTTTTGGTGGTCTTGCACCATTTATATGCACAACTATTATCAAAGTTACAGGACAAGGAACTTTAGCAAGTTTTTACATGATTTTCTGTGCATTAATTGGGTTAGTTGCTATATCACAAGTTAAGAGTTAGATTTTTTCAAAAACCAAGTGTTTAAAAAATCTAATCATAAGGTGGAAAATGCCAATTTTTAGGTGATAGTGTAAATATTTCAACTCCATCTTTTGTGACTCCAAGCGTATGCTCAAACTGTGCAGAAAGTGAAAGATCACGTGTTGTCACTGTCCAGCCATCTAGCTTGCTGAGCAGAGTTTCATGTTTTCCAGCATTGATCATTGGTTCTACCGTAAAAAACATGCCTTCTTTTAAGATAAGATCCTCACCTTCATCATAAAAATGTACAACATTTGGTGGAGCATGAAAAACCTTTCCTATGCCATGTCCACAATAATTGCGTACGATAGAATATCCAAAATCTTCAATATATTTTTCTATAGTAAGTCCTATTTTATTTAACTTATTGCCTGGCCTGACTTGTTTTATTGCTTCCATTAGCGCATTATAAGTAGCATTACACAAACGCTTTGCTTTTATTGAGGGTTTACCAGCCCAAAACATGCGACTTGTGTCACCATACCAGCCATTTAAAATCACTGTAACGTCAATATTTAAAATATCTCCATCTTTAAGAGGTTTATCATCAGGAATACCATGACATACAACAGCATTTTTCGAAGTACAAATTGATTTCGGATATCCCTTATAATTCAGTGGTGCTGGAATTGCACCTGCATTGATTATAAAATCATGACATAGATCATTTAATTCATTAGTTGTTACGCCTACTTTGACGTGTGGTGCAATAAAATCAAGGGTTTCAGCTGCAAGCCTGCCAGCTTTACGCATAAAGTCAAAATCTTCTTGTGAATGTATAGTTATGTTCATGTTTCTTACGTTTTATTGTAATTTTCTGCTTCTCTTACGGATACATCAGTGTAATAATACTATAAAAATAAGCTCTTAGATCAAGCCATTTGTATATTAAGAGATAAAGACAAAAATCTAGACTGTGACTTTTGATTTAACCCAATGGTATAACTTACTTATTTTGCCATCGTGACCAAGCATTCCAGAATTATTTCTATAAAAGGTGTCAACTATTAGCTTTATAGAGCCTAAAGCAGCAGAAAATACAGGATTTTTGTCGTATTCGCCATCAAGACCGCTACAAGATTCAGGGCATCCGATACGGACTTGTTTATTGAATATATAGCTTGCAATTTCTTTCATGCTTGTGAGTTGACTGGTTCCACCTGTGATCACTACTTTATTAATTGGATCTTTCTGTTCTTGAAATTGTTCTCTTATCAGCTCAAGTATTTCCTCAACCCTTGGTCTTATGATGTTAACAAGTTCAGACTTAAACACTTGAGTTGGTTCATCGCTTTCATTACTTTGCACTGCAATACATTCATTCTCATCTATTGAAGTTACAATAGTGCTACCGTATAGTATTTTTATGCGTTCAGCATGCTCTATACTTGTGCATAGTCCATAAGCTATATCTCGGGTAATGTGAATGCCACCAATTGGAATGCTGCTTGTGTACACAAGTTTTCCTCTCTTAAAAATTCCAATTGCAGTGCATCCACCTCCTATGTCAACAACGGCAGTTCCTAGCTCTTTTTCATCTTTACTTAGACAGGCAAGGCCTGCAGAATATGCAGAAGCAACACAACCAGACATACTTATCCCACTATTATTAGTTATACAATTTTCGATATTGGTAAGCGCTGGACGCGAAGCAGTGACAACATTAACATCAGCAGATAATCTTTTTCCATATAATCCACTGACTTCCTTTATGTCAGTCATATCATCTAAGTGATATTTCAGTGGTATATTGTGAATGATGACATTTTCTTCGATATATTTCTCAAATGTCTGAAAGACTACACGTTTTATGTCTCGGTCTGAAATTTCGTGATTAGCTGCAATAATTTCGTTATATACGTTAAAAGATGAGACTCCACATCCGGCTACATTCACATATATCTGGTCTATAGTCTCTTCTGATACTTGCTCAGCTAAACCTATAGTTGATGAAATAGAGTAACTTGCATGCTTTGCATCAGTTATTGATCCACCGCTTATACCTTCTGCACTTTTATAACCCGTTCCTATTATTTTATAGCTGAAGTTGCTATTGATCTTAACAATGAGACAGATAATTTTTGTTGTACCTACGTCTAAAACGGCAAAAACATTTCGCTTTGGTTTTATTATTACTGCAGAGTACATTAGTTGACCTTATGACACAATTCCATTCAAATTGTAGCTTCCTTTAATAATTTATATTTCTATTAAAAATACAGCAACATTTTAATATACCCAAAATACTGTACAAAGGAAAAAATAAAACATAAAATTTTAATTTTATGTCTAAATTGCCAATTGTAATTGCCCCTGATGAAAGGTTAACTACACGTGCCAGTGAAGTAATAGATATAACCGATAAAATTAAAGAATTAGTAAACGACATGTTCGAAACTATGTACTATGCAGAAGGTCTTGGTCTTGCTGCAGTACAAGTTGGAGTGCTGAAGAGAATTTTTATCATGGACGTTCAGCCAGAGAAGGCTGAAGATGGGCCAGCAGGATATGAATCAACTGGCAAATTTTGCATGATTAACCCTGAAATTACAGAATTATCGGGTGAACAAGTAATTCTCAAAGAAGGGTGCCTTTCAATTCCAGAGCAAAGCCATGAAATTAAGCGTCCAAAATATTTAACTGTGAAATATAAAAATTTAAATAACGAAGAACAGACGCTAAAAGCTAGTGGTTGGCTTGCAAGGTGTATTCAGCATGAGTTAGATCATTTAAATGGTATATTATACGTTAGACATTTGTCTAAATTGAAGTACGATATGGCTATGAAAAAAGCTCAAAAGGTTAAGAGGCACTATGAACAATGAAGATCTAGAATTGTTGAAGTTCTATCATGAAGTGGGTGTTGACTGCACGCTAACTGAAGGTGAAGAGGAAAAAAAAGTGGAAAATGAGAGAGCTGCACAGTCTTCTGTCATCGAGCAGAAAAAAGCCATGTTCCCAAGTGATTGGATCATTGAAGCAAGGAAGCTTGCAAGTGAATGTGGTAGTGTAGATGAACTAAGAAGTGCAGTTAAGTCATTTGAGGGTTGTGAAATAAAAAAAACTGCAACTAATACTGTTTTTTCCGATGGTAATCCAAATGCAAAAATCATGCTTGTTGGTGAAGCACCAGGAGCAAATGAAGACCTGAAAGGCATACCATTTTGTGGTGCAAGCGGAATGCTGCTCGATAAGATGCTCGGTGCAATTAATCTGGACCGCACTAAGGTATATATAAGCAACACCGTGTTTTGGCGTCCACCAGGTAATAGAAAACCAACTGATCTAGAGCTTGATATGTGCAGACCATTTGTTGAGAAGCATATTGCTCTTGTTTTACCGCAGATTCTGATTTTTGTTGGAGGAATCGCATGTTATAGCCTTCTTGATAACACAAAGACTATATCGAACTTGCGTGGCAAATTTCATACTTATACTAACCAATATTTATCTCATGCAATTACCACAGCCGCTATATTTCATCCAGCCTATCTACTTCGTCAACCAGCACAAAAACGCTTAGCTTGGGAAGATTTAAAGAAGATTAGAGAATATCTTGATAATACCAATAACCACACGGACGTTTAGCTTACTACTTGTTGTCATCGCAGTACCTTCTCCTATCATTCCAGACTAGAATGACACCCTATTGACACACTGCCTAGTTCATGTTAGTTATAGATATTAAGAAATTTACTAAACAAAAAAAAGGCAAAAGAATCCCCCAGTAGTGAGTTTTGACCCTATAATAATGTAAATTGGCATTGTAATAATGTGCTAACGCTTATTTAAAGCGTGTTTTGGCTGAATGTAGAAAAAATAAAAAAGACATGCAGCCGCTATAATTTTATGTAATCTGCCAATATATACCTGAGTTTTTTACTGAATTTTGTTGTTAAATCTGCAGAGATTAAAAACAAGGATAAATACTCTTATTGATATGATAAGGGAAAGTGGGAGAGTCTGTCAAGTAACTTTTGCTATTGCTACTTGAGTTCCTGTAATCACAATGTTGGTGCAATGTATGCATGGAATTTTATTTACTCTATAATATGTTGGTTTATAGTAGTACTAATGCAGAAATAAATGGAGGAAACATTGGAAAGCAATATAAAAAAATTGAAAGGAAATTTTTTAGAACAAGCAATTAGAGTAAATCATGCTGGCGAATATGGAGCCATTTGCATTTATTCTGGTCAAAAATTTATTCTTAAAAAATCTTCCATAATTGACAAAATAATTGAAATGGAGGAGCAGGAAAAAAAACATTTCCACTATTTTAATGAGAAAATCAAGGAGCAAAGAGTTCGTCCTACTGTTTTGTTGCCAGTTTGGGGTGCTTTAGGGGTATCACTTGGTGTTGTAACTGCCATGATGGGTAAAAAAGCCGCTATGGCTTGCACTGCTGCAGTTGAAGAAGTGATCGGAGAGCACTACAAGGAGCAAGTCTTACATTTAGAAGATGGGGAATTAAGAGAAACTATAAGTAAATTTCGCGATGAGGAATTAGAGCACAGAGATATTGCAATTCAGCACAATGCCGAAAGCGCACTTGGCTACAACGTTTTATCTTTGTTCATAAAAACAAGCTGCAAAGCTGCTATTTACCTCTCTAAATTGATTTAATCAATCACTATTTGACAACCAACCACATTTGCCTTTAGTTCTTGTGCTAATTGCTGCCTCATATCCTCTACTACAATCGAATGCGTATGAATGTTTATAATTAATTTCTTAATTATTATCCTAAAAATACATTAATTTAATTCCCTATTAGAGTTTTCTTGTTGTTGTAAACATGTTTGCATAAGACTAGTAGATGGAACGTTTTTAATAGTCTGAGTTAACTCCTCAGGAATATTTTCAAAACTCTTGCCCATAACTTCTAAAACACTTTTTCCCTGTATAAGACAATTCCCTCCAAAGCTTGATTTGTTTTCTAACTTGCTAAACCTTATTTTGCTTTTCTCATCAATTTCTACTACCATTTTGTTACCATCTTTCCGTAGATAAATACTAATCTCTCCTATTTTAGTAGTAAAAAATATTTCAATACCACCTTTTAAGATATCTGTGTAATTTCTTTTTCCATCTTCTGTAATTTCAACTTTTACTATACTTTCCTCAATCTGAAATATGCCAACTTCTAAATCCTTAGCTTTTTCATTATTTAAAGTTCTCGCAATTTCAACAATACTACCTTGTGGATACTTAATATAAAAATATTTATTATCTACTTCTACTTCAAGATCATATTTATCAATTTGCTTGTTATTTTCTTTCACAATACCTTCATATGCTAGACCCTCTAGCATTTTTTTCTTACTCTTACATTGTTCGTTAAGATCATTTAAATAATTAGAGCCGTAATATCCGCCTTCAATATCGCTATAAAAAGATAATCCTTTTTCTACCCCACCTTTTAACACTAAATTACGAGTGATCTTTTGTATGATATTTTTTGTAGTTGAATTGTGTGGATTTGCATGAAAGCGATTAATTAATTCTTCCATTTTTTCAAATATAAAATTTGTTACAGTCTTATTATCCTTACCGTAATATGAGTTTAATCTTATTCCTTGATTTAAATAACCCTCTATTATGCGTTCCATGTACTTTAAAACGCTTTCTTGCTCATCGTGTTCTGTTATACCTTTTATCATCTCATCACAAAATTTTTTAACTAGAATTTGTTCATCTGTAGTCAATGGTATTTGCAATTTCGTAGAAGATGAGTCTCGCTCAAAAAGATAAATTATTGACAATTCTTCTGCTCTTTTAATAAAGTCATAACTTCTTAGATATTCTGCAACATCTTTGTTTTTTGCGTACCTTTTCTTGATTAAATCCATATGCCTATCTTTACGACTTATAGTCGGTAATTTTGGATTTGATGAACTACTCTGTTGACTATTGAAGAAGCTGTTAGAGAACTGTTCAGGCTCTAAAATAAGATTACTTTCACCTTGTTTACCTACTTGCTTAGACATATTATATACCATAACCAATAAAACTTTTTAGTGATTACTTCAATACATAGATAAGTCAATAAAAATATCTTTTTCTCTTCAGTGCTAAAAAATTGTCAAAAATCTCAAAATTGGTTAATTGCATATAATCTACTTTCTGGTATACATCAAAACTACCGTAGAAAGCTTCAACTTTGAAAGGGATTAACAAATAAAATTCTTGTACTTTACCTCTACTAAAGTACAATCAGGCTTTATTTAATATTTTTCATGCTTGATGAAGTACATGAGGAGTGTGGGGTATTTGGCATAAGTTGCAACCAAAGTGCTGCTTTTAACTCTATACTTGCTCTCCACGCTTTGCAGCATAGAGGTCAAGAGTCTTTTGGTGTAGTAACCAGTAACAACGATAAGCTGCTCTCTTATCACTTTCAAGGTCAAGTGAGCAGCGTATTTGATGATATAGATGAAATAAAGAAATCCTTACCTGGAGATTGTGCAATAGGTCATGTTCGATACTCAACCAGTGGTAGTAAATTTGGAGTGCAGCCCATGTTTGGCAAAAGTGGCAAATTTGGAGATTTCGCCATAGCACATAATGGTAATTTAATTAATATTTCTCCGATACGCGAACAATTAATTAAACAAGAGTGTGTTTTTCAGTCAGATATTGATACAGAAGTAGTAGTGCATCTGACAGCAAGCGGTGAAAAAGATAGCTTTTTAGAGAGTTTTATATATGCATTAAAGCAAATACAAGGTGCTTATTCTTTTGTGGCAATCAATCAAGAAGTAGTTATTGGAGTACGTGATCCATCTGGAATCAGGCCTCTTGTTTTAGGAAAGTTAAACGGTTCTTACGTTCTTGCATCTGAAACTTGTGCTCTTGATATAATAAATGCAGAGTTTATTAGAGAAATAGAACCAGGCGAATTAGTTACCATCAGTTCGGATAGTAAGCTAGCCTCAATGTTTCCTTTCCCAAAGCAAAAATCAAGTTTTTGTATTTTTGAATACGTTTACTTCTCGAGACCAGACAGCATAATGGAGAATAGGTCCATATATGATATAAGAAAAGAAATAGGAAGAATACTTGCAGAAGAGAGCCCACCAAAAAACAATGTAGATATGGTTGTACCAATACCTGATTCTGGAATACCTGCAGCTATTGGATATGCAAAGCATTCAGGATTACCTATGGAACTGGGGATAATTCGTAATCATTATATAGGAAGAACATTTATACAGCCAACCCCTGAAATACGTAAGGTTAGAATAAAATTAAAATTCAATGCTAATAAGCATATTTTAAAGGGTAAAAACATAATTTTAATAGACGATAGTATAGTGCGTGGTAGCACGCTCAGAAGTATAATAGTTATGTTAAAAGATGCAGGAGTAAAAGAAATTCACCTAAAGATTTCATGTCCACCAATTAAGCACTCTTGTTTTTATGGAATAGATACGCCAGAGTGCAAAGATTTAATTGCTGCAAATAAATCTGTAGAGGAAATTAAGGAAGTTATAGGAATAGATAGCCTAGCCTTCTTGAGTATTGATGGCCTATACAGGGCTGTTAAAGAAGAAAAACGTAACAACGCTACACCGCAATATTGTGATGCTTGTTTCACTGGTGACTACCCAATTGGTAAGTAATCTATTATTAATAAAGGTGAGGTTTTTTCTATGTTATATTAACAGTTTTAAAAATAGATTTTTTGCATAACCATATAGTTTTTGCCTGGGCGTCATTTGAGTGAAAACTACTTTACAAATTTCGTCATTCCCTTTACTATGATACCAAGAATATTTATCCTTATTTTTGACCTGCAGGCTCAATTACAAAATCAGTAAAAAACTCAAATATTTATTGGCAAATTACACAAAAATTATAGCGGCTTTTTTTATTTTTTCTACATTCAGCCAAAACGCGCTTGTTAGCACATTATCAATTTACATTATAAAACTTGTCACACGGGGATTCTTTTGCCTTTTTTCTTCATTTGGTAAATTTCTTAATATTTGCAACTAAAGTAATTTTCGAGAGGTGTTATGTAAGTAGCTGACACACAGCTGTACGAGCATTCATTTTTGAAAGTAAATTGCGTAGCAAATGGTGTCATCCGAGTAGCTGACACTGGGATCCATCTCTTAATACAGCCTCATCAAAAATGTTGTGTTTTAACATAAAATTAACTGCTTTTATGCTCATAAACTTAATATCCAATCAAATTTCCTGGATCCCAGTGTCAAGCACTGGGATGACACCGTCATAAAGTAAACCAGTACTTGGATGAACTGGCAAAAATTGCTCTTAAATCACAAGTTCGTGCAATGATGGTGCTTCTTTAAGAAGCACCATTTGCTAATGTTTTGAAGCTTTAATGCTTATTATACGCATGTATTTTTTGTTGCATCCCATCTTTTACCATCAGGGCAAGCAGTTGCACCATCTTTACAAATCACACCACCTGGTACTATTTTTGAAACAACTACAGGTGCACCAAAAAACACAGCAGTAAATGCACCAAGTGCAAAAAGCGCTGGCCATGGCATTCTGCCAAATATTGCCAGCAATGCTGCACCTATTATCACTATTGTAATCATAGGCCCGCCTATACCGTGAGTATAGCCTACTATTTTGCATATTGTATTGGTTGTTGCATCATCAGTAACAGCAGCAGCAAAAGCATTATCAAATGCAAAGGAAAGAATTAAAGCTACAAGTAGAAGAAAATTTTTCATTATGCCTCCGTATTTAACGCTGGATTATCTATCATTTTGATTAAATTTAAGTAAACGGTGAGGATTTTTTGCTTAAAAGTATGCTTTATTTCATTTAGAATACTTTTCTTAGTTTATTTATATTACAAGTGCTACAGAAATTTTATAGTATCGTTTATTGCCTTTATCGTGCTTTAATTGACACAATTTATAATGATGGAGTGGAGCATGCAGGGTATCTATCATTTTTAATCCTGTTATCAATATTTCCTTTTCTTATTGTTTTAATAGCCATGGCATCAACGTTCGCAAATTTCTTAGATCAATACAATGTCGGCTGGGCATTTATTATTGATAACATGCCACAGGATATTTTATCATCTTTGATGCCACGTATTAGGGAGATAATATCAGGCCCTCCGCAAAGCTTATTAACCTTGGCAATTGTAGGCGCTGTTTGGACTGCCTCATCGACAATTGAAGGATTTAGAACGATATTGAATAAGGCCTATAAAGTTCCGGTTTCATCGCCTTATATATGGAGAAGGGTGCTCAGTATATTACAATTTTTAGTAATTACGCTTGTTACAACTCTGACTATAGTATTTTTTACATTAGTGCCAATGTTAATTGATTTTTCTTACCAAGGGCTAAGTTATACTAGATATTTACTTATTGAGTTTGTGCTTTTTACTATAGTATCTTGGCTATATTTTACATTGCCAAACATAAAGCAAAACTTATCAGACGTATTTCCCGGATCTTGTGTGGCTGTTATTCTTTGGACGATCTCTGCTTCAGCTTTCAAGCAATATTTAAAAGCTTCCTTTGATCAACTGAATTTGATATATGGAAGTTTAGGTGGTGTGGTAGTATCGTTACTATTTTTTTATGTGCTAAGTTTGATTTTTATATATGGAGCAAAATTTAATTTTCAGCTAAAATATTTCAATGGATCTTGCTAAGGAGAAAGAAATGGGTAAGTTAGAAGGTAAAGTAGCTTTAATTACCGGGGCTTCAGGTGGAATAGGCTCTGCTGTTGCAAAAAGGTTTGTAAGAGAAGGTGCATGTGTGATTCTGATTTCAAGGTTTATCGATCACCTCAAGCCACTGTATAATGAAATTGAAGAGCTTAAAGAAGGCTATGTAAAACTAATTCAGCTTGATCTTTTAGACTTTGAAAACGTAGAAAAACTGGCAAATATGATAGAAAGCCCAAAATTATCAGAATCTGGCACACTTGATATACTGATTACATGCACTGAAATTTTATGTAAGTTGAGCCCTGTTCACGATTGTGAGCTTGAAGATCTACAGAAGGTAATGAATACAAATTTTACTGCCAGTTGGTACTTGCTAAAAAATTTGGGTCCGATACTAAAAAAGTCTAATGCTGGAAGAGCGATATTCATGACCTCAAAGATAACACTTTCTCCTTCCTCTTATCCATATTGGATGCCATATGCTGCAAGTAAAGTTGCACTAGAAGCAATGGTGAAGATATATGCATCTGAGACAAAACATACGAATTTGTGCATAAATGCCGTGTATTCGGAAGAGCCTATCGATAGTGAAATGTATAAGCAAGCATTTCCGGGAAAAGATATATCTGAATTGGTGCCACCTGATAAACTGACAGACAAATTTGTAGAACTTGCTTCTGAAGATTGTAGCATATCAGGACAAATCTTACCACTTAGCAAATCTCCCGAGTAAATTACCATAGTATCTGCAAAGATACTGTTAAGCCTAAAGGTAGTTAGGTTTAATAAAAATTCACATACACAGGAAAGATTGGTAACATTATTTGAGTCGAGACTATTATTGTAATTATGCCAAAACGCACAGATATAGAATCTATATTAGTAATAGGAGCAGGCCCAATAGTTATAGGTCAGGCATGCGAGTTTGATTATTCTGGAACGCAAAGCTGTAAAGTATTAAAAAGTGAAGGTTATAAAGTCATTTTAGTTAACTCCAACCCCGCAACTATAATGACAGATCCTGAATTCTCTGATGCAACTTATATTGAGCCGGTGCTACCTGAAATCATAGAGAAAATTATAATTAAGGAGATGCCAGATGCAATATTGCCAACAATGGGCGGGCAAACAGCACTCAATTGCGCAATAAAACTTGCAGATGATGGAGTGTTAGACAAATACAACGTAGAATTAATAGGAGTAAATAGAGAAGCAATAAAAAAAGCGGAAGATAGAGAATTATTTCGCCAATCCATGGATAAAATAGGTCTAAAATACCCCAAAAGTATCATTATAAAAAATCAAGAACAAATAAAAAAGGCTTTGGATTACATTGGATTACCAGCAATCATCCGTTCATCATTCACTCTTGGTGGCGCAGGTAGCGGCATAGCATACAATAAAGAGGAGTTTTTCAATATTGCAGAAAGTGCTCTAAAAATTTCACCAATAAATGAAGTTCAGATAGATGAATCAATTATGGGCTGGAAGGAATATGAAATGGAAGTTATCCGTGACTGCAAGGATAACTGTATAATAGTGTGTTCAATAGAAAATATTGATCCAATGGGAGTGCACACCGGAGATAGTATCACAGTTGCTCCTGCTTTGACTCTGCGTGATGCTGAATATCAACAAATGAGAAATGCATCTATAGCAGTGTTGAGAGAAATTGATGTTAGCGCCGGTGGTGCAAATGTTCAGTTTGCAGTGAATCCTAAAGAAGATGGAAGCCTCGTTGTAATTGAAATGAATCCAAGGGTTTCTCGCTCCTCTGCACTTGCTTCGAAAGCAACAGGCTATCCTATTGCAAAAGTTGTAACTAAACTTGCTATTGGCTATTCGCTCGATGAAATATGTAACGACTGTGCTCCAGTTATACCTGCTGCATTCGAACCAGTGATTGATTATATCGTCACTAAAATTCCTCGATTTGAGTTTGAGAAATTTAAGGGGACGAATTGTGAACTATCAACCTCCATGAAATCAGTGGGAGAAGTAATGTCTATAGGCCGCACTTTTAATGAGTCACTACAGAAAGCTTTTCGCTCACTTGAAACAGGGCTCACGGGACTTGATGAAGTGTTTTCTGAAGACACAGATGTTAAATCTCAATTAGCAAAATTGCTGCCAAACAGATTACTGATTGCTGCTGACGCAATGCGTCACGGAATTAGCATAGAAGAAATAAATTCGATTACAGGATATGACTTATGGTTTCTGCAAAATATACAGCAAATCATCTTGGCTGAACAAAAAATCAAGGAAAACGGCCTTCCTGGAACTGCATATGAAATGTTAGAGCTGAAAAAAATGGGATTTTCAGATGCAAGGTTGGCAAAGTTAAGCAATAAGAAAGTAGAGCAAATTGAAGCAATAAGGAAAAGGTTTGGTACTAAACAAGTTTATAAACGTGTAGACACCTGTGCAGCTGAATTTGAATCGAGCACTGCTTATATGTATGGCTGCTATGAGGGTGATGTTGAAAATAAAACGGAATGTGAGGCGAATATTTCGGATCGAAAAAAAGTTGTCATTTTAGGAAGTGGTCCAAACCGCATTGGTCAGGGTATTGAGTTTGATTATGCATGCGTACATGCAGCTTCTGCCGCCAAAGAAATGGGATATGAAACAATAATGATTAACTGTAATCCAGAAACCGTCTCAACTGACTACGATACCGCTGATCGTTTATATTTCGCCCCACTGATTGCAGAGGATGTGCTTGAAATACTAAGCAAAGAGCAAGAAAATGGCACACTGGTTGGTGTAATAGTTCAAATCGGCGGGCAAACGCCTTTAAAGTTAGCCAAAGTGCTTAACGAGAGAGGTTTCAAAATTCTGGGAACTTCGTTTGATTCTATTGACCTTGCAGAAGATCGCATGAGATTTAAAAATCTTGCTTTGCAACTTAATTTAAAACAACCTGAAAATTCTATCTGCCATTCAGTAGAAGAAGCGTTAACCAACGCAGAAAAGGTGGGGTTTCCACTAGTAGTCAGGCCATCATATGTCCTCGGCGGTCAGTCTATGTCGATTAGACACGATACTCAGAGCTTTAAAGAGTATGTCTTGAATCAAACCAAAATTTTTGAACACGGATCGCTGCTTCTTGATAAATTTTTAGTCAATGCAGTTGAGGTTGACGTTGATGCTGTATGTGATGGGAAAAAAGTTTTCATTGCAGCGGTCATGGAGCACATTGAAGAAGCTGGTATCCACTCTGGCGATTCAACATGCTCAATACCGACAAATACATTGAGTGACGAAGTAATAAAAGAGATCGAGCTCCAAACTGAAAGAATAGCATTAGCATTAAAAGTGAAAGGTCTGATAAACATTCAGTTTGCTGTTCAAGAGAGTGATGTATACATACTTGAAGTGAATTTAAGGGCTAGCCGTACAGTTCCTTTCATTTCCAAGGTAATCAACATTCCTGTTGCAAAGCTTGCCACTCAGGTTATTTTGGGTAAAAATTTGAATCAGGAAAACAAGCCTTTCAATCATTTTGCAGTTAAAGCTGCTGTTTTTCCATTTACCCGCTTTGCAGGAGTTGATACTTTACTTGGTCCTGAAATGAAATCAACAGGAGAAGTGATGGGAATTGACTTATCTTTCGAAGCTGCACTTGCAAAAGTGCACATGGCTGCAGGATACAAGTTACCAACAGAAGGAGCAGCTCTGGTTTCAGTAAAAGATGATGATAAAGAGTGTATATTGCCTGTTGCACGAATGTTGAAAGAACTGAGTTTTGAAATATATGCCACCAAAGGCACAGCTTCGTATCTGAACAATAACGGCATTGCTGCAAAAGCTGTAAATAAAGTGAGAGAAGGCAGACCCCACATAGTTGATATGCTCAAAGATGGAAAAATAAATCTAGTGATCAATACCTCAAAAGGTGTGAAATCAGTTTCAGATAGCAAAGATATCAGGAGAACTGCTATTTTGCAAAATATAGCTTATAGCACCACAGCTTCTGGGAGTAAAGCGTTAGCGCTTGCAATTCAATATGTAAAGAATAGCAAATTGGAAGTGAAATCATTACAGCAGATACAAAATGTTTAAATATCAAGACTATAATAAATTATTACTTATTTCAAAATGAGGATCGTGTAAGCTAAGGCGAGAGAAATTTAATTAAAGGATTTTTGTGTCAGTATCAATATATATAGCACTTCTCATAATAGTCCAAAAAAGGTAAGATATGGATTTATAGTAGTGATGGTAAGCATGCCAGCAGCATATAGTTATGACTTAAGAAAAAAGGTAATGGAAGCATTGGATGAAGGAGAGAGTGGAGAAACTGTTGCCAAGAGATTTAAGATTGGAGAAACAACTTTATATGAGTGGAAGAAAAGACGTGAGAAAACGGGAGATTTTCAATCAAAAAAGCTTGGAAGCGTGGCATAAAATTACCGACTGGAATGCATTTGCCGAATTTGCAAATGAGCAAGGTGGCAAAACTCAGTCAGAGATGCTGGGGCAATATTAGTAGACAAACAATTCATCGAGCACTTAAAAATATAGGATTCACAAGAAAAAAAAGACCTACGGATATAAAGAAAGAAATGAAGAAAAGCGAGCTCAATTTTCAAAGGTTATAGCAACAAAAGAACCTAAAGAATTAGTGTATATAGATGAGTCTGGCATTGATAACACTGAACCTATGGGTATTGCCAGAAAGGACAGCGGTTTTATGCCCTAAAATCTGGAAAGAAAACTCAACGAATTAGCATGGTTGCAGCCTTAAGTGGAAGAAAAATAATTGCTCCGTTAACCTTTAAAGGCCACTGCAATATGGATATCTTTAATAAATGGTTTGAGCAGTTTCTGACACCGATTTTGGAACCTGGACAAACTGTTATCCTTGATAATGCTACTTTTCATAAGTCTAATAAGATTTGCTAAAGGAGTTGGTGCAGAAATTTTATATCTTCCTCCATATTCTCCAGATTTCAACAAAATTGAGCATTATTGGTTTGCTATAAAAAACAGAGCCAGGAAAAACATTCCTCTATTCGAATCCTTTCGTCGTGCTGTTGATTCTGCCTTCCTATGACCTGTTCGGACTATTATGAGAAATGCTATAACTGCCTTGAGCGTTTGTTGAAAGGCTTTGTACTAATTTTCTTGATTCAAACAATATGCTAGACTTTAACTTAAAAATCTTTGTAAGTGATCACGACTGAAAGGTATTTTCATGCATTTTTTACCTGAGTGCAATAAGTGTAATTCATTGA
The DNA here is from genome assembly GCF_947251865.1 of Wolbachia endosymbiont (group B) of Protocalliphora azurea. Lineage (NCBI taxonomy): Bacteria > Pseudomonadati > Pseudomonadota > Alphaproteobacteria > Rickettsiales > Anaplasmataceae > Wolbachia > Wolbachia endosymbiont (group B) of Protocalliphora azurea. The sequence continues at coordinate 1,365,534 of NZ_OX366394.1, read as the reverse complement.
GTTTCCAAAATTGATAATGAAGAAAAGCATTACTCGTCTAATAAAAGCAATTCAATACTCCTGTGAAGGAATAAAATCAGCTTTTGTATCAGAAGTTGCGTTTAGACAGGAGTTACTGCTTTTTATAATATGTGTTTCAACTTTGTTTGTTTTAGATGTAAGTAATTTAGAACGTGCAGTAATGGTAATACCAATTCCCACTATGCAAAGAACAGATAGACAATAATGGGAAAGAAGTGATAATAAAGTAGATAAAATAGAGAGGTATAAATGGCATTAAGGTCAAAACTATTAGACGAAAAAGTTGTAAATTTGGCGAAAGAAATGTTAAAAAAGGTCAGAAATAACGCATATGTTTCAAAAAAGTTACAAGCGGTGATAGCAGGAAAAGAAAGTAGTATAAGCGCTGTGGCAAGAATATGTAAAATTTCAAGGACTGCTTTGACTGAATGGATAAAGCATCTAAAATTTGGTAGAGTAGAAAGATTATTTGCCCCGTCTCAGCGGCGAAGAAAAAGCAAATTAAAGAAAAATCAACGTGAGCAAATTGAAATATGGGTAGAAAGAAATCCAAATATTACTATTAAGGAAGTGCAGATAAAAATCTCAGAGGAATTTGGCCTAAACATTAGCAAATCAACAGTGCACCGTGAGATACAAAGGATGAAATTTTCTTATATAACACCGAGGCCAATGCACCATAAACAAGATAAAAACAAGCAAGAAGAGTTTAAAAAATACTTCAATAAAATAGTCAATTCCCACCCTGAAAAAGAGGTGTTTTTTTGATGAATCACGATTTGGAACTCATTCAAAAATCGGACACGGATGGTTTAAAAAAGGGGTCAGAACGCAGGTTAAAATGAAAATTGGTAGACAAAATTTCTATATCTACAGTGCGGTAAATCCAAGAAGTGGTAAGAAAATCAGCCTACTTGCTCCATATGTAAACACTGATTGTATGAATATATTTCTGGAGCAGATGTCGAAAGATTTAGGCACGAAAAAAGCCTTTCTTGTAATGGATTGTGCAAGTTGGCATAGATCAAAAAGTTTGAAATTTCAGGAAAACATTACCATTATATACTTGCCTCCTTATTCACCGGAACTGAATCCTGTTGAGAGGTTGTGGCAATATATCAAATACAATACTTTACGTAACAGAGTCTACGATACCATAGGCTTACTTGCAGATGTTCTGTGTAATTTTATTGTCAGTATTTCCAGCACTACTATTAAACGAGTTTGTAATGTTTCTTATTTGTTCGATTAGTAATGGAATTTGGTATAAGTAGCCTATTTTTGGTGTTAATTGTAGAAATTATTAACACTGCTTTTGAAACAACAATTGAGCGTATTTCCAGTGAACAACATATACTTTCAAAAAAAGTGAAAGATCTAGGTAGTGCAGCAGTTTTTCTCTCATTAATTAATTTCTTGATAACATGGATGATAATATTGATATGAATGTTGTTAAGATATATTTTCAAATTCACCGATTAAGACTTGCATGTCTTGTGGTAAATCAGAAACAAATTCTATATATTCTTTACTTTTTGGATGATATAAGCCTAGCGTGTGAGCATGTAGTGCCTGTCTATTGAAATTACGGATAAAGTCAGAGTTTTTAGCATGTTTTTCACTTTTACTACTATTTTTTCCGTAAACTTGATCACCAACTACAGAATGTCCTATGTGGCTCATGTGTACTCGAATTTGGTGTGTTCTGCCTGTCTCTAAAGTACATTTAACCAGGCTTGCTTGCCCTATAATTTTCTTCACTGAATAATGAGTGATTGCTAATTTACCTGCTGTTTTTGTGACACACATCATTTCTTTATTACTGCGTTTTGGAGCAATATGGGTTTTTACTGTTCCTTGCAGATTAGGTAATGCTCCCCAAATTACTGCTAAGTATTCCCGTTTTATTTTACGATTTGATAGCAGTTCAGACAAGAAGCTGTGGGATTGTTCATTTTTTGCAATTACCATGAGTCCACTAGTATCTTTATCAAGCCTGTGAACAATTCCTGGTCTTGTATTTGTATATGGAATTTTGCCAAGGTGAGCGATCACTGCATTCAGGAGTGTATCATTGTTTGTTCCAGCACCTGGGTGTACTGTTAATCTACTTTGTTTACTCAGAACTATAATGTCATCATCTTCATAGACGATATCAAGTTTTATGTCATAATTAGGCTCAATTGATGTGGATATGTCAGGTTGAATGAGATGCACCACATACTCTTCACCTGGTTTTACTATGTGATCATTATTAATTATCGGTATACCAAGTAATTTCACCTGCTCATTCTGTATCAATCTTTGCGCTTTACTGCGAGATATGTTGCATTTTTTAGCTACATAAGTATCTAATCTTAATTTTTTCTCTTCACTACTAATATTTAAAGTCCTGAACATGCTACTTCAAATGCTGCATGAACATCTGGATTCACAAAATCAACTTTTGTACTAGGTTGAATTTGAAGGCCGTCTTGTTTTTTAATGTGGCAAATTGTTTGAGAGCCATCTTTCCAGTAAATTATTATTTTATTATCAAAATTCCGTAGCGTTAACTCCCTCTTTTCTTCTTTTTTATCTTTTTCTTCTAGCTTAATAGACTCTAATAAATAATATAGAAAGCCACTTGCTTTACCGTTAACTTTTTTTCTCCATTCATCCATTTTTTCTTGTTCAGATAATTCTTTTTCCAATTTTGCATTTTCTTGCTCCAGCTCTTTCATCCTTTTTTTTGATTTTAATAATCTATTTTTTTCTATTGCTTTTTTCTCTTCATCTCGCTGTTTTTCAAGAGAAGTAGCAGTAATACTGCCTTCACTGCTATTAGGTTCGGTTGATTGAGTTTGTTTATTCTTTAATTCTTCTAGTTCATCTTTTACTTTTTTTAGCTCTTCCTCTAATTTCTTCCTTATCTTTTCCGCCTCTTTTTTTTGCTTTTCCAACATATCTATAAACAAAGGATCATCACTAACTGTGCTTTCCCCAGATTTAAAAAAGCCAACAAATCTGCTTGGTTCAAATCGCTCAACCTTATCTTCAGCGATTTTAATAGCATTATCTAAACTAGAAAAAATACTTTCAATGTTTAGTGAACTTGCTCTTTTTACCAGCCCTTTAGCTTCACTTAAAATGGGCGAGATTTCCTTGTGCAACTCATCCAAATCTTCTTTGATGTCTTCTCTGACTCTTCGTAGATGAACAAGTGTTTCTTTAATTTCATCATTTGCAGGCTTTAGAAGCTTATTATCGAGTAGACCTTTAACTTCATCTAACTGCTTATCAAGTGAGTCAACAATTTTATCTGTAAAATCAGTCAAGTGCTTATCAAGTAATTTTATCAATCGAGATGTAGAATCATTTTCTTCTTCATCTTTTGTCTTTTTTTCCATTACTGATACAACCCCACCTCTTCTGAATGGAAAGAGAATATCCAAATTGTTAAACTTTTTAACAATATTATGATTATTGTTTATCTCATTGTTTTTTAGCTTGCTGAATGTTATACATATCCCAACAATAGCAATGATACTAGCCAGTGCAACTATGGCCCATTCCAAATCCTGAATATTGGCAAAGCTCAGTCTATTTTGTATTAACGCACCAACTATAATTACAGCACTAATTACATACTTACTATTACCCACAAATATAAAGTTCGTGAGCAAGTCGCCATCCTTCTGCTAGATCAAAGAGACGTCTCCATCCTTTCCAAATAGTAATGGGTCCTGGTTCTAGATCATTTTTTCTAGCCAAATGTCCTCCAAGTTGAGCAACCCATGAAACAGCTTCTTTTATAGTAGGAGTTGCATTTGAACATGGTTTTCTATGTATTTTTACATATAGAACTTTCCATTCTTCTTCGGCTAATAAGGTAGTACACGGTAATGTTGGATCAGTTCTTGCAATTGTTGTAATAAAGAAAATTCTCCAAGCAATAATACTCATTACTGTTAAATATCGCATCAACCTTTCTGCTGTTCCAAGCCTACATTCTTCAACTTTGAGACCAGATTTTAAAATTTTATGTAATATTTCTATTTTCCATCTAAGACAATACCACCTAACTTTTTCAACAGCTTCATCAAAGGTATTGACTGGAAGATTTGTTAAAAGCATCCACTCTAGCGGACTTGTTTCAGAAGGAAAGTCTTTTTCAACAACGTAAACTGCATAGTGTGGTAATTTAAGTAATTCTTCTTTCTTATGCCTAATACTATTCTTAGATGGATGCATAATAAACTTTCCGAATCTAACTTCCAAATGTGCTGTTCTTTTTGGCTTATTATCTTTTGCAGGAACTTCAACTTTTACCGTACCTGCACAATGAGAGGATTTAATAAATTCCCATAACTTCTGCTCACCTTTTTCAGGATATCGAGATTTTCTATTTACTGCCCTATCTTTGGAAGCTCTAACTAACACTGCCGAATTAAGATTATGTGCAAGCTCAAAAAACTCATATATATCTGCTTCTCTATCGCATATAGTTATAGTCTCAGTTTGAGTTGAATCAATAATGTTGTTTGTGTTGCTTAAAGTTTCTAACCATTTTATACTCTCTTTATCTTCAATGCGGATACTGTCATTGTTCTTTTTTTTTATGTTTTCAGATTCTTCAGGTCTTGAATAAATTTTTTGATCTAGTATCCCTAGTACCAAACCTTCTATACTAACAGCTAGAGCTGTATGCATTATAATACCTTGACTATGTTTTCTTGTAATAACTCCCAATCCACTTGTTTTTTCATGGTCTGTGTATGAAATATAACTTGTATCTTGGATCACAAAAATTTTTTTATGGGCTTTTGTTCTTTCAACTGTTTTAGCAACGTGTGAAGCTAGAATATCGCCTTCTTTCACGTTCTCATTTTGAAAAAAACGATATGCTGCTTTTGCTTCTGACCAACTTCCACACGCCTGATTGATTGAGCTTTCAGGTAAACTTGTAAAACTATCAGCAATATTTACTAATCGGTCAGTTAACCTTTTATCTCCAAGTACAGCATCTCCAAATTCATTTTCAGCCCATTCATTATTCCTGTTTGCCATTTTTTACCCTCAATGTTTGCAAACTTTAATGTTGTAATACTTTATTTTTATGTCCATTTATATTTGTGGGTAATAGTAAGAATTACATATGGTATGGTAAGAAAAATTGCCTTATTCTTATTCTCTTGTCTTTGATCATCTAATATTTTTTTTTGATTTTCAGAGATTGGCAAAATTATTGAAAAGCTTGCTTTTTTGTGACTTGTAAAACTTAAATTTGGTTTTATCTCTATTTTTAGAGCATTTTCAGCAAGTTCACTTATCTCGTTGTCTTTGCCACCTCTAATTTTATCATTTATTAATTCCTCTATCGGCTTTTTTCCTTCTTTTATCTTCTGCTTATGCATATATCTCATAGCAGAAGAGGCTGCAAAAGTTGTTAAAAGAATAATAGAAACCAAAGTGTAAATTGGCATGAATGTTGGGTTAAAAATATCTGTAATAAAGCTTAAATTATTACTAGTTATTATTATTGCAGCTACATAAGCCAAAGAAAATTGAAGCCAAGTATTTACAGCTGCTATAGGTAGAGTGTTACTTACGGAATATTTCTTTGCTGCATGCCATAATCTAGGGAAAAAACCAATAGCATCATCTATTTTGGCAAAATGATGATCTACTTTAACACTTAAAGGATTTATTATATCTAAAGGCATAAACTTCCTAGCACCTAATTAATTATATACTAATAACACTTTTAAAACAAGTTTTTTGGCTTATGCCAAGGACGATTAGAACGGACTTTGCTAACCTTTATGCCACTATTTGCTAGCCAAACAGAGTGTGTGCCATATGCCTCTAAGTCAGAGTATTTGATGATTTTAGTATTGCAAGCTGGATAGTTAAACTTGCTTAACTGAATTACTAGATCGACATTGTTACAATTTTCTAAAATATCTTCTCTTTTATGAGCTAGCAACACTGACTTATTATTTCCTTTATTATATGTACAGTCATAATCATTACATTTTAGCCTTTTGTTTGAATTACTGAATTTAGTGTGATTCAAAATTTGATTCTGCCCGTTTTGTTTAGCCCATGTTTTGACAACAAAGTTCCTATTTTTCCTAGTAAGAGAATATAGTAAACTGTCATCTTCTTTTACAGCAAGATTATCAATACTGACCAGGATGTCAGGGGTTCTATACATAGCGCTAGAGAAAATACCCAGCACAATAAAGAAAATTCCAAAAAAACGCCAATTCCTTTCCCACAAGCATAGCCACAATAACCCAAGTGTTATTATAATAATTGATGAGCCAGGAAAAGTGCGAGTGGGAATAACCAAATACTGAAGACTAGCGATTGCATTTGTTATACACAAGATACTGTCAATTGGGCGCTCTATAAATGGCGCTATAATCCATTCAATACCTAAAGGAATCAATAAAACATAAATTATTCCAAGTGGAATAATAATGAGTGTAACTATTGGTATAGCAATCAAATTTGTGATAATGCCACTGATTGAAAAATAGTTAAAATTGTATATTGTGTACGGAACAGTTGCTAAACTTGCTATGACTGAGCTGATCATTATCGACACAAAATATTTTATTATTTTTATTTTGAATAACTTATTAGCATTGATCTGATAGCTGGCAACTAGTGCCAAAACAGCAGAAAATGACATTTGAAAACCTGGCTTTAAGATTGCTTCTGGCTCCACTATGAGTATCACCGAAGCAGCAAACGCAATTGCTATTAATCCTCGATATTTCCTTTCTATGATTATTGCAACAAGTACCAAGATCACCATGATGTAGGCACGCTGAGCAGAAATTTGCATACCGGTAATCAACAAATAAAAGGTAGTTGGCAAGATAGTAAAGAATGCAGATATTTTTTTAGTGTTATATTTAAGAGTCAAAGTTTCAGATATTGCAAATAAATTACGGAATACTATAAAAAATAGACCAGCAACAAACGATAAATGTAAACCAGATATAGCGAATAAATGTGCTATACCTGAATCTCGTATCGCATTCATAGTTTTTTGATCTATCCCGTCTTTTTTGCCAATTAATAATGCAGAGATTATGTCCGCGTGTGGCTTTTTGGTATTTTGCTGTAGGTTTTCATAGATATATTGACGGAAAGATTCTATATACTCTTGAAATTTTCTTGCTTCAGCCTTTTTGTACAGGACTATTTTGCTTGTTGCAAAGCCTGTTGCACTTATTTTCTGATAATATGCTATTCTTGCAAAATCATATGCATATTCCGAAGGCGCAATTTTTGGAGGAAAGAGTTTTGCTGATAATTTTACTTGATCCCCTATTTTAATGCCTTCTTCCGCTTTTGTTTTAACTGATATTCTGATGTTATCCAGCTTGAACTTCGTGTTTTTTATTTCATAAAGCAAAAATTGTTTATATGAGCCCCTATCGTTAATATCCTTCACTGTAGCAACAATATCTTTCACATACCTTTCCTTATCAAGAATATGAGTATTAACTGAATCTGTTCTGAATTTGCTGGCTGTAAATCCTATGAGCACTGCAATTAAAGAAATGCATAATATTGCGTATTTCCTGTATAATATTGCAATCAGAATTAGTATAGGTGAAAGCAAGAGAAAAATAGATATAGTGAAAGCACAGCTTGGTTCAAAATTTAATGAGAAATAGGTTAAAATTCCTGCACACTGAAAAATAGGGAACCACAATATCAAGTTATATTTTTCATTGCACAGATTGTTATGTATATAATTTACTATCATGTTAAGAAAGGTTAATAGATATATAAATATATGTAATAGTGTGATTTTATTCTTTTATTTATTATTATTACGCATATAATAATAAATAAGCAACGACGCGGGATGGAGCAGCTCGGTAGCTCGTCAGGCTCATAACCTGAAGGTCGTAGGTTCAAATCCTACTCCCGCAACCATCTTTCAATTGTACAAATATTGCGATTTCTTTTATTATAATAGCAATGTTATTTCTAACTCAAAGCTTGTTTTTGACCTGTAGGCTCAATCGTAACATTCAGTAAAAAACTCAGGGTATTTATTGACAAAATTATAGCGGCTGCATGCCTTTTTTCTTTTTTCTTATTACATCAATAATTTCACTATACACTTTATTGTTGTCTTTATCTGCAATTCCAGTAATAACATTACATCTATTAGATTCTTTTATAGCTATTTCTTGAAATCCTTTTCGAATTTTATGATAGAAATCAATGCTCATTTCTTCATACTTATTTTTATCCTTTGCTCTGCTGAGTCCAACTTGAACATCAATATCTAAAATAAATGTGATATCTGGATATTTAATTTCCACTAATTTGTGTAAGTCTCTTATTAGACTCAAGTCAACACCTAGTCCATACCCTTGATACGCAATAGTTGAATCGATAAATCGATCACAAATAACTGTCTTTCCCTCTTTAAGAGCTGGTAGTATTAATTCTTTCATATGTTCATATCTCATTGAGGTAAATAATAAAAGTTCAGAGATGGGATCAATATTATCCTTAAGTAGTGATCCTCTTATTTTTTCTGCAAAATCAGTACCACCTGGTTCTCTAGTCAATACGACATTATTTTCACCGTGAATTTGCTTGAAATAATTTGCAAGTAACTCAGACTGTGTTGTTTTACCAGAACCATCTATTCCTTCGAAGGTTATGAACATAAATTTTATAATTACAATGCTAAATGCAAATAGTGTACATAGAAACCATTTGACATTTAAGCAATAAGATCATAAATTATATACGGTATACAATTCTCTATGAGCTATGGTTACGCTAGACACTCCTAAGATAGATTTAGACTTTACTGCAAAGAATTTCAATCTCTTGGGAGTGGATAACAAATATTATACATTAAGTGACTGCTATGGGGAAAATGGTCTTATTGTAATGTTTATATGCAATCACTGTCCTTACGTTCAATCAATTATTAGCAATCTAGTAAGCGATGTTAATTTGTTGAAAAAAGATTATCAGGTAAACACCGTTGCAATCATGCCAAATGATGTGAATAAGTACCCAGAAGACTCCTTTGAAAACATGATTAATTTTGCAGAGAAAAATAAGTTTACATTTCCATATTTAATTGACAGTAACCAAGAAGTAGCTAAAGAGTATGGTGCTGTTTGTACCCCTGATTTCTTTGGGTTTAACGCTGATTTAAAACTTCGTTATCGTGGACGTTTTAACAATGCAAAAAAAGAGAAAGTTCAAAATTATGAAATAGGAAGTAGTGATTTATTTCAAGCGATGAAATTTATTGCAAAAACTAGCAATCTTCCAATTGACCAAAAATCAAGTATTGGTTGTTCAATAAAATGGTCTAATTCTACAGGTTAAATATTATGCACAGCGGCTCTCAGCATTTGTTTGATATTATAATCTTACTTTCCGCTGCTGTGTTTATAGTCATAGCGTTTTGGAAAATGAATATTAGTCCAGTGCTTGGTTACTTTGTTGCAGGTGCATTGATTGGTTCTCATGGATTTAATCTGATACATTCAGTTGAAGTAATGGATAACTTTGCAGAGTTTGGCGTAGTTTTCCTATTGTTCATTATAGGTCTTGAATTGACATTTGAACGCCTTATCGCTATGCGTAGGCATGTGTTTGGGTTTGGTTCCCTTCAAGTTATAGTTACCATGATAGCAATATGGTGCATTGCTCTTGCCTTTGGAGTAAATACAAACATGGCAGCAGTTATTGGTGGTGGACTTGCACTATCCTCAACAGCAATAGTGTTGCAGGTTCTGCAAGAAAAGGGTTCTCAAGCAAGCCAAGTTGGTAGATTGTCAATAGCAGTGCTACTAATGCAGGACTTTGCAGTGGTACCTCTAATAGTACTAGTGCCCCTGCTTACTGGCAATTCTGAACACAGCTTAATAAGCTCGTTGGCAGGCTCATTAGTGCAAGCAGCTATTGCATTGGTGTTGATATTTGTAACTGGTAGGTTATTACTGAGGCCATTGTTTTCGGTTATTGCCAAAATGGAGAGTAATGAAATCTTTATATCAACAACACTTCTGATAATATTAGGATCAGCATTTATTACTGAACAATTTCATTTATCAATGGCATTAGGCGCATTTGTTGCTGGGTTACTAGTTGCAGAAACAGAACACAGGAATTCGGTAGAACATGCAGTATTGCCATTTAAAGACTTATTTCTTGGTTTATTCTTTATGACTGTTGGCATGTCTATTGATATTGACCTTTTACTCAATAAGTTACCACTCGTTACTTTATTATCAATTATCCTTATCGTTTTAAAGACGTCCATTATATATACATTGTGTAGATTTTTTGGATTTAGAAGTGCACCTGCAATACAAGCTGGATTACTGCTTGCACAAGGCGGTGAATTTGCATTTATTTTATTCCGTTTAGCAGATGAATTAGATGTACTATCAAGTGAAATCGCTCAAGTGCTTATGATGGTAACTACAGTAACTATGGCTTTTACTCCTCTTTTATCGGGAATTGGAGACTGGATAGCAAATTCATTTAGCACTGAAAAAATAATACTAGACGATGAAGCAATCGAAACAGACACACAAGATCTTTATAACCACGTAATAGTTGCCGGGTTTGGTAGAGTGGGATATATGGTAACGAAAATGCTTACTGCAGAGCATTTAAGTTATGTTGTTGTAGATATTCAATCAAAAATAGTGAAAGAAGGAAAAAATGACAGTTTCCCTATATATCTTGGAGATGCTACAAGATATGAAATTTTAAAATCAGTAGGAATAGAAAGAGCTCAAGCTCTTGTGGTTTCAATAAAGAACGAAGTCACTATAAAGAAAATAGTTTCTCTAGTTGCAACAAACTTCCCACATGTAAATATTATAATACGTTTACCAGATTTGAATAATGTGGAGGTTTATAAAGATCTAGGGGCTAGTAAAATTATTCCCGAGACGTCTGAGATTGGATTGCAGCTAGGTGGAGCAGCATTAAGCTTAAGTGGAATTAGCGAAAGCGGAGTTACATCTTTAAAAGGTAAATTTAGAAAAGGCAACTACAGTATGTTAAAAGACCTTGGTAGTGATAAAGATGAATAATCCTCTATCACTTTAATTAGTGATCAGAAAAACACATTTAATTAAGCAACTATACTCTCTAGAAAGGTGAAATTGACCTTATTGTAACTATGAACAAAATAATAATAAAAAAATTTGGTGGTACTTCGCTAACTGACTTAAATCGAGTTGCAAATCTAATAAAAAACGATATTGAAAAAGGTTATAATGTAATTGCTGTTGTATCTGCTGCTGCAGGATTCACTGACCAAATGGCTTTTCAAGCCAGGCAAATTTCAAATTTAAATTGTAGACAAGAGTTATCAGAGTATGATGTCCTGCTTTCAGCAGGAGAACAAATCTCTTGCGGGTTATTAGCTATCACTCTTCTGTCTGTTGGAGTTAATGCTAAATCATGGCTCGCCTGGCAGTTACCAATTGTAACGGATAATTTTTATTCTGAGTCTAAAATAAAAAAGATAAAAATTGACCATGTAAAAAGATCTTTTGCTGAGGGTTATACTGCTGCAATCATTGCTGGTTTTCAGGGTATACACGATGATAGAATCACTACTTTTGGTAGAGGAGGATCTGATATCTCAGCAATTGCCTTTGCTGTAGTCTTTGGTATTAGGACTTGTGAAATTTTTACTGATATTGACGGAATATATACAGCAGACCCAAAAATTGTTCCAAGGGCACGCAAGCTTAAATCTATCTCTTACAATGAAATATTGGAGATGTCGTCATCTGGTGCTAAAATATTGCATAATCGTTCAGTACAACTTGCAATGAAGCATAATATTAAGGTGCAAGTGTTATCCACTTTTGAGGAAGTAGAAGGCACTACAGTACTACACGAAAAAGATGTACTGGAAAGATACTTAATTACTGGAATAACTTATAGCACTCACGAAGCTCTTGTAACTTTTACTAACTTTGCAAATACTCTGGATACTTTAAGAGATATAGCAGGAGCAAACGTTAAAGTTGACATGATACATGGGTCAAGCTTTTTGATTTCTAAATTTGATGTTGATTTAATGACAAAGTTATTGAACAAAAATGAAAATTATGTCGTAAACAATAATATAGCTAAAATTTCAATAATTGGTATTGGTGTTATGTCTAACACTGAAGTGATGTATCGCACACTCAAGGTTTTAAGCGAAAAAAAGATAGAAATACTTGCTGTCACAATGTCCGAAATCAAGATCAGTATAGTTGTTCAAAAAAAACACGCTGAGGCTTTAATTAGAGATTTACATACCGAATATGAGCTTGATGTATGACAGCACGCTTGAAATTTATTTACTTGATAATTCAAAAAACTTGAAAGAGCAAAGATAGTTATTGAAATTATCTTGATTTACATCGGTTATCCAAGTTTGACATTGAATGCTTAACACCTCCTCCATTAACACCTTTCTGTAATCTTTATCCAGATGCGACATTATATCGTCAAGCAGAAGAAGAGGTGCTTTATTGTAATGAATACACCTTGCTTTTACACTAGATAAGATGATAGAAAGCAGTAATAGCTTTTGCTCTCCAGTAGAACAAAGATTTATTGGCATGTCCCCTTTTTGGCAAAAAACCCAAAAATTATCATTATGTACAGAAAAGGTTACTCTACCAGTTAATGAGTCTTTTTCTCTGTTTTCCTTTAGACGATTCTGAAAATATTCTGCAGTATCGTTCAAAGTTAGCTGACTGCTAAATTTCAAACTTGCCTTTGGAAAAAACTCACAAGAATGGTTATCAATTGTGTCTTGTAATATCTTTAAAACAGATGATCGCATACGTAAAATATCAATTGCATTGGTAGCCATGACGTTTTCAAGACTAGAGAGCCAACTTTCGTCCAAAATATTCTCTCTAAGCAATTTACTTCGCTCATGCTTAGCTTTTCTATATTTCATGTAGCAATAGGTGTAATTTTCTTCAAATAGTGAAACTATACGGTCTAAAAATTTTAACCTGTCACTTGGAGAATTAAGAAGAATATAGTCCATTTGTGGAATTAGCCATATTACATTAGATATTCTATACAAAGATGAGTAGCTTGACTGCGTTTTCCCATCAATTTGTATTAATTTCTTATTAAGATTCTTTCCTATACCAATTGAGTTAAGCTCTGCTCCATTGAAAAAATCATAATACACTACCCAACTTTCATTACTGCGCCTATTTTGCATCTCATTGATTTTTGCTTTTTTCATTCCGTTGCTTTTAGCAAGCAATGAGATTGCTTCAAGTATATTAGTTTTTCCAATACCATTTTTGCCAGTTACTACAACTGGTCTATCATCTAAATCCAGTTCAAAGTTTGAATGACTACGAAAGTTATATAATTTCAGTTTTTTTATATAGCAATGGGTAGTCATTCTTTAATTTATATTCTCCTTACTTCTTCTAGAACCTCATCAACATGTCCACTAACTTTTACGTTTTTCCAGATCTTCACTACTTTACCTTTTTTATCTATTAAAAAAGTAGTGCGCTCTATTCCCATATACTTTTTGCCAAACATACTTTTCTCTACCCAAACACCATACTTTTCCAACATTTCAGCATTTTCATCAGAAACTAAAGAAAATGGCAGAGAATATTTTGCTTTGAAGTTAGCGTGGCACTTAACGCTATCTTTTGATACACCAATTATCACTGTGTCAAAAGAAGAGAAATTTTCTATATTGTCTCTAAAGCCTTTTGCCTCCATTGTGCAGCCCGGAGTATCGTCTTTAGGATAAAAATAAAGGACTACATTTTTTTTATCAAAAAATTCACTCAGCGATAAAATTTCGCCAGAATCTGTTGGCAAACTAAAATCAGGTGCATTATTTCCTACTGTTAATTCCATACTTTGCTCCATTATTAACACTTTTATGGTACTATAGTATATTGTAATAGGAAGGGAGGATAAATGAAAGTAGCTTTTCAAATGGATGAAAATATAAATTTTGAAACTGATACTACATTTGCATTAATAAAAGAAGCGCAGAGGAGAAAGCACGAAATTTTTGTCTATGTTCCTAATAATCTAGCACTCAAGTTAAATCAGTCAATTGCTCTTGCTCAGAAAGTCAGCGTTGATGATTTTGGTTTTACTTCTAAAGAAGATGTAACTATAGATTTGAATGAAATGGATATCATACTTATCAGGCAGGACCCACCTTTTGATATGCGGTACATTACAACAACCTATATCTTAGAAAAGACTACTGCGTTAGTAATAAATAATCCAACAGAAATAAGAAACTGTCCTGAAAAATTAATTACTTCACTATTTCTAGAGCTAATTCCTCCAACTTTGATCACTGAAAATATATCGATGATTAGAAATTTTTGTCACGACTATCAAGATATCATCTTGAAACCACTATATAGCTATGGAGGAAATGACGTAATAAGAATACAAGACCAAAATAGCATTCAAGTGGTAGTCGATCTCATGATTGCAAAATATGAATGTCCTGTAATTGCACAAGCATTTTGTAAAAAGATAAATACAGATAAAAGAATACTGCTACTGGATGGAAAGCCAATAGGAGTAATGAAGCGAGTTCCAAAGTCTAGCGGAGAAATCAGAACAAATATGAGGCTTGGAGCAAGTTTTGAATCTATTGAAATGAATGATAGAGACACTGAAATATGTAATAAAATCGGTCCTGAGCTAAAGAAAAGAGGGCTAATATTTGTTGGTATTGATATTATAGATGACTTCCTTCTTGAAATTAACACAACTTCGCCTACGGGAGTAGTTTATATCAATAAGTTGTATAGTAAATCACTAGAAAAAGAACTATGGGATGCATTTGAAGAAAAAGCAATTCGTCAACTAAGTTCTTGAGCTATTGCCTTAATAAATTCAGTAACTCCATTCCTTATTCTTGTTTTCTTAGTATTATTAGCCATATCACGCAATTTTTGACAATTTTGCAATAAATCAACTAGCAACTCTCCTAGATTCTTTTTCGCGTTACTATTTTGCTCAACCATTACAGCTGCTCCCGAATCTTCAATATGTTTTGCATTATAAAATTGATGGTTATCTTTTGAGTGAGGATAAGGAATATATACAGCAGGACGCTCAGCAAGAGTAATCTCTGCTATTGAAGTTGCCCCCGCTCTGCTAATTACCAAATGAGCATTGGCCAGTTTATTTTCCATATCATCGAAAAACTCACTTAACTCACAATCAATTCCTTCACTTTTGTATAGACTCTTGACCTTGTTTATATTTTTCTTCGTACATTGCTGCGTTACTCTAATCCTCTCTTTTACTTCAACAGGTAGATCACAAATTACGCTGCTCACTACATCATCAAAAAAATTTGCACCCTGACTGCCTGCTATTATTAACACGTTTAAAACTGTTTCAGCTCTAGAATAGCCTTGTGCTTCTATATCGACAAAATTTCCTGTAAAAACGCATTTACTACCTTCTGCATACTTAGTCTCTGGAAAGCTAGTTGCAATTAATTTTGCACTCTTGAAAAAGAATCTATTTACTCTCCCTAAAACTGTGTTTTGTTCATGTAAAACTATAGGTATAGAAAGAATCTTTGCTGCAAGAAGAGTTGGAAAAGAAGCGTAGCTACCAAAACCAATGATTAGCTTTGGTTTTAATTTTCTCGTTTGATACAGTGCTAATACACAACTATACATTAACAAAAAGAGAAACTTCAATTTGTTGCCACTTGGCTTGCACAATGGTAAAATATAACTTTCTATATTGATGGTTTTTTGATCAGTGAATAATATACAATTGTGCCCTTGTACCTTTAGTGCTTTTGCTAAGGTTATAGCTGGAAAAACATGCCCACCTGTACCGCCTGTTGCTAGAATAATAGTCATCTGTAAGTAGTAATTTGATAATAGATTGTTAATTATTTTTTAATACTTTGCATGTAAAATTTTATCAAGCTTTATGATAGTTGAGTTAAAAATGCCTAAAAGTAGTGACAGTAAAAAAGAATCTAACGTAAAAAATAAGCCTCAAGAGCAAAGCAGAAGCGGAGGTTTATTAAAAAACATAATAAAAGCTCTCTTCAATTCGGTTGTTGATCTACCTCAACAAGAACAACTCAATAAAAATATTGATAGACAACAAGGTTTAGATAGTAAAAGAAAAAGCCCAGAGGATCTTAATCGGGAAAAAAAGCTTGAAGTGAAAGAAGCAGCTGAAGGGTTAAAAGAAAAGTTAGAAAAATCTGATATTGGTAATCAATCTATTAGAATTGAATCGCCTAATCAGGATACTTGTAGCTCCAAAACGATAGAACGTTAGTTCAACTATTCAGCGATTCACCATCTGCAGCAAGTACTGACTCATGTATCATCTCTGAAATGGTTGGATGAGGAAAAATCGTAGATTTTATGTCGAAGTCTGTTCCTTCTAGTTGCTTTGCAAGAGCAAAATTGCTAATTAACTCTGTTACTTCCGCACCTATCATGTGGCTACCCAGAAGTTCGCCTGTTTTTTTGTCTATAATTGTTTTCACTAAACCTTCAGTTTCACTTAGTGCAATAGATTTACCATTAAAGTTGGAGTGAAATTTTCCTACTTTTATATCGTATCCACTTTTTATTGCCTGTTCCTCAGTAAGGCCAACGCTTGCTACTTGCGGATGAGAGTAAGTGCAATTTGGTATGCACTCTTTTTTTAACTTATGAGCATTTTTACCGGCAATTTTCTCAACACAGATTACAGCTTCATGACTTGCTTTATGCGCTAAACATGGGGGACCAGCTACATCACCTATTGCATACACACTTGATTCACTTGTTTCATACCACTCATTCGTTTCAATGAAACCAGAAGAACTCAACTTAATTTTTGTATTTTCTAAACCTATATTTTCAGTGTTTGCTTGAACGCCAACTGCAACAATCACCCTATCAAATTCTTTGCTCTCACCACTACTTAGTAACACTTGAGCAAAGTCTTTATTTTTAGTCAAAGCTTTTACGCTACTGTTTGTATATATTTTTATCCTTTGTTTTGTGAATATTTCTTGTGCTAAATTTGAAATATCTTTATCTTCCAGCGGCAAAATAGTGTCTTTTACTTCTATAATTGTTACATCAACTCCCAAAGTACTATAAAAACTTGCAAACTCTATTCCTATCGCACCAGAACCTATGATTAGTAGAGATTTTGGTAACTTCTTTGGAGTCATAGCGTGCTGCGCATTCCATATTAAATCTCCATCTACTTCGATTCCAGGAAGATTTCTTGCCCTTACACCTGTTGCTAAAATGATATGCTTGGAAGAAATTTCCTCCTCCTTTTTGTCATTAAGAATTTTTATAGTACGATTACCTGCAAGTTTACCGAAGCCTTGATGGACTTTGATGTTATTTTTTTTCATCAAATACTCAACACCACTTGATAGCTTATCAACAACGTTCCTTGAATATTTCACTATTGATTGTATATCAAAACTTGTATCCTTTACTTTTATGCCAAATTCTTCTGATCTTCTTATTAATCTATAAACTTCAGACGCTCTAAGTAGCGATTTTGTTGGTATACATCCCCAATTTAAGCATATACCACCCAAATTTTCCTCCTTTTCAACAATTGCAGTTTTAAACCCAAGCTGCGCCGCCCTAATTGCTGCTATATAACCACCAGGACCGCTGCCTATAACTGTAATATCATACTCATTCATCAGTTTTTTTCGTGTGCAAAAGACTATATATAACAGATGGAACCCGTATGATCAATGCTCAGGTGTATAGAAGCGACTTGACAAACCTTCCCACGTTCCTTATCATATCAATAAGAGTATTTATCCTTGTTTTTAATCTCTGCAGATTTAACAACAAAATTCAGTAAAAAACTCAGATATTTATTGGCAAATTACAAAAAATTATAGCGGCTGCATGTCTTTTTTTATTTTTTCTACATTCAGCCAAAACGCGCTTTAAATAAGCGTTAGCACATTATTACAACGCCAATTTACATTATTATAGGGTCAAAACTCACTACTGGGGGATTCTTTTGCCTTTTTTCTATTTGGTAAATTTCTTAATATTTGTAGCTAAAATTTCAGGATGTCATTCCAGCACTTCTTATTACCTGTTCTGGATCCCAGTATCTGGGCACTGGGATGACAAAAACATAAGATGACACCGAAGGGGCTACTCGCATCTTTTTAGCCCAAATCACAATGTTCGTACAGCTGTGACTAGTATGACACCTTCCTTATACAAAAAATTTTTTGATAAAAAAACTGGATTTCAATACTGAGATTACATCCTTTCTAGTGGAGATTGCTCTCAAATCACAATGTTCATACAAATATACTTTATGAATTGCGTTTATAATCTCTAAACACTTCATTAATAGTGTGCCAAGCTTCGACAGCGTTCGTGTTTGTGGTAATATCAGCAAGAGCCTTCCATAAAGCCCAGGCACGGCCACGAGTCCAAGTGCTAGCATCCAACGGAAGCATTGCACGGAAGATTTTTCGGCTTTCTCCTCTAAGCAGCGTCCAAGCAATCATTAGATCGCAAGCGGGATCGCCGATCCCCAATCCTCCAAAATCAATGACGGCACTCAATTTTCCTTCTTGCACCAATAGGTTGCCAGCGCTAACGTCACCATGGACCCACACTGGCAAACCTTTCCAAGCGCTTGCTAGCGCTGCTTCCCAGAGCTCGATTGCAGCATTGGCATCTATTCTATCTTTTAGAACGGCAATTGCTTGCTTTGTCTCAGCATTATAGGTTGTTAGTACCCCTCCACGATAGAAATTATGTGGTCCGGGAAGAGGCCCATCTGTAGTATCTATGCGTTGTAAAGCAGCGAGAAATTGAGCAAGGCTGGTTGCAAAGTTATTCAGATCTGCTATGTGCACAGATGCAGCGGTGTTGCCATCAATCCATTGGTAAATAGACCATTGCCATGGGTAACCCTCACACGACTCTCCCATTGCCAAAGGCTTTGGAATTGAAAGTGGCAGTAAAGGTGCCAACCTGGGTAACCACTTTTGTTCCTTTTCCACCTGCATTGCATACTTTGCAGCGCTTGGCATACGCACAAGCATGTGATCACCCAGACGAAATGTTCTATTGTCCCATCCACCGGGCACGATTTGGCAGATAGACAGATCTTTAAATTGCGGAAACTGGGTGACAACTAAGCGGTGTACAAATGCAGCATCTACTCTTGCTACTTTTTGCACCAATTGTGCCTTAAATTTCTTTCTTTACAATATATCCTACCTGATACAAACAGGGCTACTATAAGATAAATAAGATTCCATGTTGCTAATGAAACACCAAAAATATAATGAGGCCTGTCACAAGACGGAGAGTAATTGGGGTTTAATAGATTATTTCTCAACTCTTCTATGCTAACGTTACCACTTGCTTGCTCTGTACAGCCTAAAACATCATGAAATAAGTGGAGTTCAAGACCTACATGATAAAAAGATATTATTGCACCAATGAGATAGCTGCAAAACATCGCATAGATTAGGATTTTGTTGTCTTTGAACATGTACGCAACTGCAAGTAGCCCTGTAACATAGTAAACTACTCGCTCGTATATGCATAACTTGCATGGTAGCATATTGAAGAAATACTCTAGCACATATGCAAAAATCAGAGCAGCGGCACTTGACAGCAAAAAGATTGTAGAACTGTTATTTATATCTGACATAATTAACGAATTACCACAACAACCGAAAAAGTCAACTTTTGTTTAATAATGTTCTATATAATTATAAAGCGACACATATCACTCTATAACTTTTTTATCTAGCCTCTATGTATGTATTCACAGCTAGATACTGATTTAGTTTGCATACTAGTTACAACCCTAGTATCACTATCTATTTTTGCAATTTCTTCTTTGGTATACAATTCATCCTTGTTTTTCGTCCAGCTATTGTCATATTGAGTATCAACTTCTCCTCCATTGGTTTTAAACCCAAATGTTTCTTGCATAAGCAATCTTGCTTCTTCCAAACGTCTGTTGTAACGTTTGTTAGAATCTTGATAGCTAGATATAAGAAGAAGAACGTCATTAGAAAGAGTGAAATATACTATCTCTTCCATAATTTTGTAAATCTCATGTTCTGATAACTTAAACAAAGGATAATCTTTTTGAAACTTATTCTTTACTTCATTGTAAATTTCCATAATTTTTACTCTACCATCATAGCTTAGAGCAATGATAGCATTTTCAATACTTGCTATACCATCATAGTCATAACCTTTTCTGTCATTTTCAGCAACCAAAAAGCCATGCACAGCCTGAATCTCACCAACTTTCTTATCTTCTTTAGGTAAGATATCAAAATCAAAATAGATCATAGGAGATTTCAATACCAACAACATAAATATACGCATACTGTCTATCTCAACACCAAAATTTTACTTTCTGGAATAGAGTATAGATCTTTGAAATATTGAGATACAGTGTATAAAGGACATTTAGATAGTTCTGTTTTCTTATCTGTTTGTAAGTGAAAGCTAAATTCATACTCTCCTAAATCCAGCTCATTAAAGTCTATAAGCTCTATGTTTTTGTTTGGGTTAAACTCTCTGTTTGATATTTTATTCTCCAACTCTTTACGTTGCGTAGGAGTAAAACCAGATCCATTTATTACTAATTTCACTACACGCGTATCTTCCCTTTTTGCCCAATTGCTCAATCTTTCCAAATATTTTTCTGGAATCGGGTATCCATATCTTTTTGGAAGCTACTGAAATACTAAAGGTGTATCAACCGTGAAAGTATGTGGAGATCCAGGCCTTAAATCTTGTCCTTTATAATTCATAGCAAAAGTACTAAACAAGTTAATACTTTACTATATAATATTAATTTATCAACTACTTATTTAAGTAATATTATTTACTTATTAATAATATTACTAAGATAAAAAAGTATATTATTAGTAAAACAAGATTATCTACTTTACATAGGGGTTTTTATTCTTTTTCAAAAGCAATCTAACTGGTACACCTTCAACAAAGAAGTTTTTTCTAAGACCATTAGTCAAATAACGTTTATAACTCTCATCAACACTTTCCGGGACGTTGCATACCAAAGAAAAAGCTGGAGGTTTGGTGCCAATTTGAGCAATATACTTCATTTTAATCTCTCTACCTTTTATAAGTGGGTGAGAATGTTTTTCCACAGCATCTATTAGCCAATTATTCAGTTTTGCAGTGCTGATCTTCTTGTTTAAGGATTCACTCACTTCAAGACACTTATCTATCACATCACCACAGCGCATACCTTTCAATGCAGAAATTGTTACAGTTGGCACTTCCAAAAATAACCGAGTCACTTCCTGTTGTTTGACAAATTTTATTAACTTACTTCTGTCATCCTTACCTATTAAATCCCACTTATTTAAAACAATGATAATTCCCTTCCCCCCTTTAATTGCAGCTTCAGCAATTGATAAATCCTGCTGCTCAATGCCAAGCAAGGAATCTAACATTAAAATCACTACATGAGAGCGCTTTATTGACTCTATACTTTTTTCAACAAATCTTGATTCTAAGTTATCAACAACATTTGCCTTTCTGCGGATTCCCGCAGTGTCGATGAGAGTGATTAATTTCCCATTATGGTCGTATGAAATATCCACAGAGTCACGCGTGGTACCGGGTTCTGAGCTTACTATTAGTCTATTTTCTGCAAGTAAACTGTTTAAAAAAGTTGATTTTCCAACGTTTGGGCGACCGATGATTGCAATCCTCAGTCTAATGGACTCACTTTCAGGCAGCTCAGTGCCTTCGCTAAGACCTTCAATCACACCAGCTAATGCATCATAAAGATCAACCATGCCAAGATTATGTTCGGCTGAGATGTATACCGGACCTATGAAATTGAAAAACTGCAAATAATCAACATTTTCCGATTTATGACTTTCACATTTGTTTGCTATTAGTATTACAGGTTTATTTGTTTTTCTCTTCAGCCACTTTGCAAACTCTTTGTTCTGCTCGTTTTGCACTTTTGCATCAACAAGAAAGAAAACTACATCTGCACTCGACAAAGAAAACTCTATTTGTTCAATAACTTGTAGTGAAAAACTGGTTTGGTCATTCCATCCTCCTGTATCTATAACTTTAAACTCTAAATCACTAATTCTTCCAATTCCTTCACGCCTATCTCTCGTTACTCCTGGAATGTCACTAACTACCGCTGCTTTTCTTCCCACCAGCCTATTAAATAGAGTTGACTTGCCTGCATTTGGAAGGCCTATTATGACTATTTTCAGCATAGTTTAAGAGCGTATTTTATAAATAGTAAATTATAATCAAAATTTTTTAATTTAACTATTGACTTGATAGATTATATACCTATCCTAAAATTAGGATATTTTATCTTAAGTTTATTATGTAGAATTGGAGGCGCTATGCATAATGCAAATGAAACTTTAATAATGAATTGCGGTCAAGTTGCTCAATTAACTCCTCAAATTTATAAATTAGGGACACCTTATAACAAAAGGACACGTATATATAACTATATAACTTTAGCTAAAGCATTGGAGAATCTCAATGATCCATCCCGGTCACATGAAAATAAGGAGCTTTTTTTGAGTGACAATGATGAAGAAACTAAGAAATTTCTGAGTGTAATTCGAAAAGGAATTGCTGAATATACAGGTAATGATTCTATAGATGTGAGGTTGAGAGGAAAAGAAGATAAATCATTTACTGCATGGGTATCGTTAAAAGAAGGCAGAGGTGAGTTAAAATTTGATAACTCATTTCCTGGTAAAGCCTTAAAGGATAGTAATCCAAAAATTGGAGCTTTTACATTGGTATCTCCAGAAGATAAAAGGTTGGTGCGTGTTTCACAAAGTGATGATGGTGTAAGGCTTTATCAAACACTAAATGAGTCTTGTATAATTAAATTTAACTGGAAAGTGGGTGATAGAGATTGCAGTATTGCTTTAAATATTAGTGGAAATGGTAACGTATTTTGTACTGATTTAAGTGATAATATAAGTCCTGAGGACTTCGAGGAAAACAAAGCTGTAAAAATAAAAATTGGCTATTATGAGAATAAGAAGATGGATAAATATAATGACATGACTCTAGCAAAATTGGTCTCATTGGCTTCAAACTTACAAGGAATTGAAAGAGAAGTTATAACAATTAATCCATCAACAGGTGTAACAAGTGCAAGTGCACAGAATGTTAGTGAGTCTCAGCATTCTCAAAATATTAAATAGAAATTGCTAGCGCATTAATTATCGTACACATACACCGTTGCATGCAGTAACGGTGTATGTGTATAATCAATAGGATTTGTAAGCTCAATAAAGTTTACAACCAATTTGAAAGTTATTTTACTACATGCAAGACTCTGAAATACTAGAAACTCTAAAGATCAAAACATTAGAAGCCGAAAAAGGAGGAGGTCCTGATAGAGTTAACAAGCAACATGAAAAAGGAAAGCTAACCGCTAGAGAAAGGCTGAGTATATTGCTCGATGAAAATTCATTTCAAGAGTATGATAAGTTTGTGAAGCATCACGCAACTGATTTTGGCATGCAAAATGCTGATTTTTTAGGTGATGGAGTTGTAATTGGCCATGGTACTATTCATGGCAGAAAAGTTTTTGTTTATTCTCAGGATTTCACTGTCTTTGGTGGATCACTTGGTGCATCACATGCAAAAAAAATATGCAAAATTATGGATATGGCAATTAATGCCAGGATTCCAATTATCGGACTAAACGACTCTGGTGGAGCTAGAATTCAAGAGGGAGTAAATTCCCTTGCTGGTTACGGAGAAATTTTTCAAAGGAATGTAAATGCATCAGGCGTTATACCACAAATCTCTCTAATCATGGGCCCATGTGCTGGCGGTGCAGTTTACTCTCCAGCGCTAACCGATTTTATTTTCATGGTAAAAAATAGCTCATACATGTTTATAACCGGACCAGATGTAGTGAAAAAAGTTACCTATGAAGATGTAAGCCACGAAGATCTTGGTGGAGCAAAAATTCATACAAGCAAAACAGGAGTAGCAGATTTTGCGTTCAATAACGATGTTGAAATGCTGCTGAGAATCCGTGAATTCCTTACCTTTTTACCAGTAAATAATCAAGAGTCAACGAAATCTGTACCAATCTGCAACTTAATTGATGATGTTGATGAATCTTTGAACACTCTAGTTCCTAGTAATCCTAATACTCCTTATGATATGTATGAACTTATTGAAAAGGTGTGTGATGAAAGGAAATTTTTTGCACTAAAACCCGATTTTGCCCGTAACATCATAATTGGCTTTGGCAGAATTGGAGGAAATACTATTGGTGTTGTTGCAAATCAACCTATGCACCTTGCAGGATGCTTGGATATTGACTCTTCAAGAAAAGCTGCGAGGTTTGTAAGATTTTGTGACGCATTTAACATTCCCATCATCACACTTATTGATGTTCCAGGTTTCCTGCCAGGTACAAATCAAGAATACAATAATATAATACAACACGGAGCGAAACTGCTTTACGCTTATGCTGAAGCGACCGTGCCGAAAATTAGCTTGATCACCAGGAAGGCATACGGTGGTGCATACATTGTCATGAATTCGAAACATCTAAAAGGTGATATAAATTATGCTTGGCCAACCGCTGAAATAGCTGTAATGGGACCTGAAAGTGCAGTTGAAATTATATTTAGGCATGAAAAAGACCAGCAAACGTTAATCAAAGAATATAAAGAGAAATTTGCTAATCCATTTTTTGCTGCATCACATGGATACATTGATGACATTATAGTGCCAAGTAAAACAAGGCATCACTTTCACAAAGCATTAGAGCTACTTAAAAACAAGAAAGTAGAAAGAATATGGAAGAAGCATGATAATCTTCCTTTGTAACTTTACTCTCAGTCTTTATTGTAAGGTCTACAGTGCCGTTACACCAAGTTGGATTACCAATAACGCTAACTTTTGGGTTCCTTTTTTCTATAATATATTCTTATAGCTAAAAAATTACTTCCGCATATTCTAAATCTGATTATAATGACAATTAGAGATACTTTTAGAGCTCAAAAATTTATCTTTGTCTGCAGACTTTTTTTTATTAAACAATCAAACTCATAAAAAAATGTAGCGTATCCTCTTCAGCGTATGTGGGTGCATACACACATACTTAATTTCTGTCGTATGTGCATTGCATTTTTTTCTAATCTTTTTTTTCAAAGGAGGATTTTATGTCCAGAATTCCAGATATTTGACGTTTACTTTAGCTAATAAAAACCAACTGGTACCTGCGGTTTTTATAGCCTCAAAATTTCAATCAAAATTCAACTATCATTCAAAGAAACTTATAGTTATTCTTAGTGTTATTACTGTAGTAACAGCGCTATGATGATAAGAATATACAATCCTTTGTAACTTTCTTCTCAGTCTTTATTATAAGGTGTTCAATAATATGGGAAGAGTAAAGTTTTAAAGAGATAATTAAAATTATCCTTATCACCTACTTAGCAATAAATTATATTTGCTTAATCGTAATTACTTACACTTCTTCAATGTCCTGTTTTATTTATGGCAAACATTAAGCTTAAAAATGTACACAGTCTATTAAATTATATTATTTGTTTTTTCCTTATATACATTCAGTATATGCATTCTGCTATTGCTTTAGATAACTCTTCATCACATTTAAAAAACTCACCTGATTTTTTACCTTTTAGAAAACCTTTTGATAATATAGAAAAAATTATTAGAACTGACAATTTTAGAAGTTTTGATCTTGATAAAAGAAATAAGCTTTATACCAATGCTCATAATAGTATCAGTCTTGTAAATATTATTAATAAAATTATCTTAGCTCAAGATAACTTATTCATACTAGAAAGTAAGCCGTATAATATAGTACTTGTTGATAATCCCAATCTTAGTAGAACTACAGGTGCTGCAGGAAAGGACTATGTAATTATTGAGGGAAGCTTAAAAAAAAATATCAAAGATTATACTAGAGTGATATCACATGAATTAATTCACAGATATATAGGACATATAATAGAGCAAGACAACGATAAGAAAAATGAAATAAAATATAAGTGGTTTTTTGAAGGATTTACGGAATTTTATGGAGTGAAAACCTTACTTGACACGAAACTTATTGATAAAGATGAGTACTTAAAAATAATTAATATTACTTTAAAAGAGTATTTTAATTCTTTAATACCTAATATTGATTTCGAAAAAACAAATCAAAAGCATTTACTTGATCAAAACATAAGCATGTTGAGTTATAACAAAGGTTTTATTCTTGCAATGATAATAGATGAGAAATTAAATGAGGTTAGTAATGGAAGGTATAACTTATTGACTACTATAAATAATATAATAAGTGAAATAACTTCAAAGAAAGTTAATTTTAATGTTGACTTATTTGCAAGTCATTTAAAACATTACTTACCAGAGTCCCTTATAAAAGACATCATAGCCTCTATAAGAGATTCTAGCATACTTCTCAGTCTATTACCCAGTAGATTACTAAATAAAAATTTAACTTTCCAAGATACTGATAAGTATAGTGATATATGCTTTAACTTAACCAGAAGTCTAGAGCTACAAAAGATACGTGGGGTTAAATTAGGTAGTGATTGCCATAATATGGGACTCAAGGATGGTCAAGAACTAAAGTGTTATAGTATTGACTTTAATAGTGGTAATATTAAGTTAAAAGTCCTTGAAAACAAGATACCGAAAGTTATACATTTGAAAGCAAATAAAATGACGAGTAGCATTCCAATATATAAATAGCTCAGATAAATGCTTGACAAAAGCTATAGTAAACCTAGACTTTGCTATTTTAAGGCAAAATAATTATGGTAAACAATAAAGAAAAACAAGTGGATTTATTATTAGAGCTTCTTAGCGCTAATATCGGTCAAGTTAGTAGTAGTGTCATACTTAAAAGAATAGAAAAGCTTTCAGATAATTTTCATGGTAGAAATAATCACAATAGCCATTGTCAGTTTGATAGAGATGGTGGAGGGCATGGTAATATATGCTGGGCAGATAAGATAAAAGAAGACCTGACTGAGAACTATCATAAAAAGGATAGAGAAATTTCTATATAACTTTTCATTAGAGCTATTTTACGGTAATTATTCAAGAGTTGAAGGATTTGGCAAAAGAAGTCCTTTTGTATTACCGTTAATATGTGTTTCCAATAATGGTAATCTCGGCCCACTAGATGATTTGAGAACATGTGTCCCTCATAAGTTTGTTGAATATAACATCAGCAATACTAGTTGGGCTAAGTTCTTATCAGATAAATTTTTTAATAACTTTTTGAGTGATATGGAAAACAGGCCTGACGATTGTAAGCAGTGTTGTTATGAAAATATTTGTGGTGGGGGAAGTTATGGTAACAGGTTTAACCCTGCCAACGTAAGTTTTAATAATCCTTCAGTATATTGTGAGGGATTTTTGGCAAAGGATTATACAATTTCTTTTAATGCATGGATTTTCTAAAGAAAAATTACGGCAGGTATTATTGAATAGTAATACTGAAAAAGCAGCTTAATGGTAGTGTATAAAAGGTATTTACTAGACGTTTTTCTATAATCTAATTAGCATCTAGAGGATTGACTTTATGAATATCGTCCTCTAAACTGCCGTTACCAAGATTCGAACTTGGGACCTCGTCATTACCAATGACGTACTCTACCACCTGAGCTACAACGGCAAGTTCACGTATTATGATAATGAATAACATGAAAAAAAATAAGGAAAAAGAAGAAGAGAGAAAAAGATTGGCAAAAGCTTTAAAGCAAAATATTCTAAAAAGAAAAAAACAGCAACAGAGTAGACAAAGCAGACCCCTTCCAAAATTTGTTTGTGGTGAGGAATTTTTAGGAGAAAGCGCTGCAGAATACCCAAACGTATTTGAGGAAGCTTTAACAACAAAATTACCATCAGAAACTTAAGTTTTGAAGGAGGTATCATGCCAGAACTCCCAGAAGTGGAAGTCATCTCTAACTTCTTATTTGATAAAATCAAAAATAAGAAAATAAGCAATGTTACAGTCAATAATTGGAATTTGCGTGTACCAATAACGAAGAATATTGATGATTTGCTAAAGGGCAAAGTTATAAATGATATCAAGCGTAGAGGTAAATATATAATCTCGAATATAGATGCTAGTATGGCTGTAATCATACACCTCGGCATGAGCGGAAAGCTTATATATGCTGAAGACAATCAAGCACAGAACAAACATGATCATGTGATATTCTTATTTTCTGACAACACTTCACTAATCTTTAATGACCCAAGAAGGTTTGGATTAGTGATTGTTTTAAACAGAGAGCAAGAACTAAATTTTTTTAATAACCTAGGAATAGAACCCCTCACAGATGAATTTAATGGAAATTATTTACAGAAGTTGCTACAGAGCAGAAAAGCAAATATCAAATCAGTATTAATGAATAATAAGCTAATAGTTGGCGTAGGTAACATATATGCTTCTGAGAGCTTATTTAGAGCTCGCATATCACCACTTAGGCTAGCACAAGATTTAACATATATAGAGTGCGAAAAACTTGCTATCGAAATAAAAAATACTCTGAGTGATGCAATTGCTGCTGGTGGTTCAACACTGAAAGATTATGCACAGCCATCTGGATCTGCTGGATACTTTCAAAATAACTTTTACGTATATGGTAAAGTGCAAAAACCTTGCAGAATCTGCAACAATATCATAACACTTATACGACAAAATGGTCGTAGCACTTATTTTTGCAATGCATGTCAGAATTAAATTTTATTTTTGCATATGACACTCTTACCTGAAAAAGATCCTTTTGATTTGTTTTCAAAGTGGTATCAAGAAGTACTTAATTCTCCGTGTAAGGAGCCAACTGCAATGACGCTAGCAACGTGTAGCAAAGACTGCATTCCATCTGCAAGAGTGGTATTACTAAAGGAGTATAGTAAAGAAGGTTTTGTGTTCTTCACTAACGCAAACAGTAGAAAAGGAAAAGAATTGACTGAGAACCCCAAAGCTGCACTCGTATTTCATTGGACAGAATTTTCTAGACAAGTACGAATTGAAGGAGAAGTTAGGCTTCTAAGCGGCAAAAAGGCTGACGAATATTTCTCCTCTCGAGCACGCGATAGTCAAATTAGCGCGTGGTGCTCAAAACAATCAAGAGTTCTGAAAAATTGGCAAGATTTTGAGCAGGCTATAGAATTGAAAGAGAAAGAATTTCACAATACACAAGTTTCTCGTCCTGACTTTTGGGTGGGATTTTGCGTAATCCCAAAGGTAATTGAATTTTGGCAAGAAGGTGAATATAGGAGACACACTAGATTTAGATATACTCTTGTTGAGAAAAGCAATTGGAAAGTGGAACAATTATATCCCTAACGTTAGAGAAAGCTACTCTGCAGATCAAAAATAAAGATTTATTGTCATCCTGATCAAGTAACTTTTTATGGTTTAAAAACTTGTTGTATGTAATGTATTGTAATACTTACGCAAAATATTTTAGTGCATTCTCAAATATGAGCATTCCATCACCATATTTTGGCATAGCCACTCCTGAACGTTTACATTTTTCTTTTTCAAGAGGCCAGTTGTCCTGCTGAGTAAAAAATATTCCTCTCTCTGGGTGAGGCATTAAAGCTAAAACTCTACCACTTTTGTCTGACAAAGCTGCCAGGTCGTATATAGATCCGTTTGGATTGTAAGGAAATTGTAAATTTGCATAGTCACCATTTTCATCAACGTAACGCAGTGCAACGGAATTATTTTCAATCAATTGATTCAAAGTATCTTGATCCATAAAAAATTTGCCTTCCCCATGAGCAATAGGGAGATATAGTTCACTCAGGCCCCGTAGCCAAACAGAATTACTCTGCGGATTAACTCTCACTCTAATCCAACGACATTGGTAATTACCTATATCATTAGAGGTTAAAGCTAGATTAGAGAATTCTGGAACTAACTTTACTAATATCTGGCAACCATTACATATCCCTATAATAAGCTTATCCTGAGATAAGAAATTTTGAAATTCGTCTAACAAGTTGTTTTTTATACGCAAAGCAAACGCATTACCAGCACCAGTGTCATCACCATAGGAAAAACCTCCTGGAATTGCAAGTATATTGCTTAATTTCAGTTCACTTGGATTATCTATAATATCATTAATGTGAACGATTTTTACTTCAATATTATTAATACCAAGCTTTCTGCTACATTCCATAAATGCAAATGCAGTTTCTTTTTCGCAATTTAAGCCATAACCAGATAGGATTGTAATTTTCATGAATCAAAAAACTCGAACTTTCTTTTTACAAAATTTGCTATTAAATTCAAAGCAAATAGCATTAACAATAAAGCTATAATTGCAATGGCAGCAAGCTCAATAAATGCAATTTCAGGACTACTTGACCATATGTATATTTGTACAGGTAAAACAGTTGCCGGATCGAAGAAGGATGTAGGTGTATCAGCAATAAATGCTACCATGCCTATCATAAGTAAAGGGGAAGATTCGCCTAAAATCCTTGCAATTGCAAGCACTGCACCATGTATTATCCGTGGCAACGCAATCGGTAAAGAGTGATCCAATATCACCTTGATGTGAGGTGCACCTAGCGCAAACGCTGCATCTTTTATTGCAATAGGAACGTTTGTAAAGGCATTTTTTGTTGCAATAATAATATTAGGCAGCATCATAAATGAAAGAGTCATCCCGCCAACAAGCGGTGAAGAACGGGGTAAACCAAATATGCCCAAGTAGAGAGTCAGTCCTACCACACCAAATATTATCGAAGGCACTGCAGCAAGGTTATTCATGCTAATTTCTACAATACTGGTTATTAGCCTATTTCTAGGCATAAATTCATAAAGACAGATACCTGACATAATTCCTATTGGCAATGCCAACGCTAAGCATACTATAATTGTCATTAATGAACCGATAAATGCCCCTAAAATCCCTGCATTCTCAGGCTCACAAGAATCAGACTTAAGAAACAGAGACTTATTAAAAAATTTTCTTACTCTTCCCTTCTCTTTTAACCAATCAAGTAATTTAGCATAATGATCATTCAAATGTTTATATTTATTTATTGAATTAATTATACTTGACGCGGTAAACCAGATCTCATATTCACCACTATCTTTTACTTTCTTATGAAAAAATTTCTCTAGTTCTTTGTAAGAATTACGACTTAAAATTTCGTCACCGTCTTTAAAATTAGTTCCTTCAAACACCTTACGTAAAGAATTGTTGAGTAAGCCAATGGACTTATATCGTAAATCACCAGGATTATTAGTTAAAATAAGATCAGCATTTATTTCAACTGGTAATAAAATTTTCGTTACTGTTAAAGCACTGTAAGAGTTAACTAATATACTTAGTAATATACATATAGGACACCCAATTGAGACAATCAGTGCTGTAAAAGAGCAAAAGCATAAAATGTTGTTCTTTTTATTTTTTCTTTTTACACGAGCATGTACGCGCTTAGATTGAAGTAACTTAAGAAAGTTTTTCTTTATTATACCCATTTACTTTTCTTTACATGAGGATTTGAAAAGACTTTCCCCTTTTTCCAGTGCTTGAACTGAGATCTAACAGGCTTTGCCTGCAAATAATTTTTATATTTTCCATGAAAGCACAAACCAAAAGGAGAATCTGGATCCCAGTGTCAAACATTGGGATGACACCACAGCAGGAGGGAAAGTACAGTTGTGCGCCACACACTGGGATAATAAGAGAGAGTTTTGAGATGATACAATTGACATCACTCCCTATTGTATCTACTTAGATTTTTTTTTAACATAAGTAGTACGTTCTTTGATCCTTGCAGCTTTCCCAAATAGCTTGCACAGATAATATAATTTTGCTCTACGGACCTTTCCCTTTCTCATCACTTGTACTGAAATTAATGCAGGAGAGTAAACAAAAAATTGTGATACTATACTTTCTCCATGACTTACCTTTCTAACTGAAAAAGAAGAGTGTAATCCACGATTTCTTTTTGATATACA
Organism: Wolbachia endosymbiont (group B) of Protocalliphora azurea; assembly: GCF_947251865.1. Lineage (NCBI taxonomy): Bacteria > Pseudomonadati > Pseudomonadota > Alphaproteobacteria > Rickettsiales > Anaplasmataceae > Wolbachia > Wolbachia endosymbiont (group B) of Protocalliphora azurea. The sequence continues at coordinate 1,333,440 of NZ_OX366394.1, read as the reverse complement.
TACGCCCTCAAATATCTGTATACGCTCACCCGTACTATCAACTACCTTAAAAGTGACCTTCAAATCATCGCCAGGACAAAAAGCTGGCATCTCTTTGGCTAACCTTTGTATTTGTTGTTCGTTAAATTTTTCAAGTAAGTTCGTCATTTATCATCTCCATTCAACAATTCAGGTCGACGTTCCTTTGTTCTAACATATGACTGTTCCCTTCTCCAATCACTTATTTTTCTGTGATTGCCAGACAACAGAACCTCAGGAACTTTGTACCTACTCCACTGCTCAGGTCTAGTATATTGAGGATATTCAAGTATACCACCACTATAACTAAAACTTTCTTCAGCAACGCTATCGAAATTATTTACTACACCTGGAAGAAGCCTAATACATGCATCAAGAACCACCATCGCAGCTGGCTCACCTCCCGAAAGTATATAATCTCCAATACTTAACTCATAAGGAGTATACACATCAATTACTCTTTGGTCAACACCTTCAAATCGACCACACAATATTGTTACATGAGGAATTTCTGTTAACTCCTTCGCAATTCTCTGATTAAATTTTGTACCAGATGGAGTCATATAAATAAATCTAGTATTTTTATGAGCAGAAAGCACATTATCAACTGCATTACCAATCACATCTGGGCGCATAACCATCCCTGCTCCACCTCCATATGGAACATCATCCACAGTTGAATGTTTATCTTTAGCAAAAGAACGAATATTTACTATTTCAAGATTCCATATTTTTTTTTCCAACGCTTTTCCGGCAAGAGAATAGTTCAAAAACCCGGGGAACATTTCTGGAAATATGGTTAATATTGTAACACTAAACGTCATTAGCAAATTTGTAGTAAACTAAGCAGCAATTTGATATTATCTTATAGTATACAGCTAAATTAATCATGTCACTGAATAAAACGATATACGAAGGTAAAGCCAAAGTCATTATTGAAACTGAAGACTCATCAACTGTTATACAGTACTTTAAAGATGATGTTACAGCGTTCAACAAGGAAAAATATGAAATTATTGAGGGCAAAGGAATAATTAATAATCATGTTAGTGCTTTTATCATGGAAAAGCTTGAAGAAGCAGGAATTAGCACGCACTTTATAAACACTCTAAACGAAAGAGAACAGCTAGTCAAAAAGCTCAAGATAATACCTCTTGAGGTAGTGGTTAGAAACATTGCAGCTGGCAGCTTTTGCAAACGTTTTAATATCAAAGAAGGTGAGGCACTTACATCTCCTATAATCGAGTTTTTTTACAAAAATGATGACCTAGCCGACCCAATGGTGAATGAAAATCACATATTATATTTTGGTTGGTTATCCCATAAAGAAATGGAAGAAGTTAAAACTACAACTTTAAAGATCAACAAAATCTTAGTCGACCTATTTTCAAATGCAAATATATATTTAGTTGATCTCAAGTTAGAATTTGGCAAATTGATAAACAACAGCACTAAAATCATTTTAGCCGATGAAATCAGCCCTGATAATTGTAGGCTATGGGATAAAAATACTCATAAAAAGCTAGACAAAGATGTTTTCCGTTTAAATCTAGGAAACTTAAAGGAAGCATACTCAGAAGTTGCAAAAAGACTGTCGGTAAAGTTAGACTAACTAAATACTACTCTATCAAGTGGAGGCTGACATGCTTCATCAAGTTTTCCAATAATCTCAATTTTTTCTCCACGCTTTTGGAAATGGCTTTCCACATCCTTCATATTATCGGGATCTACAATCAGTACTATACCTATGCCGCAATTAAATGTTTTTAACATTTCTCTCTTTTCTATTTTGCCTTCTTCTTTCAGCCATAAAAATATATCTGGCCATTTCCAAGAATTAATATTTATGTCTACAAATAAATTTCCTGAGAGAATTCTTGGAATATTGTCTATTAACCCGCCACCTGTTATATGCGCAATGCCTTTTACCTTTGGCATAATAGGCAACAAAGAATCAACATATATCTTTGTTGGCTTAAGTAATATTTCACCCCAAGATTTATTATTCCATGGAGATATATCATTATAATTTATATCTAAGCTTTTAAAAATATGGCGCACCAAAGAAAATCCATTTGAGTGAATTCCATTTGATTCTAAACCAACTACACAGTCACCTGCTTTCATTATACTACAATTTGGAAGAATTTGCTTTCGATCAACAACACCAACCACAAACCCTGCAAGGTCATAGTGATTGTTACCATACATTCCAGGCATTTCTGCAGTTTCTCCACCAACTAATGCTATTTTAGATTCCTTGCACCCTTCTGCAATGCCCTGGATTACAGACAATAAAACGTTTTTGTTTAAAACGCCTGTTGCAAAGTAATCAAGGAAAAATAAAGGTGTTGCTCCTTGTGCAAGTAGATCATTTACACACATTGCAACTAAGTCTATACCTATAGTATCATGCTTATTCACCTCTTGAGCTATTAATAGTTTTGTGCCCACTCCATCAGTTGAGGAAACAAGTACTGGATGGTCGTATTTCTTACTCAGCGAAGAAAAGTCAAACAATGCAGAAAATGATCCTACTTCACTAATTACTTCTTCTCCTTTAGTCTTTTCAATAATAGGTTTAACTTTTTTTATTAGTTCATTATATAGTTTAAGGTCTATTCCAGATTTAGCATAAGTATTCATAACGCCTTCACAAATCTTATAATTATTAATACTACATTAATGCTTTGACACAAAAAGCGCAACGAAACTTTCTCTTAAATTGACTACTACATGCCTACCAATATAGGGTTAACTTAAATCATTTATACTTTTATCCGATGAATAAAAACATAATGTTAATAACAGAGTGCCTATCAGGACGAATTCTTCATGATTTTGCTAGTTCTATGCAAGGAATAGTGGGTGGATTGGAAGAGCTTGAAGAAAACAACCCTAATATGCAAAACGAAGCATTGTCATTGCTTAAAGAAAGCTCCGATGATTTAATATATAAATATAAAGTTATGAAGCAAGCGTATTCTCATTCATCAGATAATTGCAGCTTTGTTAAGACTAAATCCAATATAGAAAATTATTTATTAAAAAAAAAGTAAAGCTTCAGTGGAGAGTAAGTGAATGTCCTACAGAAAACTTAATTGAAAAAATAAATAAGATAATTTCCAATATGGTGATAACTATAATCAGTGCAGTGGCACAAATTGAATTAGTGTCTATTTTACTGACTAAAACAGAAGATAAAACACTACTCACTATAAAAGTAGTAAATGAACATAAATCAATAAGTACATTATTAGTGAGCAAATTAACAAAAAAAAATGATATTCGTTTGGATACAAAAGACATTATTATCTATATGACTTCTTTACTGTTAGAACAGTATAACACTAAAATCAATTGCACTTGTGAAAGTAATTCACTGAATATAGGCTTAACTATAACTTGAGATGGCTTCATATTTCATAAAAGGGAATCGATACTATAAATTTGAATCTTGGATAAGGAAAGGAAAAATTTTGTGGAGTAACTTAGACATAAAATCTGTAGTTAATTTCTTTGCAGGGAGTGTTAAATAAACTGTGTCAAACCGAGAAGTAAAAATAAAATAGAAACAAAAAATGGAGGTTTGACACAGTTTATTTAACACTCCCCTTTTTCCTGCAGTAATGAATTATTATGAAGCTTGCATTTTCTGTCGCTTACTACTGGGATAGCTTAACAGTTGCAGTACATGTCTATCAATGATAAAATGAAGATCAGTTTATTTTGATACTATGATTAGGGTACTCTTTGTTGCACTATTATTTTTTTGTGGTGGTTATGCACTTGCAAAACAGGAACCAAGACCAATAGCTGGTGATAACCACATAAAGGTAATGAATTATAATCCACAGGCTATACATAAGTACACGGGCTTTTATGGTTATCAATCCAGCATATTGTTTGAGCCAGGGGAGGTAATAGAGAGTCTTTCAATGGGTGATGCAACCGGTTGGCAACTCCTTCCTCAAGGTAATAGATTATTTATTAAGCCTATAGATGATATTGCCGATACTAATGCAACTATAATTACCAACAAAAGAGTTTATTATTTCGAGTTTCATGCTGAAGAAGCAAACGGGCTAGATGATCCAAGGTTAGCATATGAAGTAAGGTTTCTTTATCCACTGTTCAACAGTGATGAAATTTATTCAACGAGTAACGGTGATATTCTAGAGCAAGCTAGTCATACCACTATCCCTGATATAAGTGATATTGAGGTTATAAAGAAAGGCTTGAATTTTAACTATTCCATCTCGCACGTTAAAGGCAGTCAATCAATAATACCAATTAAGGTTTTTGATGACGGAAAATTTACATATCTACAATTTAATAAAATAAACTCTGATTTCCCGGCAGTTTTTATGGTTGATTCTGCAGGATATGAATCCTTGATAAATTTTCGTACAGTTGATGACTACCTGATAATTGAAAGAGTAAGCTCGGTATTTACCTTAAGAAACGGATCAAGCACAGTCTGCCTGTTTAATGAAAACATACCTTTCAAAAAAGGTAAGTGATTAAAGGCTATAGTATTCTTATAGGTGCAAAATTCTTTCTATGGTGCTTCGTAATTCCATGAAGGCCAATAGCGCTGAGGTGTTCTTTTGTTCCATATCCCTTATTTTTATACCAATTATATTGAGGATGTTTATTATGCAATTCTTCCATAAGCCGATCTCTTGTAACTTTTGCAACGATTGAAGCAGCTGCGATTGATATACTTAAGCTATCACCATTCACTATAGATTTTACTTGCCATTTTACTTCAGGTGGTTGATTACCATCAACTAGCACATAATCTAGTTCTAGATTCAAGTTTGCCAACGCACGTTTCATTGAAAGCTTTGTTGCTTGCAAAATATTGTATGAGTTTATTTCTTCTACGCTTGCCATTCCTATACCAAATTTTGCAACAGACGTTATTTTTTCGTATAGAACTTGCCTACACTTAGGGGTTAGCTTTTTTGAGTCGTTTATTCCATCAATAACCGTATCTCTATCAGTAAATATTACAGCTGCAGATATCACTGGACCGGCAAGCGGACCTCTTCCAACTTCATCTACTCCTGCTATAATTCCTGATAATGTATCTTCTAATGTGAAATCTGGATATTTCATAGTTCCTATAATAAGAAAGTTAAAGCAAAAATCGAACAAGCAATAGAAATTATCCAAAATTTTATAACTATTGTATTTTCTGACCACCCTTTCTTTTCAAAGTGATGATGTATTGGTGTCATAAGGAAAACTCTTCTTCCTGCTCCATATCTAAATTTTGTATATTTAAAATATGATACCTGAATAATCACAGATAAAGTCTCTATTACAAAGATTATTCCAATAACGGCAAAAAGCATTTCTTTTTTAATTAGAACACTAGTGAGTCCTAAAGCTGCACCGATTGATAGGCTTCCAACATCACCCATAAATATTTTTGCTGGATGTGTGTTAAACCACAAGAAACTTAAAATAGCTCCTATAAATGCAATGCAGAATAAAGTAATGTTTACATCTGTCTGAGTGATGTATGCAATTAGCCCCAAAAAAGCAAAGGAAGTAATGGCTTGAGTTGCAGCAAGGCCATCTAGGCCATCTGTAAGATTCACAGCATTAGAAGAGCCGACAATTACAAATGCAGCAAACGGAAGATATAGATAGCCAAGGTCGATTGCTACTTCTCTAAATAGAGAAATTTTTGTAAAACCTTCAGCAGATTGTAGCTTAAGTATAAACATACAGACCAGAGTAACGACAAACTGAATAAGTATTTTGGTTTTTGCACTTAAACCTCGGTGGTGATTTGTCTTCAATTTTAAATAGTCATCAATAAATCCAAGTAGAGCAAAAAATAGAGTTATAAATACCAGCAATGAAATTTCTGGTGTGAATTGAGTCCAAAGCAGGATTGGTAATAAAGCAGAAGTTAGTATTATTATTCCACCCATAGGTGGTATATTCTTTTTTGTTATTAAATGACTTTCTGGTCCATATGATCTGATTGGTTGTCCATCTTTACTTATCTTTTTTAGAAGTTTTATAAAATAGGGAAAGAGAATAAACCCAAAAATAAATGAGATAAAAAACGTCTTTGTAGCTAAGATCACCTGCCTATTCAAAATTAACTAGATATTATACCAAAAGCTTTACCTAATCTCAATTTATACCTTTTTATCAGCTCATTTTATTTGGAGTAAATTTAGTTATTGATTAGTTATAGCAAAGTTTGCATACTGATATTTAGTTAATGGTAAGAGGTGGCATATGTTAGATTATATTAAAAAGCTTTTGTGGGCTACTACAGTACCTGATAATGAGAGTAGAGTTAAAAGTTCTTACACGCATATAGTAGAGAAACCTTCTTTTGGTGATGCAGCTTCAAAGTTGAGTAAGGAAGAAAGGTCAGAAGAGCATCTTGTTCTTCTAAAAGGTAAAGGCAATAGCTCTGGTACAACTGTAACAGAAGGATCGTCTAGTATTCAGAATGCAGTATCAGGCAAGAACAAGCGTGAATATATCAAATTAGACAGTGATGAAGAATGGGATAAATTCTTTGAGTTACAGAATGATCCAGACACTAATACTACAAACAAAGAACCTTTTTCTTCGAAGAAAGGAGAATCTCACTATCATGGTAAAGAGATTGTAGGCAAGATTGCTGACCAAATTAAGGCAGAGATATCGAAGGTATATACCATAGAGTCCATAATGATAAAAGAAGGCAAAAGGGAAGAGAATATTGTTTATCCTACTGTGAGAGTTGTGCTACATGCCAATAAAGAAGGAGTAGATATAGCTAAACTTCTAGGCGGTAGTATATGTAAAGAGTATGGTGTAAGAACAATTACATTTTGTCATCCTAATCAAGAAAAAAAGAGAGGGGCATGTTGCTATATTAATAATGATAGTGATAATGAGGAAAGAGTTTATGAAATAATTAGTGGGTTATATGAAATGACTTTAAAGTGGTATGTTGATGGAAGAGAATGCAAAATTAAAGTTAACATTGATGGTAATAATGGTGTAACTCTCCTTGAAGGCAACGGTGTTACTGCAGAGCAGTTGCGTGCAAATAAAGAAGTCAAAATAGGTAAGAGACGTGAACCAAAATCTTTATATGAAGCGTTAGCACCGCAGCTGCAACAAAGAAGCTCTGAATCAGTCAAAGTTTTACAACAGCCTACAACAGATATGGAAGATGTAACAACAACTTCTACTTCTCAGAGATGTAGGTATCCTCTTATCTAAATAAGGAAAAGCGAAAATAGTATGAGTTGCTTGCAAATGTAAGTAACTTGTACTTCTATGATGAATAACACAATATTACCAAGAAATTTCTATGAACGGCCAACTTTAACCGTAGCTGGGGAGCTGCTAGGCAAGATGCTGAAATTTTCTAATTTTAGTGGAATAATAACTGAAGTTGAAGCGTATATAGGAATGGATGACCCAGCTTGTCATGCAGCAAGAGGCTATACTAATCGAACCTCAGTAATGTTTGGTACGCCAGGGTTTTCGTACGTATATTTTATATATGGAATGTACTATTGTCTAAATATTGTAACAGAAGCAGAAGGATTCCCAGCAGCAGTGTTAATACGAGGATTAAAGCTCACTGAACCGCTTGAAGCAAATTTAGGCGGGCCAGGCATACTGTGCAAAAAATTAAACATTACAAAAGAACATAATAAACAAGACCTTACTATAAGTCATGAATTTTGTCTCTATGAATATCACCTCAAACCAGATTATGTGTGCACTCCAAGAATCGGAATTAGTAAAGGCAAGGAGAAATTTTGGCGATTTAAAAGTTGCGTTTTAGCAGACATGCCTAAAATCACACTCAACAATAAATATTAGACCTCCTGCATAAACTAGATAAAAAGGCAAATAGCCTTTTATGTTTACCAACAATAGACTTCTTGGATAACCTAAGGATATTTTTTGATCTTCTATGGGGGAGTTGAACATTCCCTTTTTATAAAACTTTTGCATACTCCTATTTAACTTTAATAGCTCTTTATCTTCCTGAAATCTGGATGTTTTATCAATGCATCTTCTATTCAGCCGTTAGCAAGAACTTTCACTTATTCCATAGCTTTGCACTATATGGAAATATGTACGGTATTTACACAAATATTCGAGTGCTATTAATAAATATATTTGGTTTTCCTCCTCTTGCCTTTTTCTTGGCCTCTTCCTCTATTAAAATTTCTATTATTTTTCCAATGTTTTTCTTTTTACTCCTCTTAGTCTTCGAAGCTTCTCTTCATCAAGTTTACTTATCTGCTCAAAATTTATACCTTCCCTAATATTGCTTCTACTACTTGTTTCTTAAGTTATCCAAGAAGTCTATTGTCTGTTCAGATACGAGGTAGCTGCTGCCATTTGAAATATTTTATTCACCTAAAATTACATTCTACCTATTTTAAAGTAGTTTAAAAAAACTTTATAGACTGCATACAAAAGACCTAACATCTTTAGCAATGCCTTCATAAATCCTTACTAAATCCTCACTTAGTATTGAAGGATTTCCACAATCAGAAGCACTACATATTTGCGGATCTAGAGGAACTCTGCTCAAGAGTTTGACTCCCAGCTCTTCAGACATTTTTTTTGCACCACCTTTTCCAAATATGTGTATTTTTGAATTATCTTGAACAAAATAGCTCATATTTTCCACAATGCCGATAATTGGCACGCTGAGCTTTGTGAACATATCATAAATTTTTTGTGCATCGATTAAAGCAAGCTCCTGTGGAGTTGAAACTATTATTGCTCCAGTTAAACTAAAATTCTCCATCAGACTTAAATGTACATCGCCAGTGCCAGGCGGTGTATCAATGATTAAATATTCTATATCAGACCACCTTGTTCCCATTAGCAAATTGTAAAGTGCTTTTGTGATCATAGGTCCACGCCATATTACTGCGCGGTCCTTATCAATAAAATAGCCAATTGAAATAGTATAGAGACCATGTTTCTCTATAGGCATTGCTTTACCACTCTGTATTTCTGGTTTTAATTTCTCAGTGCCCAACATTTTAGGAATCGAAGGACCATATATATCTGCATCAACTAGCGCAACTTTATGTTTTAATTCTGCTAACGAAAGAGCTAGATTTAGTGCAACTGTCGACTTACCCACACCTCCTTTACCAGAAGCAACGACAATTATATTTTTCACTCCTTCGATATGAAGTTTAGCTTTTTGTTGCCTAGCTTGTTTTTGACCAGTAGCAACTACAGTAACCTTTCCTACTCCCGGTATCGCCTTAACAGCTTGCTCACAATTTTTTCTTAATTCTTCATTTGGCTCAGTAACTTCAAGAGCAAAAGCAACATCTTTACCCTTAATAACAATTGAGGATACTACACCAACATTCTTACCACTTTTCTTCTCTATAACCTTTTTTAGGCTCTCTCTTACGATTTCCTCATTAACCTGTGTAAAATTTTTCCAGAACATATGATGAAATTTTTTCTATTGGTGTATACTAACATAGAATAATTAAACTGCACTGACTTTAAAACGAGGTTACAAGAATATGCTAAATCATCAAAATTTAACACGAAAACAAAAAGATTTGTATTTTTAGCTAAAAAGATCTATATGGAATGGAAGGAGCATCAGCGATATCTTGGAAGCAGTTTCAGGAAATGATTTACTAAAGTTCTTATCACTTGATATACTACACAATTTCCAAGAGGTGGGGAACGCACTTTAACACTACTTAGCCTAGCTATACATAGAGACAATAATGAATGTGTTAATTCTATTTAGAACAAGCTCAAAACAATGGTATACTACAAGATATTCTTACTGCTCCAAATATTATAAACTATCAAAATGGTTTGATGTACACCTTAACATCGCTTGGCTTTGCCATACATCATAATAAGGGAAGGTATATTAATGTTATTTTAACAACAGCCCAAGAAAATGGTATATTACAAGATATTCTTTCTTCTAGAAATATTGTACAGTATTTAAGTATTATAGCGTGTACTTTAACGCCACTTAACTTTGCTATATATAAAGGCAATAACGAATGTATCAATTCTATTTTAATACGAGTTCAAAATAGTGATACACTACGAAATATCCTTACTTCTAAAGATATTGTGCAGTTTCCAGGCGTGACGTATGTCATTAAACCATTTGCCTTTGCTATATATAAAGGTAATAATGAATGTGTCAATTCTACTTTAATACGAGCTAAAAATAGTAGCATGCTACAAGATGCATTTACTGAAGTAAGTACTGTACTGTTTCCATATGGTAGATATACTTTGAATGCTTGTGAGCTAGCTGTAGTTGTTAATGAGAACAATGCTAGTATTAGGACTGCATTAGATAATGTATCTATTTCTTCTAGGTATGTTAGAGAAAATAGCAAAGTTAATTAATTTCTTAAGTAACTCTTTCTTGCAAGTACTACTTTTTTATGTATCTGTTCAGGCAATGGCGTTAACTTAAGAGAATGAATTAGCAAGCTCTCCTAAAGACATTATGGCGTTTAGGCTTATCTACTTTATTGCGGCTATACAATCTTCACGTTAACTTTAGTGCGTATTTTAAAAAGGGCTTGAAAGTTTTTTGGTGCTAATAAGCACCTGATAAAGTTTCTGTCTCATTACACCAAATAAAACTGAAAAATTTAAACGATACTCAGCAATTTGATCTGGGTTCCAAGGCTCATGTGCATTACACATATGAAGTATTGCACATGACCAAGTTTGCACAAAATTCTTGTTTCTAAATTTATCCCAGAAAAATTCTCTAATTCTGCTTCTACTTTGAGTCGTTTATAGCACTCCTCTATGTGACACTTAATAGATAAGCTTTACTGATATCTTCTTTATTGAAATAAAATAGAAACCAAAGGTCCTATTTTTTACAGTATTTTATTCCTTAACATCTTTTCTTAAGTTGACGCTATTGGGCTTTGTTGCATCGCTATCTACGATGAATAAAAGATAAAATGTAGAATATCAGTAGCTTATTATTCTAGCATTTATAGTAAGGACAATCAGTAAATATCTAAATTTAAGTAAAAGAAGTTTTACTATCATTCACTAATCTAGCTAGAATTCAAGAATTTCAATGCTTTAGCTATTTTAAGTAGAATTAAATTTACTAGTACAAACAATAAATTACTATTCTTAAATTTAATCAGATAGATTGCAAAAAATAAGATTTTCAATAAGCTGCTTGTATAGTTAGCCTTTCATAGATAGTGATGCAACAAAGCCCGCTGGAATCTAGTTCATATTATATATTTATCTGATAAGTTCCATGTATGTGTAATTTATTTAAATTGACTTCTTATCATATAATTAAATACATTATTGAAAATTAAAGGTAAGGTTATAGCAATGGAAATTTCAAATTGGCACGAATTATTGAGTTTAGTTAATGTTGACAAAGATTTAAGCAAAGATAACGTAATTGAAAAAATACAAAATGAGCTGAAAAGATATTCAAAGGAATATGAAGAGTGGGAAAAGTCTGGCTTTGATATAAATTATGTGTTTAAAGATGGTGAAAAAGCGACTCTTTTGCACTTGGTGGCTTCCTTTAACCTAGAAAATATAGCGAAGGCTCTCATGGAAAAAAGGGCAAATGTTAATGAAAAAGATGTAAAAGGAGATACTCCTTTACATAATACTACTTATCTTGATAGTATAAACATAGCAAACGCTCTCATAGAAAAAGGTGCAGATGTTAATGCAATAAATATATGGAGAAGGACTCCTTTACACTATGCTGCTTTATTTCGCAGTATGGCCATAATAGATGCTCTTGTAGAAAGAGGTGTCAATGTTAATGCAGTAGATATGTGGGGAGAGACTCCTTTATACTATCTTAATTGTCCAGCAATTAAGAAAGGGTGGATTGCCGGTGGAGTAACTGCATTATTAGGTACTGCTATATCTATAGCACTTTTTACAGCCGGAGCAATTACAGCTGAGTTAATACCTATAGTTATAGCAGTAGTTGCAATTACAGCAACAGCATTAATAGTTGGCAATGCTATATATAAATTGTCAAAGCCTGACACTCAAGTTGATAAACCAATCTCAGCAAATCGACAGCAAGAAACTGCTAGCGATAGTAGGGTTGCCTAGCGATTCTGCCGCAGTGTCAGCTGCTTTAATGATATCCATTTGTTCCTATAATTGTCTTTTCTTGGCTACCTTATTTTGCTATTCTGCTGAACAGAGACAAATTTACTTTCTTACTTCACTCACTAAAATTTTAATATGTCGTTTCTTTCCTGCAGATAATTTTATAAATGGCTGACCTTTAAAGCTTTCAGAGTTTATTGTATAGTTAACATCGTTTATAGTATTATCATTAACTTTGCATCCATTGCCTTGTATTAAACGCTTTGCCGCACCTTTTGAAGGTTCAAAACCGGTGTCATACAGCAGGTCTATCAAGGGTATACCATTTGCAATTTGTTCTTTTGTAATAGTGTAACCAGAAAGCAATGAACTGTCTTCATTTTCAAAAGCAGAGATTGCAGCAGATCGTGCAAGTTCGGCTTCTTTGCAACCGTGACATATTTTCGTCACTTCTGTTGCCAAAACCTTTTTTGCTTCGTTTGTTTCTTGATCCTTCAAGGACTCTAGTTTTTTAATTTCATCAGTTGGTAAATCAGTGAAAAGTCTCAAGAAACGACCAACATCTTGATCATCAACATTGCGAAAATATTGCCAGTAATCATAAGAATTTAGCATGCTGCCATCAAGCCATACTGCCCCACTTTCAGTTTTGCCCATCTTTTTTCCTTGTGCGTTTAATAAAAGAGGTGTGGTAAGACCAAACAGCTCAGGTAAATTTAACTTTTTGCTAAGTTCAATTCCGTTTACTATATTTCCCCATTGGTCTGACCCTCCAATCTGGAAACGACAGCCATACTTTTTATTCAACTCGACAAAATCATAGGCTTGTAACAACATGTAATTAAACTCGAGAAAGCTTAGATTTTGCTCCCTATCTAGCCTAATTTTCACACTATCAAAGCCTAACATGCGATTTACAGAAAAATGTGTCCCTATATCACGCAAAAAGTCTATATATTTTATGTTATCTAACCAATCTGCGTTGTTTACTATGATTGCACCAGTTTTTCCATAATCGAAAGATATCATCTTCTCGAGGGTTTTCTTTATACCAAGTATATTTTGATTGATATCTTCTATCGGCAAGACGCTTCTTGCTTTGTCTTTACCAGATGGGTCACCAATTTTTGTTGTGCCACCTCCAAGTAGAACTATTGGCTTATAACCGAATTTTTGTAGGTGACGGAGCATCATGATTTGAATGAGACTGCCAATATGCAAACTTGGTGCCGTACAATCAAACCCAATGTATGCAATTATATAATTATCTTGTGATAATAGCTGGTCTAACCTATCAATGTTTGTACATTGATATAGGTATCCTCTTTCTTGAATGAAGTTTAAAAACTCGGATTTATGTTTCATAATATGTTATTTTGTGTGTAAACGGTGTTGTTAACGATGGTGTCATTCCAGTGCTTGACGCTGGAATCCAGTTTATTATGAAATTTCATCAAAAATGTTGTATAGTGTGCTCGTTTATGATTAAGTTTTCTAGATTCCAGCGTCAAGCACTGGAATGACACCACCAACTTCATAAGGGTTGCCTTCAAAATTACAACATTTGAAAGTGTATACCAGCTACCTGGATAATCAATTCCATAACTCTTCTATCTTATAATATTCTCTTACTTCTGGCCTGAATAGGTGAACCATTATACCTTGAAAATTCACAATCACCCAGTTACCTTCATCCATACCTTCTACATCTATTTTATCATATTGCTTGAGATTTTTCATCACGTGCTCAGCTAATGCTTTTACATGGCGGCTCGAATCACCGGATGCAATGATCATATATTTTGCAATGACAGTTTTATTCTGTACATCAAAAGTAACTATATCTTGACCTTTGTTTTGATCTATTACATCTACAATTGTATTTTTTATTGATTCTGTATCACCATTCATTATTCTAAATTATATAATTTATCTGTAATGATACACTCAAAATTTCTGAATATGAACTATTTTTGATATGTTTCTAGTGTAACGTTTATAATACATATATTTGTAATATATGATAGTTTTCTGATGGTATGATCATTTACTTAATCGGATTTCCGGGTAGTGGCAAACTTACGATTGCAAAAGAGCTGTGTAATATTATTGATGGGGTGATAGTAGACAATAACCTGTTTAATAATATTATATTTGATATGATTGACTTCAGAAATGCTGAGGTTACAAGTGAAATATGGGAAAAAATTTTTGTGATTAGAGAGAATATGTTAGCAATATTGGAAAAATACCATATAGAATCAAAGCATTATATATTTACAAACGAATTGATAAAAGGTGATTCCTATGATCAAAAAGTATACAACTCAGTGGTGAATTTAAGTAAAAAAATGAACGTGGAGATTCTCCCTGTGGTGTTATATTGTAATAGTGGAGAACTAGTAAAGCGCGTTCAATTAAAGGAAAGAGAGCAGGAGAGAAAAATTACTGATTCAGATTTTGCTATGAGAAGAATTAAAGGAAAGAAACTATTTGTCCCTCAAGGTTCACTTGAAATTGATAGCTCAAACTTAAGCGCAAAAGAAGTTGCAAAAAAAATTGTTGAAAAAATGAATAGTAAAAAAGTAGTTGGAACTTCTATGATAGATAATTTAGCAACAGAGAGTATTTGTGATTAGTGAGGAGAAAGAGTATCGCCCTTGTGTTGGCATAATGTTATTTAACAAACAGGGAAATATTTTTATTGGAAAACGTTTTGATAGTGACTCTTATTGGCAGATGCCACAAGGAGGAGTTGATGAAGGTGAAGAGCTAGAGCAGGCAGCGCTACGTGAGCTATTGGAGGAAGTTGGTACTGATGAAGCAGAAGTTGTGGCTCAAAATAAAGAGTGGATATATTACAACTTACCCGAGGAAGTTATACCGATATGCTGGAATGGGAGATATTCTGGCCAAAAGCAAAGGTGGTTCTTAATGAAATTTTGTGGGAAGGATAAGGATATTAATATTAACTATACTGATCATCCAGAGTTCAAAGAGTGGCGTTGGCAAAATGTGGATGATTTGGTAGCCAGTGCTATACCGTTCAAAAAAGAAGTTTATAAAAAAGTGATAGAAGAGTTTTCTTCTATCATAAAAGGATCTATTTATGATAGTTGATTCTCATTGTCATCTAATTTATTTTTCTGATGATGAAATACCAAAGGTAATTTCAAGAGCAGAGCAAAATGGTGTGAGAATTTTGCATAACATATGTATAAGCATTAATGATATCCCTAAATTATTAAAAATCTCTTCATCCTATGATCAAGTCTACTGCTCCGTTGGTATACATCCGCTTGATACTACTGTGGAAAAAGGTGAGTGTATAAATGCTGATGAATTGATTGAATTTACTAAGGGCAAAAAGGTAATTAGTATCGGTGAAACCGGATTAGATTTTTATAAATCTGATAACAAAAGCAATCAAAAAAAAAGTTTTGCATCACACATAGAAGCGGCAAAAGTAACAGGATTACCTTTAGTTATTCACACTAGAAGTGCTGATAGTGAGATGATTGATATGTTAAATTCAGAAATGAAGAAGGACGCTTTTAGTGGAGTAATGCATTGCTTTGCTTCTTCTAAAGAGCTTGCTTATAAGGCTATGGACTTGGGATTATACATTTCATTTTCTGGAATTATTACTTTTAAAAATGCGAACTTACTAAGAGAAATTGCACAAAATGTGCCACGTGAGCGTGTTTTAGTTGAAACTGATGCACCTTACCTGTCACCTGAGCCTTACAGAGGAAAAAAAAATGAACCAGCAATGGTGAAATACGTTGTGAATTGTTTAGCGAAATTATGGAATGAATCGCCAGAAGAAGTAGCAAAAATAACTACAAATAATTTTTTTAGACTGTTTTCGAAGCTTGAGCTCAAAGAAATTCTATAGGGCAATTAATTTAGCTGACAGAGCTCTTTTACTGCACTTACAGATTTATAAAACATCTCTTGTTCACTATCGTTCATTTTAACTTCTAGAACTTTCTCAACTCCATTTTTGCCAATAATAGTAGGAACACCAATGAATAAGTCTTTCACACCATATTCACCATTAAGATAAGCAGCGCATGGTAATATACGCCTTTTATCTTTTAAGTATGATTCTAGCATGCTTATGGCTGAAGATGCAGGAGCATAGTATGCAGATCCAGATTTAAGTAGATCAACTATTTCTTTTCCACCATTACGAGTGCGCTCAACTATTTCATCAACTTTTCCTCGCGTAATCACACCCATCTCAATGATTTGGGTAAGTGGAATGCCAGCAATTGAAGCATAATTGATTAGTGGTACCATAGTGTCACCATGTCCTCCAAGCACAAAAGCAGATACATCTTCGACAGAAATATTTAACTCACTTGCAAGAAAATAACGAAAACGAGCAGAGTCAAGCACTCCTGCCATACCAACAATCATATTAGTTGGCAGGCTTGAAGATTTGTATACTACTGAAACCATAGCATCTAAAGGATTGGTAACCACTATTACAAATGCGTTTGGAGAATGTTTTTTAATATTTTCCCCAACCTCTTTCATTACTGCAGCATTAGTTTGCAGAAGGTCATCTCTGCTCATTCCAGGTTTTCTGGCAATGCCAGCAGTTATTATAATTGCGTCAGAGTTTTTTATATCTTCATACCTATTTGTACCAGTAATATTGACATTAGATCGATCAATAGGAGATGATTCTGTAATGTCAAGTGCTTTACCTTGTGGTATTCCATCGCTTACATCAAGCAAAATAACATCTCCTAGCTCTCTTAGTGCAATCATATGGGCAAGAGTCCCACCGATATTTCCTGCACCAATCAAAGATATTTTTTTTCTTTGTGCTGTCATTTTCTACTCCTTTATATTTACTTTTGTGGCTTTACTAACTTCCCAAGGGGATAAGCTGTCAAACATACGAAAATCTTGTGGTAAGTCTATAGGATTATATACAACCTTTTTTGCCTCTATATCGTATCTTACTTCCTCGTAGCCAGTGAGAGGAAAATCTTTTAACATTGGATGACCTTTGAATCCATAATCCGTTAAAATCCTACGTAAATCTGGGTGATCAGAAAACTCTATTCCATACATATCAAATACTTCACGCTCAAACCACGAAGCTGCGTTAAATATCTTTGCTACACTTAGAGGTATATCACCTTCACATAACTGAAGCTTTATGTGCACTCTGATATTGTGTACAACGCTGAGCAAATTGTATATTAGCTCGAAACGTTTTTCTCTATCTGGGTAATCAACCCCAAAAACGTCAACTAATAATTCAAGCCTACACTTTTCATCATCACGTAGAAAGAGTAAGTGATTTTCAATGTCATTCAAAGCTGAATATATTACAATAGTGCCATCATTTTTCTGAATACATTCACATTTAGTCTTTTTTTGTATGTATTTTGCAGTTTTATCCATGCTATATATTTTTAGTTCGTTTTATTTTATTTTGTAGACATAGCATTCCATATAGCAACGCCTCAGCAGTTGGAGGGCATCCAGGAACATACACATCAACTGGCACAATTCTATCGCAACCACGGACTACTGAGTAAGAATAATGATAATAGCCACCGCCATTTGCACAACTTCCCATAGAGACGACGTATTTGGGATCTGCCATTTGATCATAAACTTTACGCAATGCTGCTGCCATTTTATTAGTTAACGTGCCAGCAACAATCATAACATCTGCTTGCCTTGGGCTTGCACGAAAGATTATGCCATATCTATCAAGATCATAACGACTGGATGCAGTGTGCATCATCTCTACTGCGCAACATGCAAGACCAAATGTCATTGGCCACAATGAACCAGACCTTGCCCAGTTCATTATATAATCTATTAAATCGCCAAATTTAGTGATAAGAAAACCTTCTTTTTTGTAACGATTCCAGTCGCCATTAGATAAATTTATTCCCATTCCAACGCACCTTTACACCACTCATAAAGAAAGCCTATAGTAAGTATTGCAAGGAATATCATCATAGACCAAAATCCGCAATAGCTTATTTTAGATAAAGAAACGGCCCAAGGGAAAAGAAAAGCAATTTCTAAATCGAATATTATGAACAATATTGCAACTAAGTAAAATTTTATGTCGAAACTTTTTCTGGCTCTTGATAAAGGATTAAAGCCACACTCATATGTAGAAAGCTTTTCACCATCTGGGTTACTGACTGCAAGAAACATAGGTAATACACCTAAAGTAAAGGATACTACAATTGATACACAGATAAAAATTAATATGGTTAAATATTCACTCATTTAAAAAACATATAACACTATGAATTTACATGCTTTCCTAATCTTTTACCACCTAAAATATGTATGTGAAAGTGCGGTATAACTTGCTCTCCATCTTTACCGTGATTAGTAACTAATCTATATCCTGTTTTTTCTAAGTTATATTTATGTGCTATTTCTCTAACAGTTTTAAAAAAACTTACTATTTCCTCTTCGGAAGCTTTCAGAACAAAATCATCGTATGAAACGTATTGAGCTTTTGGTATAACTAGAATATGAACTGGTGCATCAGGATACTTATCACGAAAAGCCAGCACATTTTCATTTTTATGTATTTCCTCATAAGACAACTCACCTCTTAATATCTTAGCAAAGATATTAGTGTCATCATAAGCTGTACTACCCATACTTTATTAAATTCCTGGTCCTCTTCTATTTTGCTTATGATTTGGTGTAGAAGGTGGGCTTATTGCTGCTTCGCTAGAAGCATCTTCAAGACTTGAAACGTCGTCTTTTAGCTGTATATCTTGTCCACGCAAAATTGACCCATAGTCCATTTGGTGTCTTTTTGAAAAAGTTTCTATTCTATTTGCCCTTCTTGCAGCAATAACTTCTGGTTGTAAATGATACATATCTCCAGGAACAGTTAGGCTATGATACCTTTCCTCTATTTGAACTTCTTTCATAACACTCTCCATAATTTATTTCCCCCTACCTCTTATGCTTTCGCAACTTTCAAAATCTTGTTTAATAGCTTTTTGCCAATTATTTAAAATTTTCTCTGATGACTTTTCTTTATCCATAGGCCTTACAACTTCCTGTGACTTCTGCTTTTTACTATCATATCCACTATACAACTTTTCTGCAATACCATACAGCAATTTCCGATCTGTGTGAACTTTAAACTCTCCACCAGTAATTTTTGCCAAATTTTTAAGATCACAATCAATCTTATTATAAATTCCTTCAAGAGCGTACTTTTTCATTACTTTTTCATCCATACCTAGATTTTTATCTTTTATTTCTTGGATAATTTTTTCAACATCAACTTCAATTACAATTTTGTTTTCTTCTCTAAAAATAGTTATATTGGGCAGATCTTCCCTTATTTCATCTAATTTCTCTGGACTCAAGTAAGGTATATCCCCCGTTAAAGTTCTTGACGCTAAAAAACTTACCTTACCTTTTTCTTGTTTTGTTATTTGTATGCCGAGGTACTTACTAGCTTCTGTGGTTTTTATAGGTGGGTCATATTTCTCTTCTTCTTTAGGCAAATCACTCACAGCGTTTTTTAATGAAACTTTAGCATCATGCTTCATTTCATCAATTGAAGCAAACGGTTTCTTCATAGGATAAATAAGTGCTTTAGGCACAAGAAAAAACACGCCTTTTATCTTAGCCAAAATAGACTTTTTATTTGACTCACCTTTTGCCATACATACCTCCAAGTCACTTTCTACAATCAGATAGTAAAACACACTCAATTATAGACGAAAATATTTAAGCTTGTATATCTATTATAAGATGAAATTATAGAAATAGCAATCATTATTTGTACATTACCAAAGTATGTAGTATTTTTGCTGCTTTTCTTGTTCAAATTACCTTTAAAGATAAATTATGTTAAAATGGAACGCAAATAATATTATAGATGCTACTGGCGGAAGAGGGGAGGGTGTTTGTAATTCGGTGTATAGCTCAAATATTTCAACGGATACAAGAAGCATAAAAAAAGGTGATTTATTTATTGCTCTCAAGGGAAAGAAATTTGATGGGCATGATTTTCTACATGAAGCATTTTTAAAAGGAGCTGTTGCTGCGGTAGTAAGCGAAGATAAATATAGAAATTTTCCTCTAATTATTGTGCAAGATACTCTAAAAGCTTTGCATAATATGGCATCATATTACATTAGAAATATTCTTGTTAATGCTAAAGTTATCACAATTACAGGTAGTGTTGGGAAAACCACTACAAAAGATATGCTTAACACTGTTTTGTTGCATTATGGAGTATCTCATGTAAATGAAGGTAACTTGAATAATAATATAGGATTGCCTTTTACGATTCTAAAAGCGCCAGAAGACTGCCAGTATTTAATCCTTGAAATAGGAATGAGTAGAGCTGGTGAAATAAAAGAGTTATCGAAGATTAGCAATCCGGATATTGCAGTTATTACCAACATTGAACCTGCGCATGTTGAAAACTTTTCATCTCTACTTGATATTGCGCAAGCGAAATTAGAAATTCTACATGGTATGAAAAATAATGGTACTTTGGTTTTGAATAAGGATAATGAACATTATGATTATCTCTTATCAAATGCTAACAGAAATGTAGTAAGCTTTGGTAAGAATGAAAGTGCTACTGTTTGTTTGTTAGAACTAATAAGAGACGATAACGGTCTAAATTTAAAAATCAAACTGAACAGTGGTCAAATTATGAACTGTAATTTACCTGTAAAAGGCGAACATTTTGCATACTCTGCATTAGTTGTTACAGCAGTTTTGCAAAGTCTCGAACTTGATTTATCTAAATTACCACTAGCACTTGAGAATTTTACTGTAACAGAAGGTAGAGGTAATGTTCATCAAGCTAAATACAATGGAAAATTAGTACATTTGATTAACGACTCCTATAATGCTAACCCTACTTCAATGAAGGCTGCAATAAGAACTTTAGGTACATATTCTAATTTAAGAAAAGTGGCACTACTTGGCGATATGTTAGGACTTGGTAATGAAAGCATAGTATTTCATACAGAATTGCTTGACTCTATAGTAGAACAAAATGTGAATAAAGTTCATACAGTTGGTAAATTTATGTTAGAATTGAATAAACTTTTACCGGAGAATATAAAAGGCATGCATTTCGATGATTCTAACCAATTGAAAAGTAATTTAGCTAATATTGTTCAAGGTAATGATGTAATTTTAGTTAAAGGTTCTCATGGAATGAGAATGGACCTTATAGTGCAGGAATTCACAATAGAATATTAAATAAAACTATTGTATTAATTTAAAGTTAAGTTATTGGAAGTTTTAACTGTGATAAAACGTATAATTATTTTTGGTGGAACGGGATTTATAGGAAAACACATCGTAAGACGCTTGGCAGCGGCGGGGTATTTAATAAGAATATTTACTCGTGATCAGGAAAAAGCTGCTTGTCTGAAGTTATGTGGAAATTTAGGACAAATATCAATAATTGAAGGAGATTTTTTTAATGAAAGATCAATTTTAGAAAGTATGGAGGGGTGTGATGTTGTTATAAATTTAGTAGGAATATTATATGAAAAAAGAAAATACGATTTCTATGACGTTCATGTTAGAGTAGCTGAAAGAATAGCAAAAGCTGCGCAAATAAAAAGTGTATACATGATGATACATTTTTCTGCCATGGGAATAGAAAATAGTAAGCTGTCAAGATACGCCCACAGTAAATTAGAAGGTGAAAAAGCTGTAACTTCAGCATTTCAGGGAGCAATAATAATTAAGCCAAGTCTTGTATTCGGTAAAGAAGATAGTTTCTTCAATAAATTTGCAAGATTAGCAACAATTCTTCCTTTTTTGCCGTTAATCGGTAGTGGAATAACGAAGTTTCAGCCGATATGTGTAACAAACTTAGCTGAAGTGGTATACCGTATTATCAGCTTTAATAAGCAAGATAAAAAAATTTATAATATAGGTGGACCAAAAGTTTACTCTTTTAAAAGCTTATTAAAGTTTATTCTGAATGTGACTAACAGAAAGTGTCTACTGATCAATGTACCTTTTCCAATGGCAAGATTGATAGCCTTTTTCTTAGAAAGTAAAGTTGTTTCTGTACTGTTAAAACCTATAACCGGAGATGCAAGCCCTATACTTACTCGAGATCAGGTGAAAGTTATGATGAGTAGTTCAATCGAAAAGTCAGATGATCTCGGAACAATGAAAATTAGACCACTAGCAATTGAAAATGTGGTACCAGAATACTTGAAAATTTATAGAAAGCATTGATAGAAGAATGTGCCCGGTAGGATTCGAACCTACGACCCACAGCTTAGAAGGCTGTTGCTCTATCCAACTGAGCTACGGGCACACATCATATATAAAATGCTTCTTAGTACACGTGAAGTCAAGTATTTCTTGTGAATATAATGTTTGTGATAATATCTCAAAACTTTGTCAGTACAGCATGTAACGATAAAACTGAGAGAAAAGAAGCGTGGGTAATAGGAAGTCTAATAGCGCAGTAACACAGAACCCCAGGTCAGGCCTGCACCTATTGAAATCAGCAGTACCAGATTTCCTGATTTTATTTTTGATTCTTGTATTGCATAGTCTAAGGCCAGTGGAATTGATGCTGCTGAGGTGTTTGCATGCTTATCAACGGTATTAATCACTTTCTCTATAGGAAAATCTAATTTCTTTACTACTGCTTCAATAATACGAATGTTTGCTTGATGGGGAATTAACCAGTCAATATCAATGATTTTCAAATTATTGCATTTCAGAGTTTCCTCTACTGAGGCTGTTAACTTATCCACTGCATGTTTAAACACTTCTCTTCCATTCATAAGTATCTTTCCAGAATCACGAGTAGAGGATACCCCTCCGTTCGTACATAGTATGTCCACATTGCCATCAGAGTGTAAGTTTGTTGATATGATGCCGCTGCTACCCATTTCTGATTTTATTATCACTGCACCAGCACTATCACCAAAGAGTACACAAGTTGACCTATCTTCCCAGTCAACAATCCTAGACATTATTTCAGCACCAATAACGAGCGCATATTTTATTCTATTGTGAGATTTTATGAGCGAATCAGCAACTGTAACTGCATATATAAAACCAGAGCATGCTGCTTGTACATCAAAAGAAAATGCATTTTTACATTTTAACTTACTTTGTACAATCGTTGCACAGCTAGGCAAAGTTTTGTCAGGTGTTGTTGTTGCAACTATGATCAAACCAATTTCATCTATTGAAATTTTCGCTTTTTCTATAGCATTTTTTGCTGCATTAACAGCTAAATCTGACGTTAGTTCTCCTTCATCTGCTATATGTCTTTGAACTATTCCTGTTCTTTGCCGTATCCATTCATCGTTTGTTTCAACTATCAATGCAATTTCGTTATTACTCAAAATTTTTTTTGGTAGGTAAGAACCAGTGCTCAATATGAAACTTTTATTCAATATGACTTACCCCGTTAATTATCTTCTGGTTCAAATTTTCACTGATTGCATTTACTGCAAATTTTATAGCGTGAGCAAAAGAAATAGCATCAGAATTTCCGTGGCTCTTTATAATGATACCATTTAGCCCTAAAAACATAGCTCCACTTCTAATTTTAGGATTAAAACGCTCTAATGCTTTATTTAGCTTGGGTTTTAACAATATGCCGACAAGCATTTTTGTCATCCATGAATTAAATACTTCCTGTTTTATTAGACTGATAAAAGTACCAGCAGTTGCCTCAGCTGTCTTGAGCATTACATTACCAACAAAACCATCAGCAACAATTACGTCTATATTACCATCTAAAAATTCACTTGCCTCTATATATCCTTTGAAGTTAATACTTGGAGCATTTTTGAGTAACTCAAAAGCTCCTCTTACTGAGTCAGTACCTTTCACTTCCTCTGTACCAATGTTTAGCAAAGCGACTTCAGGATTTTCAACTTTTAATGCTATTTTTGCAAATATACTCCCCATTAATGCAAATTGAAATAATGAGTCAGTATTACAGTCAACATTTGCACCAAGATCAAGCAATGCAAAGCTTTTTGTCTTAGTTGGACAGACAGATGCAATAGCAGGACGATAGATATTGGGTAATGTTCCTAAAATAAATCTGGAGATAGCCATCAATGCTCCAGTGTTGCCTGAAGACACCATCCCAAAAGCTTTACCTTTTTTCACTGCTTCAACAGCTGCCTTCATACTTGAATCTTTGCGATGTCTAAGTGCAAAAGAGGGTTTATCATTTGGAAGAACATTATCAGAGCAATGGGTAAATTCGGAGTTATCGCTTACTTTTTTGTATTTTGAGAGCAAAGGAGATATTTCTTTCTGATCTCCATAAATATGAAAAAAAACTTCAACACCTGGGTCAACAAGATTATCCAAGAAAAAACTAGCACCTTGAATTACGGAAAGAGGTGCAAAATCCCCTCCCATAGCATCAAGTGCGATAACTATGTTGTTGTTGACCGTGGGTAACATATCATGAGTTACTCCGCCTTTTGTTTAATGAAAACACGTTTTCCTTTGTAACTATTGTCAACTGCTATGTTGTGAGGCAACATGAATTCTCCAGTTGTTGCACATACTACAATATTCTTAGGCTTAATAGCATGATGAGAACGATGCATATTACGCCTTGACTTTGACTTTTTTCTCTTCGGAACTGCCAAAACTTACTCCAATTCAATTATATAACACAATTTATTAGTAGCATGTTTTTTACAAGGAGTAAATAGCAAAATAAATAAGGTTTTCTTATACAATTCAGTCTTATAAACTTAAACTCAAGCATTTTGATCAAAGTATATTGAACTTAAGACATATCTTGACTATACTCTGGCGAAGTTAATAAAAATTTTAATAAAATCAGTAAAACTAATTTTAGCTAAGATAAATGTAAAGTGAGTTCCTTTAATATAGACAGCGTTAGAATAATCGGTAGATGCTTTATGAACTTTCTGTTGAGGATTGGTAACGCATTTGTATTTTTTATTCAATCTCTATACCACTGCTTTATTCCTCCATATTATTTTAGCAATGTGGCAAGACAAATTATAGAGATAGGCTTTTTCTCTTTGCCAATTGTTGGGCTCACTGGAGTTTTTATAGGAGCAGTGATAGTTTTACAGAGTAGCTTAAGTGGTATATTGATTAATCAAGAACAAGTAGTACCTAAACTTGTTACGATCACTATCATTAAAGAGTTAGGGCCAGTTTTGATCAGCTTAATAATGGTAGGAAAGGTTGGGTCCTCAATTGCAGCAGAAATTGGCACGATGCGCATCACTGAACAAATAGATGCACTTACAACTTTGGACATCAATCCTTTCAAATATTTAATTGTACCAAGAATTCTAGCGTCAGTTATAGTATTTCCAATACTTACAGTATGTGCAGATCTAATAGGAATATTTGGAGGGTATGTCACCGCAGTCTTTGAATTTAACCACAATTTAAATATATACATAAAATATACAGCTCAATTCTTTAATATGTACGATTTTATTGTTGGGCTAATGAAAGCGACTGCTTTTGGAGCCATAATTTCTGTTTCAAGTTGTTATTACGGTTACCATTGTAGGGAAGGTGCACGAGGAGTAGGTATTGCAACAACATCAACTGTTGTTATATCCTCTATATTGATAATTTTAGCAAATTACTTAATTACTTTAATACATGCATAGCCCCATAATATCAATATTGAATATAAGCTTATCCTTTGATGATAGAACGATATTAAACAACATAACTTTCAATATATCGAAAGGAGAATCATTAGTCATACTTGGCGGCTCAGGAAGTGGTAAATCTGTATTAACAAAAATAATTATTGGATTACTGACACCAGACTCAGGGTCTATTAAAATAAATAGTAAAAGCAAAAATAAATTTGGAGTCTTATTTCAAAATTCCGCTTTGTTTGACTACGTTACAGTGTGGGAAAATATATCTTTTAATTATAAAAAACGCTTTAATATCAGCATAAAGGAGGCAAAACGCCTAGCAATTGAGAAGTTAAATGATGTTGGGCTGGAAGAAAACATAGCAGAAATGTTTCCAGTAGAACTATCAGGTGGAATGAAGAAAAGAGTGGCACTTGCAAGAGCAATTGCACACAACCCAGAAATTATTGTATTGGATGAGCCAACTTCAGGATTAGACCCAATCATGTCAGATGTAGTAAACGAGATAATAATAAAATTATCTCAAGATCTTCGTCCTACAATTATCACGATTACACATGATATTCATAGTGCATTTAAAATAGCTGACAAAATAGCAGTATTATATGAAGGGGAGATCATTTCTCACGGAACTGTTCAGGAAATACAAAATACTAACAACGAATATATAAAAAAGTTCATTTATTGTATATAGCTACAGGTTTACAAACGATATTATGGATGCTGTAACTAGCCTAACTTGAGATATCGATAACCTTCGGTCTGTTACTAGTGTAGTGCTACGGTGGTATAGTGTGTTAGCTATAAAACAGCGCATTAAATATAGATAAAGTAACTTGTATCAATTTTGATTATCATGCCAATTCCAACTGAAGAAATTTATTGAATTTATTACTTCACGCTAAAATAATATACTTTACTATTCAACAGCAATTACAACTGATGATTTTATTTCATTCCACTACCTGCTGACTTACTTTCTGCTTAGCATATCCATCAAATCAGATTCTTTGAGTTTACTATGGTCAATTTTACTGAACTTATTCACCATAGAGCTCATTTGATTATACTGCTTAATTAGAAGATTAACGTCAGTTACACTTGTTCCGGACCCCTTAGAAATTCTAAGTCTTCTTTTGCCATTTAAAATATCTGGATTTTGCCTTTCTTTTTCGGTCATTGAGTTTATGATGGCTATATATTTTTTCACTTTATTGTCATCGGGCACACTGCTACTTAGCTTTTTTGTGAATGAACTAGGAATGAATTTCATTATGTTGCTAATGCCATCCATTTTACTCAGAGTCTTTAACATTCCCACTAGGTCGTTTAGGTCGAATTTACCCTTTTTTACTTTCTTTTGTAACTTATCAATTTCTTCCTGACCAACAATCTCAGCAGCTTTTTCAACCAATGATACAACATCACCCATGCTAAGTATCCTTTTTGCAATTCTATCGGGATAAAAATCATCGAGATCACTTAATTTTTCACCACAAGCAATAAATTTAATTGGACAATCGGTGATCATTTTCATAGAAAGAGCAGCACCACCACGTGCATCACCATCAACACGGGTGAGAATAATGCCGGTTACACCTATTACCTCATTGAATGATTTGGCAATGTTGACCGCATCCTGGCCTATCATTGCGTCGGCTACTAAAATAACTTCTGCAGGTGAAGCTATTTCCTTTACGGCTTTCAACTCATTCATCATATTATTGTCAATATGAAGCCTGCCTGCGGTGTCTAGTATTAATACATCATAATTATCGTTCTTTGCTGCTGCCAGTGCCCTTTTTGTAATTGCAATAGGCTCCTCATTTATTACTATAGATAAAGTTTGTACGTCTATCTGTTTACCTAGCACCTCAAGTTGTTTCTGGGCAGCCGGCCTATAAATGTCTAAAGAGGCAAGCATCACTTTTTTCTTTTGCTTTTTTAGCTTGAAAGCAAGCTTTCCTGAGGTAGTTGTTTTACCTGCACCTTGTAAGCCCACCATCATAATCACAGCAGGGGGTTTAACTGCTAGATTTAAGTCACTTTTCTCTGATCCGAGAACTGCAACTAAATTATCCTGCACAATTTTAATTATCATTTGTGCTGGAGAAACACTTTTTATGACTTTTTCCCCAATCACTTTATCTTTAATGTCGTTGATGAATTTTTTTGCAACTTCAAGTGAAACGTCAGCTTCAATTAAAGCTATACGTATTTCACGCATGGCAAGATTAAAATCATCTTCAGAAATGATCGACTTTCCTCTCAGTTTACTAAATACAGAATTTAAACTTTCAGTTAACGATTTAAACATAATAGCATTAGTAGAATACTCATTAAAAAGAGAGAAGAAGCTGAAACAAAACTCACTGAGTTATAACTTAGCACTTCTTTAAGTTTAGTAATATTATTAAAGTATAAATTAGTAAGTGAATTAGTCAAGTTTTGCAGTACGTTGGCAGACATTTCTCTCACTTTAAAGACCAATTGATTGAACAGCAAGACAATATAGGGTACGAAAGCTCTAAAAATCCAATCAATATCCATTTTAAAATTTATTCTTGGGTAAAATAACTTGCGTAAAGGAATAAACAATAAAGTGGTACATAATAACAAATTAAATTGCGACAAAATATTTTTTGTGTTGTACACAAAATCGAAAATCGAAGGGTTATTGTAAATAGGCAAGTAAGGGTTGCCAGCAATTATACATATGAATGCTAAAATAATCATTGTTATTCTACCTTCTTTCCCTTCTGAAGGTTTGGACTTGCTTTTAGCGATAAATATGTAATAGAAAAACTTGAGCCCCACGCTTAAATAAAGCAGTAAATTTAGAATCTTGTATAAATTTTTATACACTTCTAAATTAGCACCACTTGCTTCAATCTCGGCTGTAATGTATGATTTGCTAATAAATCCAACGGTTCCAGGAAATGCAGCCACTGTGAATATCGCAATTATAGCACACATGCCTTCGACTGACATCAATTTACCCACTCCATTAAAACTAATTGTTTTTGTCCGCGAAATAATCGCATTGCTAACCACAAACAATAATGATTGATAAACAAGAGAGAAAATTATGTGTAGCATCAAAATTGGTATTGCCTTTTCCGAAGGGCTGAGTAAACCTCCTGCAATAATCAGCAAGCCCATTTGTCCTACAACATTATAGCATAGAAATCTACGAATATTTTGCTCAAGAAAAGCAAATATAATGCTGTAAATTACAGTGATGGCGCCTACAAGTGCTAATATTTCAGTACAATCTTGCCATAGGGTGTAAGTGTGTAAAAGCATCACTAAAAAAGAGACTTTAGTGGTAAATAAAGAGAGATATGTAGTGCCATGTAGTGATGCAGCAGGATATGCATCAACAACCCAAAACGAAAAAGGAAAACAAGCGCAGTTTATCAATAAACCCAAAATTATCAGGTTAGTGCTTTGAAGTGCCAATCCTGCTGTCAATATAACTCCAACCAAAAAGTGTACACAAGCGTACCTTATTGCAGATCCACTATCTCTACAGCTAGCTGCGATAATAAAAAATGCACTGATGGTCATTAATTCAAAGAATATTATAACCAACATTATCTGCTTGGATAAAATTGCACAGAGTGAGCAGGTAGTATAAGCAAAAAAAGATAGCATCTCTGAAAAAGTCAAATTTTGTGTTGGTAGAACAGCTAAAAATGCAACTGATAAAAAAGATATTAGTACGATACGAAAAGATAAATCAAAATTTAGAACTGGATGAGAGCAATTCAGTGTAGTACCTAAATTTTCAGGTAATATTAGGACTATCACTATTAATGTAGTCAACAGAAATAGCAATAAAAATTTATAAAGTTGCACAATGATGTAAAACAGTATGGTTTATGCTACCTCAACATACAAATAAAATCAATTTGCATATTAACCACTAGTTAAGCTAATTACCATATAATTATATCAGGGTTTAGAAGGTTATAGAGAAACCGGTCAGATTAGGTTTTTAATCTAATCTGACCGATAGCTTTAATAGTGAGGTAAGCTTTAATATAGCACTCCTAATTCACAGTGCTACACTCGTGCATAATTTATTTTTAATTTGTGCACGAGCGTTAGTAAATTATTTACTTTTTGAAATAAAATTTGGCATCACTTTAATATCCAGACTTAGTAAACCTCAGTAGGGCTGCCAGTTGGACCCATAAGAATTACTTGTTCACCTTCTTTAAAACATTTACATAAATTAGTGGAACCGCCAGTTTCAAGCACAATAGTGGAAATAATTCCTTTTTTTTTGTCTACTTCAGTGCCGGTTACAGCTATACCTTCCATAGCAAGGGTTGTATTATTGACTTTTCTGCTATTGATTGCAAAATTTTGCAACCTAAAGAATTGTCCGGGTTTAAAATTTTTTGCCGCAAGTGGTGCTTTGATCACTATTTCCACAACTTTGTCAGTTAAATATTGAATTTTTATAATCTTTGCGGTGAATTGCTCTTTGATTCTATTAAAAAATTTTTCGTTAGCCAGGTGTTCTGATATTATTCCAGCGCGTGACGCTTTAGTGTACAAATGCTGCAATTTGTAGGTAATTCGCATAGTAGGTGGTGTTATGCAAGTAGCTGACACTGGAATCCAGTTCTGACTATACAACCATCTGATGTACTCATTCAAAATTAAGTTTTCTGGATCCCAGTGTCTGGGCACTGGAATGACATCTTTTTTGGTGAAAGTTACTCTTACATTACAACATTCATACAAGTGTGCATATGACTCCGAGATTCTAGCTGGAGTGGGAGAAATGAAGCTAACTCTATTCAAAAGCTGAGAAATGATAGGGTAGCCGTTCTTAGCACTTGCCATAGCTTTCACGACGCTGCCGCTATACGAAGGGTGAAGATCACCAAAAAAGCTAATTGTTTTATTGTCTTGCTTATATACCAATATCCTGTCTTTATCCTGCATCTTAGGAGAAAATACTGGATCTATTTCTTTTCCTAATGAGTTTAAATGAATAAAATATCCATTACTTAGTTGAAAATGCTTTTTATCTTCTGTTGCAATAGCCGTGTTTGGTTCAGTGCCTGCTGCTATGAGAATAGAGCGTGCTTTGATACATTTAATTTCGTGGGATTTTGTATCAATCAGTTTTATCAACTCAGCATGATTATATTTGTCTGTAACAATTTCAATAGGCTCTAAGTTTTCAATGAAGTAGATTCCTTCTGACAATGCATTTTGCACCTCTTCGCTATTTAATCGATAGCTCGGTGAATCTTTTAGCTCTTTTCTGTATATAATTTTCACTCCCCCGAAGCTCTTAGTTAGTTCCAATATTTTTGCTTCTCTATTCTCTTTTTTTGCTAACTCTTGCTCTGCTTGGATCAATTTTGCGTGCGATATAAGCTCATTTGCAATTTCATATTCTTCTTCCGTCCAATCTTTTTCAACATATTTCTTTCCATACTTATCAACTAATATCTCATAACGAAGAAGAAATTTTTCTACTTGAATTGGATAATATGCTAAAGCTTCAGTGGCAGTATCAATTGCAGTGAGTCCTGCACCTATGACAACTATCGGCATGCGAACTTGCAGATTTGCTATGGAGTCGAACTTAAGAGCACCGGTAAGTTGTAATGACATCAGAAAATCAGATGCCATGCGCACTCCGCGAGCCAGCATATTCTTTATTTTGATCATTCGTGGCTTGCCAGAGCCAAGTGCTAGTGCGATGTGATCAAAACCCAAGTTGAAGGCATCATCAACATTAATCGTGCCATCAAAACGAATGCCTCCATAAAGTGCGAAATTCTCACGCCTTTCCAGTAGTAATCTAATAATCTTTAAGTAATTTTTATCCCATCGGGAAGTAATGCCATATTCTGCCACCCCACCAAACCCATCTGCCATGCGTTCACTCAATTTTTCGTGTTTGAAATCTTTAATTAGCTGAAAATTATCGATCAAAGGTTCAATCTTTAGTCCATCAATGGCGATAACGTTATGCCCATCGTTTAATAAATGATGAGCTAAATTAAAACCCGCAGGACCAAGTCCTACAACTAGAACGTTTTTTCCAGTATTTTCTTTTGGCAATGGACGCTGAAAATTTAAAGGATTCCAACGGCTAAGCAGAGAATATATTTCAAATCCGTACGGCAAATTGAGTACGTCGTCCAAAATCCTTGTTTCAACCACTGGCACATTTACAGGCTCTTGTTTCTGATATATGCATGAGTTTATGCAATCATTGCATATTCTATTCCCAGTAGCTGCACATAATGGGTTATCTATCATCACAATTGCAAGACTTGCTATGCTATATCCTTCGCTTTTTACCAAATTCATTTCTGATATTTTCTGCTCTAGTGGGCAGCCGTGCAGCTCAACTCTAAGTGGAGACTTTTTGAAAGTGTTGTCATCATTGATTAGCCCCTTTGAGCAGCTGTCCTTACTTTGCTTATGACAAAATATGCAGTAGTGAGCATTATCTAGTGCTTTATTCAAACTCACCTTTTTGCTTGTTAGATCAAAACCATATCTTCTTTTCACCTCATTTGAATACAGAACCTCAACCTCGTCTACTTCTTTTTTCAAGAATGATACGAGATTTTCGTAATCAATTTTCTTATGTATGCTAAATAGTATACTCTGTTTATTTTTTACTCTCCAAACTGCATATTGAGCCGCAAGTTCTATTTCTTCTTTGTGATCCTCTTTATTTTCAAGCCAACTCATTACCTGCTCAGAAAAGTTTTTTTCTGTTGTCGGTAAAGTAATGAAACTATTTAATTTGTTAGTGACATAATCAATATTTGCTACATCAGTGTATTTCTTCAATGCATAACGCTGAACAAATAATCTTTTGCATCTGTATATTACAGCAAAGTCATTGTGTTTTTCCTTTAACTCTTCTACTTCTTTTTCAATATTGAAAAATTTTGCAATAAATTCATCAAGTAAATGTGAGAGATCCATTATTAACTGGCTATTACAACCATCTTTCATCCAAGCTGGAATCCATCCTTCTTGTTTTCTGGATCCCAGTGTCAAGCACTGGGATGAACACTGGGATGACATCGAAGAAGAAGCTGCTTTTTCTCTTGCTTCAACTAATGAATAAAACAAGCTTTCATCGCACGATTTTATGTAATCCAAAAACGCCTTATCTAACTTTATTAATTCATTACGAGTGTATAAGTTTGAAAATGAGACTTTGAAATTCAGTTGCATCTTTATACTATACAGTGTACATACTGTTTCTTATAGATGAAGATTTTATTTATCTTGCAGTTTTGCTAAGATTGTTGCTCCTGCAACCTCTTCTTTTCCAACAGATGCAACACACTTAAATTTGTATACACCTAAACGCAAACCTTCAAAGTTAGATTGAAGAATTAAGGTATCTCCTGGAGTGACTGGCTTTCTGAATTTTGCGTTTTCAATGGACATAAAGTATACAACTTTATTTTCTACTGTTTTTTTACCGAGAACACATATAGCAGATGCTTGAGCTAAAGACTCAATTATCAAAACTCCTGGCATTATCGGATGGCCAGGAAAATGACCAATAAAAAATTGCTCGTTGAAAGTCACGTTTTTAATTGCTTTTATACTCATACCAGGATCGCATTCTATGACCCTATCTACTAAGAGAAAAGGATAAGAATGTGGTAGTATTTTTATAATATCATTGATATTACATTGCATAAGTCTATTCAATGTTTTGCAAAGCAAATTCGGGTATTTCCTTGTTTACATTTTTTAATACTACATCCGATAAATCTACTTCATCCATAGAGTATAAAACTTGATTCTTTTTTGAAATAAATAGTACCAAATCTATGTTGTTTTTTTCTGCTGTTCTTTTAGCAACTTCTTTTATCTTGTTAAAGACACTTTCTACTGCTTCTCTATAATTTTCTTCTAAATGTGACATTTTCTTAGCGTAATTATCCCTAACACTTACAGTATGCTTACTAAATTGTTCTGTCTTTTCTTTTTTTGCTTCTTCTGACAAAAGGTCAAATTCTTCTTTCGATGGCTTAAATTTTTCTAACTCATTTTCAAATTCCTTCTGTAATCTAGAATTCTGCTCCTTTATTTGTTGTTGTATATTTTGCAGAGCCAGAGATTCATTGATAACCTTATCACTATCAATAATGGCAGCCTTTGTATTAAGCGTGCTCTGAGGTTGATACCCTACAAACTTATACCCCACAAATAAGGAAATAATTAAGGCAATAACTGATGTAAATAACTGTATATATTTCATTTAAATCCCCGCTTCAATAGAAATTTTAACGTTTGTCGATGGTATTATGTCATAAGCTTCCTTTACTAAAGGAAACCCAAAATCTAATCTAATTCTACCAAAAGGAGAAGGCATTGAAAAGCCAAAACCTGGTGATACTCTTATAAGCTTACTATCGTAATATTTCCCACTATATCTCTTCTTTTCATCTAAACCAAAAAGTGTTGCATAGTCAACAAATAGTGAGCCTTTGATACCAGCATAGTCGTATAATTTAGATAGTGGAAAATCTACTTGCTGTGTTAAATTAAAATAAGTTTTGCCTCCCAATGAGCTTTGATTTTTGTCTTCTGCTCTTGGTCCAATGCCGGAAAGGTCAAATCCTCTAATCTCATTACCCCCTTTAAAAAAGTGCTGGCCAATGTTTAGATCTTCATCGGTATAAGAAAAAATATGACCTGCTGCTACTTTAAAGCGCAGTGTTATATCATCATCAATTTTGCTTAATATAGGATGTGTATAAAAAGATAAGAATTCAGATTTTAGGAAATTTACATTTCCTCCCAATCCTGAAATATCCTGATTTAAGCGCAATAAATATCCCTCTTTAGGAGTATAGAGGTTATCCAGTTTATTGTATGATAACGTATATCCCACTGATGAAACCTGATACTCACCTTCTTGATCTCTTATTATCTCAGAGATATCCTCATCTTTTCCACCCTTATTGTCCATGTGTATGTGATTATACTTATAAGAATATTGAAAGGAATTGGTTAGATTTTCTGAGATTTTATATGATACTTTTGCTATTCCTCCCCAGTTGCAGGTATCGAAAGTAGTGTTTGGTTTGTCTTGTTTTTCATAAAAAACACC
Organism: Wolbachia endosymbiont (group B) of Protocalliphora azurea; assembly: GCF_947251865.1. Taxonomy (NCBI): domain Bacteria; kingdom Pseudomonadati; phylum Pseudomonadota; class Alphaproteobacteria; order Rickettsiales; family Anaplasmataceae; genus Wolbachia; species Wolbachia endosymbiont (group B) of Protocalliphora azurea. The sequence continues at coordinate 1,298,490 of NZ_OX366394.1, read as the reverse complement.
CATGCCTAGTGAAGTATCAGAGTCGTTAAAATTATTTTCAACAGCGTCTATACTAGTAGAAAGAACATATTGACTTTTTTCAAGAGCAAAAGATACTTCTTTACCACTACCAAATAAATTACGATCTGTGAAATCGGTTTTAACAAATACTCCACCAGGAAGAGACATACCACCTGTTAAAGATAACGAGGCAGTTCTTTTTTCTTTAACATTTAAATCAAGATTCACTGCATTGTCATCCACTGTATAACTATTTATTTTTACTGTTTCAAAGAAATCACTATATATCAATTTTCTACGTGATTTTTGGATCTCAGATGTGTTATATGCGTCACCTTCTGCCATGCTAAGTTTTCTTCTAATTACTTTATCTAAAGTGCGGTCATTGCCATCAATAGTAATTTGGTTTATATAAATCTTTTTACCTGGTAGCACTTTGTAAGTTACATCCACAATATTGTTATGTTGTGTATATTCTGGATTAACTTTTGCAAATATATATCCTTTTTCGCTTAAATGTTTACTTATTTTTTCTGCTGTATTGTTAATTTTAACTCTATTAAATATTTGATTATTTTCCTCTTTGATAAATTCTAATATTTCTTCCCTTAAACTTAAATCCTGAATCTCAGTTTCAATATCAACTTCATTATTTCCAAATAAGTATTGCTGCTTTTCATCAATCAAAAAAGTTAACTCTATTTGGTTATTATTATCAACCTCAACAATTGGTTGGATATTATTTTGAATATATCCCTTAGATGAATAGAAGCGATCAAGCAGTTCTGTGTTAATCAGTAGATATTGAGGTGAATAATGAGTTCCGCTTTTAAAAATGGCTCTAAATAACTTACTAAATATATCATTGCTATGCCTTTTGATAACTTGCTCTAACTCATTTGCTGAAAAGTTTTTATTACCTATAAATCGTAAACCCTTAATTTTAGAAGTTCTTCCTTCTTTTATCTTAAAAATTAGGTTTATCCTATTGCTACCAAGCTTATCTAGCTCATATGCAATTTTAACACCAATTTTACCACTGTTCCTATAAAGAGTAGCTAGATTTATTAAATCGTTTTGTAATTTTGTTTCAGTGAAAATAGTTAGTGATTTTGACTGGATAACGTTATTTAGCAACTCTTTACTGTTAAATAACTTATTGCCTTTCAATATTACTTTGTTAATCAATGGATTCTCATGAATTTTTACTACTAAGTTTTTTTCATCATCGATATAGGCGTTAATACTAGCAAATAACTTTGTTTTATATAAATCTTTTATAACTGAATCTACATCATCATCATTTATATGATTACCTGGTTCTAATTTTGTATAAAACCTTATTGTTTGATCACTTACTCGCTCATTGCCAATATACTTAATATTTTTTATCTGTACTTTTTCCTTATTTTCTAGAGCAACAAGTAGAGTGGGAAAAGAAATAAATATTATTATTAGTATGTGAAATAACTTTTTCATATGTATCTTAAAAAAGATGCCTAATATCATTTGTGATTGCAACTGCCATCAACAAAAACAGTATGGTAGCACCAAAAGTGGCTGCATATTTTTGATATTTCAAACTCAAATCTCTACGTATAACTGCTTCTATAATATAATGAAATAAATGCCCACCATCTAGTAGTGGTATTGGCAGCAAGTTAATTGCAGCTAAATTCGCTGAAATAATTGCCATAAAATATAGAACCATAATAAGTCCCTTTTTAGCTGATTGCCCTGAATATTTTGCAATTTTTATTGGCCCACCTATTTCATTTATACTCCTTTTACCAACAACAATTTGAAAGAGTGCTTTGATTGTTAAACACATAGTGTGGTAGGTTTCATTCACTGATAGGCTAGCAGCTCCAAGAAAAGATGACTGTTTTAACCCTATCATATTAATTGAGGTAATTCCTATAGTTTTTCTTTCTATTATGTTACCAAAGACATCTCTATCCTCAACTGTAAACGGAGTTAGAATAGTTCTGTACTCTTCGTTATTTCTGCTATACTTAATTTCTATTCTTGTTTCAGGGTTGGACATTATCACGCGTGAAATATCTTCAAAGTATTTTATTTTGTACTCATTGATCTGTGTAATAGTGTCACCTGGTAATAGGCCAGCTTGCTTTGCTGCACTTTCTTCAATTACATTACCAATTACTGGTGGAGTACGATAATAACCTGCCACGCTGAAAAATATTGTGAAGGCTATAACGGTAAATATCATGTTTGCAAAAGGCCCTGCAAAAACTATTGCTGCTTTTTGATATCGAGGTTTTGTATGGAATGAGTATAATTTTTCTTCTTCAGTTAATTTTTGTTGATCAACAGGAACGCTTGCTGCATTAGTATCCCCTAACATTTTAACGTAACCACCCAATGGAAAGGCACTTAATTTCCATCTAGTTCCAGACTTGTCGTTAAAACCAAAAATTTCAGGACCAAAGCCTATAGAAAAAGATTCAACTTTAACCTTGCATGCTTTAGCGACAATATAATGCCCACATTCATGCACGAATACTATGATAGAAATTATTAAAGAAAACGATAAAAAATAATATATTCCAGCGCTAAGTTGATGAGAAATTAATTCCACCTATGTTTTAAATCTTAATCAAACGTTGAGTATATTAAAATGCGCCTTGCTTGACAAGTATTTAGTTTAGTCTTTAAATTAAAAAAAAGTTTAATGACAATGATAGATATCTCCTTATTAAGAAGAAAACTGATGTATAGGAGTTGGCATAGGGGTTGTAAAGAAACTGATATACTTTTAGGGCATTTTGCATTGAAATATCTTGATAAATTTTCCTTAAGTGAACTAATTGAATACGAAAAAATAGTTGATCTTGATGATTGCGAATTATATTGTTACATAACTCGTAAGAGACTTCTCCCCCCTGATTTGAGTAGTGAGGTAGTCGATTTGATTGCTTCCTTTAATCACTTATGCACCCAATAATCTTGTTTACCCTATCTAATACTTCAGCATATTCTACTCTTTTTTCCTCCTTATACTTTTTGCATTCTTGATTTATTTCGTCTAATCGCTTTGTTAATTCTAAAATTTTGTCTTCGAGAGTCAATGCTGCAAGTAAGAAATTTAATGCATCTGAGCCCTTACCTCCAGTTCTTTGAGATATGGAGCTAACTAGCTTGTTGAAGCTATTAGCAAGTTGTAATAAATGGTCCTTCTTTTTACTTTCGCAAGATATTTTATATGTGTTATTATGTATAACTATTTCTACTACTTGCATATGATGCTATATTGTACAACTTTCAAATTTACAATATAGATTTTCATTCATTTATCAAGAGGGATAACTTTTTACTGCTACGAAAATAAGTTTTAAAGTATTGATGTTTTGCAACCTTCTGTGACGTCAAATTACTTGCTTCTTTCAAGTTATAGCTTCTAATTGAAAAAGAACCAAACCCCCTGATTTCAACTCTATTATGATATTTTAACGTGTTTGAAAACACTCGAAAAAAACTATCAACTATGGCTGCTATAATAACCTTATCTAACAAAAGGTTTTTTTTTGCCACTTTTGCTATTATATCAGATTTCGTTGCCATTTATATGAAGCACAAGAAGTTATTTGGCAGATAATATTATATTATATTTTTCAACACCTACTACTTCAACTTGTATTTTTTCTGATATAGAAAACTTTTTATTTTCTGGTAAATGCTCTTGATCTACTAAAAGGGTTACATTGTTCTCAATTTCAACGATTAGACCATTTTCCTCTCTCTTACTTACAGTAACCTGAATTTTATCCCCTACTTTAACTTTCTCTATCAGTTCTTCAAGAGGATCATACTCTATTTGTTTTACTCCAAGATAAATTCTTGTCCGATCTACGTTAGCCCTTATCACTTTTGCTTCTATTTCATCACCTACATTATACTTTTTTATCTCATCTGAATTGTTTTTCGACCAACTTAGATTTTGCATATAAATTGTTCCTTCTACGTCCTCAGATATCTCAGAATTATCAAAAGTCACAGATATTTGTGAACCATTGTTGCTTTTAACTTTACCAGAAACAATAGAACCAAGAGGATATTTATCAATAAATACTTGCCAAGGATTCTCTACGCACCTTTTTGTGCTTAAACTCATCTTATTTTTAATAATGTCAATACCGAGAATTTTTACATCCACTTTTTGTCCTATTGTTACAAAACTACTAATTGGTAAATTACTCTTGCTCCAAGTTATTTCTGATGAGTGTACCAAACCCGCAATCCCAGGTTTAATCTCAACAATGAATCCACAATCTTTTATACCCGTTACGCATCCTTTGTGTACGCTGTTAATTGGGCATTTTGACTCTAGATCTTGCCAAGGATTGTCTCCTAATTGTTTTACACCCAGGGAGATTTTTCCATTTTCTCTATCTATTTTTATAATTTTAGTTTTTATATGCTGACCACAAGAAAAAATTGCAGATGGATGACTTACATTACTCCAAGAGATATCTGTAATATGTAGCAGTCCATCTATAACTCCCACTGTATCTGATTCATGAATGCCAACAAATGCACCGTAGTGAGTGATGCTTTTTATTTTGCCTTCTACTACATCACCTTCATTTAAAGATTCTAAAAACTTAATTTTTTCACCAGCATGCAACTTCTCTAATACCAGCTTTCTTGATACTACAATATTCCCCTGCTTCTTATCCATTTTAAGAACGATGAATTTTTGTTCAGTTTCAATAAGGTGATTAGCATCTTTTATTTGCTTCAAATCCACATGACTCAGAGGTAAAAACGCACTTATTCCATCACCAAGATCAACAATAAAACCGCATTTAATTGAGCGTTTAATGATTCCTGTTACTTCATCTTTTGTAATTGCGCTTTCTTCCAATTTATTCCATTTTTCGTCTCTGATTGCTTTCTCACGACTAAGAACAACATTACCATGGTAATCTTCAATTCTTTCAACATAAACTCTAATTTTCGAGCCAACAGTGATATCATCATTACAACTGAGCTCCTTAATCAGAATTCTTCCGTCTGACTTTAAACCAACATCAACCACAATATCATTAGAATTTCTTCTTGTGATTATACCTTCTACCACATCTCCTTCTTTGATTTTGTTAGCAAAAGAATCTTCACAAAAGTCATTGTCTTGATTATCAAATTGATCTTGAAATATCTCTTCTATGAACCTATTTGATGATAGCCTCTTGATAGCAACTGTACTTTCCATACCTTTTAATTTTAACTTCATTAGAACTCATATATTATATAATATTAATAATTAGTGACAAGTAAATTCTCATTAATTCATTTCGAGAATTGTTTAAGCTATAAAAGATTAAGTTATGTAAGATATGTTATCTAGGAATAATAATTGGATTAGGTCATTTTCCAGAAGATCTAGGTTGAAGTTGAATGTTTTGGAGAAGTATTCTATTAAAAACAGCAAGGAATCTATAAAAAAGATCGTAGACTTACAAAAAAGAATACGAGTAGAAATAGGTTTCGGTAATGGTGAAAATATGCTCTATCAGGCATTCAATGAATCTGATCTATTATTTATAGGATGTGAGCCTTATTTAAAGGGGGTCTCTTCCTTGCTAAAAAGCATAGAAGCACACAGCATAAAAAATATTTTAATATGGACAGAAGATGCAAGAGAATTAATTGCCAATTTTCCTGACAACAGTGTTGAAAAATTCTTTATTCTCTTTCCAGATCCATGGCCAAAAAGAAGTCACAACAAAAGACGGTTAATTAATACGGAATTTTTAAATTTATTAGCAAAAAAAATACTTGTCACAGGTGAAATATTTATTGCAACTGATCATCAGGATTATGCAGAGTGGATAGAGTTACATATAAAGCAGTGTAATTTTTTAACCTATAAGGAAGATAGTTTTGCAAATTATACCCCAACAAAATACCACAGAAAAGCGCTAGAATATCAGCGTAAAATAAAGTTTTTTAAAGTAAATGTTATATCTAAACTGACTTAGATTTACCTCTGCTTGTTAGTACAGATGTGTACATGACACTCTATAGTGCAAGTAGCCTACCATATACTGGGAATAACAGTTTACTGAATTCTTTAATCTCACAAATAGAAAGATCAATAAACTTGATAAACATCAACATTATCAGCCAGCATTGCTTTTGCAACTTCAATTCTACCTTTTTTATGATCGGTTTGGATAATTTTATAACCTATAGCATTTTGTCTAGCAACCAATCTGGTGCTTCTCTACCTTTTTCCCACTTAGCAAATCTCATCTTTTCTTTTAGGTAATATTCTCTATATGCTTCTATTGGGTTATTACATTTATATCGATCAGGTAACGCTTGTGTAAAAGCTTGTATATCAGCTGATCGAAATATTAGCAAATCCTTGTTATTATCGCACCAATCTATAACTTCTTCGGATTTATGCGTTCTTTTGTATCGCAAGCTATATTCTATACACAATTCTTTTCCATGTTTTATTAACCAATCAAAGTTTCCTTTTGATTGTCTAGCCCATAAAGAACAAGGATGGTTTTTGTGAGTAAGTTTATATGGAACTTCTATATTCTGGTTTGTAATGCTGACTAAAGGATTTGGCTCTTTTAATGCTATTGAAAAAACACTGCTAAGCAATTGAGCAGTTTCTAGCGGCATTTTTACTATGTGCTTATCGCATAACATTTGTGCTGCAGTTACAGGATTTTCGTCTAATATAAAGATATTCATCTAAGCACCCAGAGATAGAATTTTTGCGTAGTATTTATTTCAATAAACCCTAAAATATCATTCAGAAAATGGATAAAACTCAGTTAAAAAAATTATACACAATTCCGAGGAACCTTTTCAAGCTACAATGAACGTATAGCTACCACTCTAGCAATATTATTTCTCACCCACTGAAGATATTGCACGGTACTGTCTACTTGATCGTCGTGACGGATTTCTGGAAACATTAAAATCTCATACTCAAAGTCGCTAAGCCATACTGCTTGGTTAGGGAGAAAAACCCGCTCAGATTCTATAATTGGGACAATTCGGTGAAATCGAGTTAATTTGTCATCATGTGGTACTATTTGAATAATAGGTAAATCACTGTTTTTCCTGAGCTCCTGAACCAATTGCTGACCGCTTGCTTTTGCTTCGATTAAAATTGCGTGTGGCTTCCACCTTGCAGCCAGCGACAGAACTTTCTCTTTAAGTTTTGGATATTCAAGTTTTGCGCGATATACATCGAGTAAATAGAATGTATTATCTACTTTTGTCCAGGTAGTGCAGACACTAAAGTCACTTGTATTGTTTGTTGAAATTGCAGTATCCCAACTTTGTGTTACATGCAAGAGGCTATCAGGAAAATTTTTATAGCGCTTCAACCACTCTCGTTTAATTATAGCACTTGAAAGTGGTAGAGGGTTTTGTTGGTATTGAGCAGCAAAACCATAACTCCCAAGTTCAGCTTTTATCATCTCAATTTCTTCTTTTCCTTCAGTTAGGGAATACAACAATTGACCTTCTTTTCTTGAGTATATTTCCTGTTCATGCTCTGGAATATGATTATTAACTGAATAAATAATCTCCTTATCTTCAGCTATTATTGGTAAACAGACATGATGCCATATGTTTCTTGGTTTACAGAGGAGGTGACCAGTTAAATCTTCTCCTAATACCAATTCCCACTATGCAAAGAACAGATAGACAATAATGGGAAAGAAGTGATAATAAAGTAGATAAAATAGAGAGGTATAAATGGCATTAAGGTCAAAACTATTAGACGAAAAAGTTGTAAATTTGGCGAAAGAAATGTTAAAAAAGGTCAGAAATAACGCATATGTTTCAAAAAAGTTACAAGCGGTGATAGCAGGAAAAGAAAGTAGTATAAGCGCTGTGGCAAGAATATGTAAAATTTCAAGGACTGCTTTGACTGAATGGATAAAGCATCTAAAATTTGGTAGAGTAGAAAGATTATTTGCCCCGTCTCAGCGGCGAAGAAAAAGCAAATTAAAGAAAAATCAACGTGAGCAAATTGAAATATGGGTAGAAAGAAATCCAAATATTACTATTAAGGAAGTGCAGATAAAAATCTCAGAGGAATTTGGCCTAAACATTAGCAAATCAACAGTGCACCGTGAGATACAAAGGATGAAATTTTCTTATATAACACCGAGGCCAATGCACCATAAACAAGATAAAAACAAGCAAGAAGAGTTTAAAAAATACTTCAATAAAATAGTCAATTCCCACCCTGAAAAAGAGGTGTTTTTTTGATGAATCACGATTTGGAACTCATTCAAAAATCGGACACGGATGGTTTAAAAAAGGGGTCAGAACGCAGGTTAAAATGAAAATTGGTAGACAAAATTTCTATATCTACAGTGCGGTAAATCCAAGAAGTGGTAAGAAAATCAGCCTACTTGCTCCATATGTAAACACTGATTGTATGAATATATTTCTGGAGCAGATGTCGAAAGATTTAGGCACGAAAAAAGCCTTTCTTGTAATGGATTGTGCAAGTTGGCATAGATCAAAAAGTTTGAAATTTCAGGAAAACATTACCATTATATACTTGCCTCCTTATTCACCGGAACTGAATCCTGTTGAGAGGTTGTGGCAATATATCAAATACAATACTTTACGTAACAGAGTCTACGATACCATAGGCTTACTTGCAGATGTTCTGTGTAATTTTATTGTCAGTATTTCCAGCACTACTATTAAACGAGTTTGTAATGTTTCTTATTTGTTCGATTAGTAATGGAATTTGGTATAAGAAACTCCATTAATCAACTCTTCTTGTTGAACTAGTGTGTAGCCAAACTCCTGCGCTTTTTTGATCAAATTTTTCACAATTTTCTCTTTGTAGCGTGTTTCATAATAACTCATTCCTTTTTCCACATACTCTTGTCCATATTTCAACATTTGGTAAAAAATACATGCTAATTTTCTTGCTGTGGCAGTAATTGCTTTTATTGCTCCTAGCCGTCTTTTTAATCTCCTACAATATGCACCTAATGCACTTTTGCTATTTCCCACAGCATAAGCAGCCATTCGCAGGGCATTTGTAGCGCGATTAATGACTTTACGAGTTTTTGTCCCAAATACTTTTTCTCCTGTGATCTTGTTAGCAGGGCTAAGTCCTAACCATGAAGTAAAGTGCTTTTCTGATTGCCACTTATTATGGTTAATGCCAACTTCTGAAATAATAGTTTGTACAGTTAGTATATCAAATCCAGGAATTTTAGTAAAATCTATTCCGGTTATCCTATACAATTTCTCACGCAAGGTGAAGTTTGGTCTGCCTTTTCTAGACTTGTTTTTTTCCTTACCTAACTCTTTACTCTCATCGGACTTTGTTTCAAATGTTTTATAGTAATTTTCTATGCTTTTATCACATTCAGTTATTTGCTCTTGAAAAAAAGTATATGCTGTATATTCTTGTTTCAGTACAAATAAATGTTCTTCTCTATAATCGCCTGTTAATGCTTTTGCTATAGTAGCTTTATCGTTCTTCATATTCACACTTCTGAATTCAGCTAGCTTCTCGGGATTCTTTTCACCTTCTACTATTGCTTTAATAATTTGCATTCCTGTGACGCCAGTGATATCGCTTATTACTTTATGTAAATGAATATTCATTTGTACCAACACCTTTTGCATACGATTAATATGTGTAGCAGCATTTTCAATTAAGTTTTTACGTTGCCGCACATAACTACGCAATACACACATTTGATTATCTGGCCTAAATGATCCTTCGATTAACCCATAACTGTGTAGTTGTTGAAGCCATTGGCAGTCCTGGACATCTGACTTTCTTCCAGGTACATTTTTTACATGTCTTGCATTTGCAAGTTTTACTTCAAGTCCATATGATTCAAGTACTTGAAACAAAGGAATCCAGTACACTCCGGTTGACTCCATGGCTACTGTAGTAACTTCACACTTTTTTAGCCATTTTGCTATGTTATGAAGATCCTCTGTAAAACAGCTAAATTTTTGTATATGCTGTTCATCACTTCCTTCTGGCACACACACATAATGTATAGCTGAACCAACATCTATTCCTGCTGCGTTAGGGTTCATTATTTCTAATTTACTTTTTGTTTTTTTCATGGTAACTCCTTCATATAATTTATAGCAGGGAAACACTTCAGCTTGGGACGGTTGATATAATACAATCTCCTAACCGAGGTAGTCTAAGGACTCCATCAATGATTTGACCGTTCCTCCAAAACCATGCTAAACGACGGGCACTTATGGCACCAGTGAAGATTCCGGTTATAACTGCATGAGGCGCTTCCTTCACAACTATACTTAAAACTACTAGAAACTTAAATTGATGAGTTTCTTCCTGGTTTGACAGATTCATTTTGTTCGATGCTAAATGGAGTCTGTGCATCACAAGAACGATAACTCCTTTTTTTCTGTCGTTGAGCCTGGTTACTAAAGCCTGATCAAACCAGTTTGCAGCACGCTTTCTAAATGTTTCGCTCAAAGCTTGTGCGGGACTTAGTGGATCATCCACGATAATGAAATCTCCACCTTCACCGGTTAATGTTCCCCCAACTGAGGTTGCAATCCTACATCCTCTTTGCACTGTTTGAAATTTATATTTAGTGTTTTGATCTTTGCATAATTCTACTTTCGGAAATAGCTCTCTATACCAATCAGATTGCATTATGCACCTTGTATCGAGTGAGTGCTTTTCGCTGAGGAGCCGAGAATAACTTGCAACTATTATTCTTGCAGTTGGCTGATTTCCGAGTATCCATGCGGGCCATGCAACACTTACACAAATGGACTTCATTGAACGCGGCGGCATATTGAATATTATTCTTCTTGCTTCACCAGCGCTTGCTGCTTCAAGCCTGTCTGCTATGACTTTTATATATTGATAATCATTATACTCACACCCCGGCACTACCGTTTGAAAGCATAATTCAATGAATTTTAAAAAGTTTATATTGTTCATAAAATTGAGATTTTGTTGATTTTTTAAGATTTTTTTGTATAATTATAGTGAGAGTTAAAATATGAAAGAAACAAGAGAGCAAACTGAGAGAGAATTTATAAAAACTCAAAACGGGATAAAAATAGAGACAATTACGCTTCTTGGTAAAAATCAAAACAATAATCGAGGTGAAAAACATCTGATATACTTTATTGGTGGAAATAGAGCGTTAAGCCCTGGTAAAGATTATTCCCAAAATTGGAATTGGGCCACAGAGCAAGGGATAACTGTACATCTTTTTAATTATCCTGGACTTGGTTTAAGTAAAAACAGTTCATTGATACGTAGCAATAGAGTTAAATCTGGTATAGCAGTTGTAACTAACTTATTGGAAAAAGGTATAAAGCCAGATGATATCATATTGTTTGGAGACTGCCTAGGTGGACATGTGGCTGCAGAGGTTCATAAAAATTTTAAGTATAAGGATATACATTTAAGATGCATCGTTAGCAATGCTGCAAGTTCACTTAAACAAGCTTCTCTTTATTATTTTGGATTCATAGCAAAATTAAAAATTTTTCTTGCTCCGATAATCAAATTGGTACTAAAGATTTTTGGCTGCCACTGGAAGACATATAAAATCGTAAATTCAATTACTCCTTATACAATGTACTTTAATCGAGAGGGAGATAAAACGATAAAACAGCCAGCGCAACTTGCAACAGAAATAGAAAAAATAGATCAAAGCGGTAGAAGAAAAGATTACCAAAAAAAAGAAGTATTTGAAGATTTTGAGGAATATGAAGAATTTTTCAAGCAGTATACAATATTAAGAAAAAATGATGAATATATTGATCCTAAAAAAGCTGAGAAAGATATACATAAATTGCCAATTACGTGCTTAAAATCTTCCAACAAAACTGATTACACTTTTCCTGAGCTGATTAATTTATATATTCAAGCGACAGATGAATATTTTTCTAAACATGGCTCACTAAATAATGAAGAGAAAGTTAAAGCATTTAAAGAAAGTAAATTTTATAAAGATTTTTCAAGCTGTAAAAATTCAAAGGACTTTTTGCATAATTACATGAAGAAGCAAGAGATGTCATTTCAGCATGTGACAATAGAATCTGGGGAAAAAAGACCTTTCTTAACAAGTCAAAGAAGTCTAGGGTAGCGAGCTTTAAACTTTTGACGCATATGCTTTTTTCAACATTTTAGCCATCTGTATCTGTTCAGATGCATGCAAATATTGAAACCAGTGTTTCTTTTCTTGTCATCCGAGTACTGGGATCCAGAAGAATTAATTGTGAACAAATAGCTATACGATATTTTCAATGAAGTTACAAAAAAGCTGGATTCCACACTGGAATGACACCGTCATAAACTGCTAGGCCTTCATAATGTCATTCCAGTCCTCATAGTGTTTATCCCGGCCTTCATAATTTCATCCCAGTGTCCTCTTTCTCTTATCATCCCAGTACTTGATACTGGGATCCAGATGCATGGCTAATGCTGAAACCAATACTCCCTTTTCTTGTCATACGAGTACTGGGACCCAGAAGACTCAGGTAATAATACCAAATTCCATTACTAATCGAACAAATAAGAAACATTACAAACTCGTTTAATAGTAGTGCTGGAAATACTGACAATAAAATTACACAGAACATCTGCAAGTAAGCCTATGGTATCGTAGACTCTGTTACGTAAAGTATTGTATTTGATATATTGCCACAACCTCTCAACAGGATTCAGTTCCGGTGAATAAGGAGGCAAGTATATAATGGTAATGTTTTCCTGAAATTTCAAACTTTTTGATCTATGCCAACTTGCACAATCCATTACAAGAAAGGCTTTTTTCGTGCCTAAATCTTTCGACATCTGCTCCAGAAATATATTCATACAATCAGTGTTTACATATGGAGCAAGTAGGCTGATTTTCTTACCACTTCTTGGATTTACCGCACTGTAGATATAGAAATTTTGTCTACCAATTTTCATTTTAACCTGCGTTCTGACCCCTTTTTTAAACCATCCGTGTCCGATTTTTGAATGAGTTCCAAATCGTGATTCATCAAAAAAACACCTCTTTTTCAGGGTGGGAATTGACTATTTTATTGAAGTATTTTTTAAACTCTTCTTGCTTGTTTTTATCTTGTTTATGGTGCATTGGCCTCGGTGTTATATAAGAAAATTTCATCCTTTGTATCTCACGGTGCACTGTTGATTTGCTAATGTTTAGGCCAAATTCCTCTGAGATTTTTATCTGCACTTCCTTAATAGTAATATTTGGATTTCTTTCTACCCATATTTCAATTTGCTCACGTTGATTTTTCTTTAATTTGCTTTTTCTTCGCCGCTGAGACGGGGCAAATAATCTTTCTACTCTACCAAATTTTAGATGCTTTATCCATTCAGTCAAAGCAGTCCTTGAAATTTTACATATTCTTGCCACAGCGCTTATACTACTTTCTTTTCCTGCTATCACCGCTTGTAACTTTTTTGAAACATATGCGTTATTTCTGACCTTTTTTAACATTTCTTTCGCCAAATTTACAACTTTTTCGTCTAATAGTTTTGACCTTAATGCCATTTATACCTCTCTATTTTATCTACTTTATTATCACTTCTTTCCCATTATTGTCTATCTGTTCTTTGCATAGTGGGAATTGGTATAAGAACTAGATTCCAGCGCCACGCGCTGGAATGACACCGTCATAAACTGCTAGGTCTTCATAATATCATTCCAGTACTGGGATCCAACTAAATTGGTGAACACTTTACAGCATTTTTGATAGAAAGAACTAGATGCCAGTGTCAAGCACTGACCATTTTTTCCTTAAGTTTTTGCAGCTTGCGTTCTATTACAAAACCACCGTGGTACTAACGAGTGGCAAAATGATAGCAAGTTTTAAATTTTATTTTCAATAACGAAATTTGGCACATCTTGCTACACTTCCAGTTTTTATTGTACAAAATGGGCTTCTGTCGTCTGTGTCTGACATGAAGCTAATGTTATTCTCCCTCTTTCTTGTACTGGATTTAGCTTTTGAAACGCGTGGTTGAAATCTTCCTTACTCACTACCTTGGACTTTCTTTCAAGAGCAGCGTATATTTTTGCTTCATTAACTAGTTGTTCTAACTCAGCTCCAGAATAGCCTTCTGTTTTTTCTGCAATATCTTGAATATTTAGCCTTCCATCAGTTTTTGTATTTTTGGTATAAAGCTCCAATATCTTTTGTCTCGTTTCCACATTTGGATTAGGTATATGAACCCTTTGACCTAAGCGTCCAGGCCTAATAAGTGCTGGATCTATCTCATTGACCAGGTTAGTTGCACCAATTACTATTATATCTTTTCTGCTCTTAAATCCATCTATTTCAGTTAGTAACTGTGTTAAGCTCTCTCGACAGTGGTAAGCTGAGTTATTAGCGGTACTTCTTTTTTGGGCAACTGCATCTATTTCATCTATGAATACTATACAAGGAGAATATTTTCTCGCTACTTTAAAAAGCTCGCGTACAGCATGTGCACCATGACCAATATATACTCCAATAAGTTCTGGACCTGAGATACTTATAAAATTCATATTTGATTCACCTGCAATTGCGCGGGCGATAAGTGTTTTACCATTTCCAGGAGGGCCGTGCAGTATATAACCTTTTAGTGAGTTAATACTTTCACTTCCAAACATCTCACGCATTTCTTCTGTCATTTGGTTACAGCAAATAATCTGCAATCGTTGTTTTAAGGAATCGTCAATTATAACATTAGCAAATGTTGTTTTATTATCTGAATTAGCTAATTCTATTTCTATAGGCAGCTCTACTTCCTTCATTTTACTAAATATTTGATCATATATAAACCAAGCGATAAAAAAGAAAACAGTGAGTAACACAGAAGGCATAGCTTCGCTAATATAATGTGCAGCCAGCTCATATCCTTTACTGAGAAACATTGTATGCATATAGGCAAACAAAAGAGCAATAGAGACCATAATTGCTATGCATAGTAAACAGATAGCAATTCTTTTGAGTAATTCTGAGATTTCAATTTTTTTCATCTTACTGTCTTATATCGATTTTAAACTGAGAACAATTTTATTTAGATTAAATACTAAAAAAATATACCCTTACACTTCTTTGAATTCTACTAAATTCACTTTTAAAAAGCAATTATAATATACTTTGTGCGTGGTTAAGATAGCTCTGGAATAGTATAAAGAACTATGTCATCATTGAAGAGAAATTCATCTGTTGTTTTGTACTCTTTATTAATTTTATAAGAATCATAAACATCGTAATCTGCTTTTGTATGGTAATCACAATATTGAAACTTACCCTCTTTATTGAAAAAGCCAAATTGATCAATTAATGTAGCCATTTTCTCACTTTTTGTTAATTCAAATACATCAGCTGGGCAGTGGCCTGAAGAATCTTGATTAGTAGTTCCTTTTGCAATAAAAAAAGATGGTTTATCGTTAAGCAACTTGCAGAAATTTGGCTTATATCCCTTTTTCATATAGTTTAAACTTGTATACTGGTATTCATCTGGAACATTTGAGTATTGAGAATCATACTTTTTATGTTCAAAAAACTCATTACCTAAGAAATTACAAAATGTTAATTTATAATCATCATTATTACTAGACTTAACGACTTTAAGATAATGAAAGTTTCTAGGAATTTTTATCTCTTCTTCTGTAACGTGATTATGTATGACCAATTGGTCATCAAGCATGCAGTAACCTATTTTTGGTAAAGTAGCTACAAGCTTACCGTTTAACATGATATCTGCTTGATAGATATTATCCGATAATTCTTTTCCCTTTTGCAAAGTAAAATTCTGCCCTGCCTTAGCTGGTGCACTGCATTGCTCAGTTTTAGTTAAGTTTTTTATTATTGTTGATATCTCACTAATTTCTAATATATCATGCTCATTTTTTGTGTATTGATACTTATAGCAACTACCATCTTCACATACTGGAAGACATTTTCCTTCTTCATCTGATATATAGATATAATCACCTTCTATTGTAAAATAAAGTCCACCTTTTTCTTCTTGAATTTTTTGTAGTACTGGGTCATTTTCATCGTTAAAATTGATAAAATTGAGTACTCCAGTTATATCTCTACCAGACAATTTGAGGCCAAAGTTAGGACTATCTTTTATGTTGTAAAGCGAAATCAAGATAGGTTTTGATTCAAGCTTTTCTATAATATTGTTTCTATTTGTACTTATTATAGCTTCTTGTTCTACAATAAGATCCTCTTTAATAGAGTTTCCACTTTCATCAGATCTTTCTGCCTGCAGGGGTAAGTTTCCTTCATATAAAGATATTTTATCTCCCTGCTTCTTTAACTTCAAACCATTAATATCCTCTACTTTAATTGTACCAATATGTGAATTGATAACCTTACTATTTTTGTTTAATATATAATATTCAGCAGGAAGTTTAATCAATTTTTTATAGAGCGGATTTTTATCCTCTATTTTAAATATATGTTTTTCCATGATATTACCTTAAATAACCAACAACTTGCTGATTAATGGCACTTAGGCTACTAGGAGGAGAGACATAACTCATAAAACTCCTTGGCTGCTCATTATCTGCCACTATTTTTTCAGTATTAACGAAAGCTCTTTGCTGCTCATTTAATCTTTTTTCCATATGATCTTTGAAAGTAGCCAAACATTTACTAGTTTGTTTGTAATCAGGTAATGATTTTTTCGCAGCTACACACAAGAACTTCAACAACTCATTATGATTTTCATCATTAAGTAATGACTTATTGATAATGGTTGACTGCAGTTCTACTGGATTAAAAGGGAATGTTCAAAAAAGTGTGTCAAACCGAAAAAAAAGTAATAAATTGATATAAAAAATGGAGGTTTGATATGAGTCAAGCAAATAGAACTACTGGTTTGGTAGATTATAAAGAATTAGAAACAAATATCCTGTCATCTATACGAGAAGGAAGACCATTGACAGGAAGAGATGGAGCATTAACACCGTTTATAAAAAGGCTGCTAGAGGCAAGTCTGGAAGGTGAAATAGAAAGCCACATGTCAGCTAAAAGTGAAGAAAATAACCGAAGAAATGGAAGGAATGCAAAAACTTTACGTACAAGTTCAGGCTCATTTGAACTATTAACACCAAGAGACAGAGAAGGAAGCTTTGAACCGCAAATAGTCAAAAAAAGGCAAACAAGCCTACATCCAGAACTTGAAGCAAAGGTCTTAAGTACATACGCCAGTGGCATGGGATACAGAGACATAGCTTCACACGTTGAGGAAATATATGACCATAAAATATCAGCAGCAGAGATATCCAATATTACTGATAAACTGCTACCAATAATCAATGAATGGCGCAGCCGTCCATTGCAATCAGTGTATCCAATAGTGTTCATGGATGGCATGTTTTTTAAGGTCAAGGAGGACGGACATTGCGTAAGTAAATGCATGTATAATATATTGGGTATAAATCAAAATGGCAGAAAAGAAGTATTAGGTTTTTATCTGGCTGAAAGTGAGGGAGCTAACTTCTGGTTGGGAGTTTTAAATGACCTCAAAGAAAGAGGAGTAGAAGATATTCTGATTGCATGTGTAGATGGGCTAAAAAGCTTTCCTGCAGCCATCAACAGTGTATTTCCCAGTGCAGAAGTGCAGCTATGTATAGTACACCAAATAAGAAATTCTCTGAAATATGTATCCAGTAAAGATGTAAAAGTTTTCATGAATGATCTGAAAAAAATATATCGTGCTTCAAGTAAAGAAATTGCTGAGAATTATCTGCTTGAGCTGGAAGAAAAATGGGGAGAAAAGTATCCTTTAGTTATAAAATCCTGGCAGAACAATTGGGAAAACTTATCCAGTTATTTTAAGTATTCTGGGCCAGTTAGGAAGCTGATTTACACCACTAATCCAATTGAGGGGTTGCATAGACAAATCAGGAAATTTACTAAAACTAAGGGTTCATTTACTAGTACAAATGCCTTGTACAAACAGGTATATTGTGCTATAAAAAAGGTAGAGCAAAGGTGGATTATGGCTCTCCCTAATTGGGCTTTAACTATGTCTCAACTTGATATTTTCTTTCCAGATAGATTGAAAATTGAGTTGAACTAAAAATGCGGCTTGACACACTTTTTTGAACGTTCCCGAAAGTGATGTAAAAATTGAAGCTGCTGATAATGGACATCTTCCTTATGCAGAACCTACACAAAATAGAGTATCGACAAATGAAGAGCAACCGAGCTCTTTTTTCGATAATTTGCTTAATATAATTATGAAGCCCTTTTCTTTAATTGCAGGGAACGTTCAAAAAAGTGTGTCAAGCCGCATTTTTAGTTCAACTCAATTTTCAATCTATCTGGAAAGAAAATATCAAGTTGAGACATAGTTAAAGCCCAATTAGGGAGAGCCATAATCCACCTTTGCTCTACCTTTTTTATAGCACAATATACCTGTTTGTACAAGGCATTTGTACTAGTAAATGAACCCTTAGTTTTAGTAAATTTCCTGATTTGTCTATGCAACCCCTCAATTGGATTAGTGGTGTAAATCAGCTTCCTAACTGGCCCAGAATACTTAAAATAACTGGATAAGTTTTCCCAATTGTTCTGCCAGGATTTTATAACTAAAGGATACTTTTCTCCCCATTTTTCTTCCAGCTCAAGCAGATAATTCTCAGCAATTTCTTTACTTGAAGCACGATATATTTTTTTCAGATCATTCATGAAAACTTTTACATCTTTACTGGATACATATTTCAGAGAATTTCTTATTTGGTGTACTATACATAGCTGCACTTCTGCACTGGGAAATACACTGTTGATGGCTGCAGGAAAGCTTTTTAGCCCATCTACACATGCAATCAGAATATCTTCTACTCCTCTTTCTTTGAGGTCATTTAAAACTCCCAACCAGAAGTTAGCTCCCTCACTTTCAGCCAGATAAAAACCTAATACTTCTTTTCTGCCATTTTGATTTATACCCAATATATTATACATGCATTTACTTACGCAATGTCCGTCCTCCTTGACCTTAAAAAACATGCCATCCATGAACACTATTGGATACACTGATTGCAATGGACGGCTGCGCCATTCATTGATTATTGGTAGCAGTTTATCAGTAATATTGGATATCTCTGCTGCTGATATTTTATGGTCATATATTTCCTCAACGTGTGAAGCTATGTCTCTGTATCCCATGCCACTGGCGTATGTACTTAAGACCTTTGCTTCAAGTTCTGGATGTAGGCTTGTTTGCCTTTTTTTGACTATTTGCGGTTCAAAGCTTCCTTCTCTGTCTCTTGGTGTTAATAGTTCAAATGAGCCTGAACTTGTACGTAAAGTTTTTGCATTCCTTCCATTTCTTCGGTTATTTTCTTCACTTTTAGCTGACATGTGGCTTTCTATTTCACCTTCCAGACTTGCCTCTAGCAGCCTTTTTATAAACGGTGTTAATGCTCCATCTCTTCCTGTCAATGGTCTTCCTTCTCGTATAGATGACAGGATATTTGTTTCTAATTCTTTATAATCTACCAAACCAGTAGTTCTATTTGCTTGACTCATATCAAACCTCCATTTTTTATATCAATTTATTACTTTTTTTTCGGTTTGACACACTTTTTTGAACATTCCCAATTTTTTTACAATATCTACTGCATCTATTATTTTTGTCACTCGATTAAGCTCCTCTATTTCATTTTTTACTTTATATTTGTCCTGTCCTACCGCAGGGTAAAAGAAATTTATTACTTGAGATATAAATGAAGTTGGTCTGCTTGCTCCGCTTGTCACTGATGATTTTTTAGTTTCCCTCCTTCTTCTGCGTGCACTACAAACTTGATCTGCAGGATTTGTTGTACAAAACATATCTCTTACGCTACTATGCAATGCTTCCGCATTTTCTGCGGATTGAAGTGCTTGATCAGCAGAATCTTCAGCTTCTCCTGTAAGATTCACTGTTTGATTGTGTAGTATTTTAACCTTATCTTCCGTATCTTTAGCTTGTTTGGCAAAACCTTCTGAAGCATTTTTAGCTGCCTCTGCTGCTTTTTTAGCATCCAGAGTTTCATTTTTTGCTTTTCTTATCTCACGTAAAAACTGATCAGCTAATGTAGCACCTATTCCATCTTCTCCCTTGGAACCTGGCAATCCATTCGCACCTGGAGCTCCGGTATCTCCTTTTGGACCTTGTGGACCTGGCATACCCTTAAGACCAGATCTACCAACTTGACCTTTAGGTCCTTGCAAACCTATCTCTCCCTTAGGTCCTTGCAACCCATTCGCACCTGGTTCTCCTTTGTCACCTTTAGAACCTATCTCTCCTTTCTCACCCATATCACCTTTTATTCCCATGGCTCCGTCTAATCCTTTAGGACCAATATCTCCCTTTGTTCCATTTATACCTGGCTCACCTTTTATACCTTGAGGTCCTATATCTCCTTTTAATCCTTCTATACCCGGCTCACCCTTGTTACCTGTAAGACCTTGCGTACCATTGAAGCCCCTCAGACCTGGCTCTCCCTTAGGACCTTCTGGACCTTGCAATCCATTTGCACCTGGTTCTCCTTTCTCACCCATATCACCTTTTATTCCCATGGCTCCGTCTAATCCTTTAGGACCTATATCTCCCTTTGTTCCATTTATACCTGACTCACCTTTTATACCTTGAGGTCCTATATCTCCTTTTAATCCTTCTATACCCGGCTCACCCTTGTTACCTGTAAGACCTTGCGTACCATTGAAGCCCCTCAGACCTGGCTCTCCCTTAGGACCTTCTGGACCTTGCAATCCATTTGCACCTGGTTCTCCTTTCTCACCCATATCACCTTTTATTCCCATGGCTCCGTCTAATCCTTTAGGACCTATATCTCCCTTTGTTCCATTTATACCTGGCTCACCTTTTATACCTTGAGGTCCTATATCTCCTTTTAATCCTTCTATACCCGGCTCACCCTTGTTACCTGTAAGACCTTGCGTACCATTGAAGCCCCTCATACCTGGCTCTCCCTTAGGACCTTCTGGACCTTGCAGCCCATTCGTGCCTGGTTTTCCTTTGTCACCTTTGGAACCTATCTCTCCTTTCTCACCCATATCACCTTTTATTCCCATGGCTCCGTCTAATCCTTTAGGACCTATATCTCCTTTTTCTCCCTTTGGACCTTGGACTTCTCCTGGATTTTTCCTTAGTTCTTCTGCAATGCTTTGTGTTAGCTCGGTATTATTTGCAAGGTTTTCTACTAATGTATGATTAGAATCACTTAGTAACACATCTGCTAGCTCTTCCATTCTGTTATCAGCTAATGCAATGGCTATTCCTGTTTGAATATCTTGATTACTAATAATTCTTCCTGCAACTTGCTTCTCTAATACTAAATCTCCGCCTTGGTCACGATATTCAAGCACCTGATTAGCAATAGTGCCATTATTAATTAATTTTTGTGCAACTTCTTCAGGACTTGCATCTCTACCTTTATCACCTTTAGACCCAGTATCTCCTTTGTCACCTTTAGAACCTATCTTTCCTTTCTCACCCATATCACCTTTTATTCCCATGGCTCCGTCTAATCCTTTAGGACCAATATCTCCCTTTGTTCCATTTATACCTGGCTCACCTTTTATGCCTGGCTCACCTTTTATGCCTGGCTCTCCCTTAGGACCTTGTGCACCTGGCAATCCATCTGTTCCGGTATCTCCTTTATCACCTTTAGAACCAGTATCTCCTTTGGGACCTTTTATCTTTCCTGGATTTTGTCTCAATTCTTCTGCTATTCCTTCACGTAAGACTGGATCATTTACCAGCACTTTTTTATCTTGATCATCTTTTGCTTCTAGTACTGCTCTTCCTAATTCACCTACTTTTTGAGTGTCAAAGAACTGATGAACAATATTTTCAACTATTGTTTTTGCTGCATTCACATCGCCTTTTAATTTGGCATACTCAAGCAAATACTCAACTAATTTTTCCTTGTCTATTTCTTGCTTCACGATTTCTAGAGCCTTTGGCTGATTATTTAAATCACTATGAAGCAGAAGATACTTAGCAAGTGCCCAATCGCTCACCTTACCTTTTATAAGATTGTGAGCTTCTATCTCGCTCATACTGCTTCTATCAACAAGTAGTTTAGCAAGCTTTTCTGCAAATTTTTCATATTTTTGGAAGGCTATAGGATCGGGATTATTTTTCTTTGTGGCATCGCTTGTTATCTTACTCACAGTATCTTTTATAATGTTTTTTGCTTCCTCTAAAGAAAGTTTACTTACTACTCCTTCAGTAAGTTTTGCTACATCAATTTTATTCACAAGTTCCTGCGAATTAAGATTAATTTTACCGGCAATCTGAGTTGCAAGATTTTCACCTTTGATACCATTTGCGTTAAGAACTGCTTCTCCTAGCTCAGCTTTTTTACTGGTAACTAATTCAGTTGCAATTTCTATAGCACTTGAGGCATCTCCCTTCTCACCTTTTGAGCCAGTATTTCCTTTAGAACCTTCTGGACCAGGAAAACCTCGGTCACCCTTATTACCTTTGGGACCTTGTTCGCCCTTTAACCCCCGTTGACCGTTACGACCTGGTTCGCCCTTTTGGCCTGGAGGACCTTGTACGCCTTTAACTAACGCTTTTAAAGAATCTTCTCGCTTTACACGCTCACCAAAAAGATGTGCTATTCTTTCTGAAAATCCCATGGAATTACTCTGATCTTCTTCCATTATAGCTGCTGCTAAAGGATATAGATGGGCTCTGTTAGAAGAAAATTCGGTAACAACTTGACTAATACTTGGAGTTATTCCATTAGTGCCTTGATTCCCTTTTTCTCCTTTAGGTCCTTGATCACCTTTTGATCCATGCGCACCTGACGATCCAGTATCCCCCTTGTTACCTTGAGGACCAGGCGCTCCATCGAAGCCTCTATCACCTTTTTGTCCCCTTTCACCTGGCTCACCTTTAGGACCTTGTACACCAGTACGTTCTAATCTGTCTATTCTGCGTTTTAAAAGTTCAATTTCTGTTTCTAAATTTATATGTTCTTGAATATTCACATCAACCTCCAAAAAGTTATCAAAATTTTCTAAGTTATAATAATAAGGATATGGACCTGGTCTATTGTCGTGCTCATACCCAAAAGAATTAGGGTTAAAATTATAAAAATTTTTGCATGTGCTATTTTCATACGATATGCAACCAACATAACTATTGCCTAACTTTTTTACTGCAAAATAGGTATCTTGTGCGTTCAAGCTCTCCATTTCATGAAAAGGGAATAACTCGAATGTATTGCTTATACGAGTAAATGCTGAATTGATATCATTCAATATGCCAACTTTTCTACCAATTGAATCATATACCTGAGCGCTCCTATATAATTTGTATATATTTCTTGATTCTTTAAACAAATAGTCTCCTATTTTTATTTTGAGTCTTTTATCAGGTGAACTTTTAAGATCTTCCAAAATAAGACTGACATTTTCGCTACTAATTATGTCTTTTGGATCTATTAAAACCTTCCTATTTTCTAGCAGTTCATAATAAGTACTACAGCTTTCACGATTATATGCCTTAACATGTAAACCATTTGTGTAACCATGAGGTATACGATCAATAGTAGCTATGATAGTATTTTTGCCATCATAGTAATAATAATAAGGTTGATCAGAGGTAGTAACTAAAGCGAATTTGTAATCATTTCCTACCCTTTCTAGCTTTAATTGTGGCCATTCAGATAAGTTGTTTAGTATACTTGCCACGTCATGCTTCAAATCCCAAATTTGAAAACTCAGGCCAATATTGTTGTCGATGATAATGTAAGATACACTAGGCAGGCTAAATGTTGTTTTGTTATTTAATCTTATTTGTGCAGGTATCCTACGACCAGTTCTATTATTACAATCTTTTTGTGGAATATCTTCCTTTTCTAGTTTAAAACGCATCTCCACCTCCCTTTGCGATTAGATATAATTAATTTATGGGTATTAATTATTGATTAATACTGATGATCAGTAAATATAATTATATTTTACACTAATTTAGTTATAAATTAACTTGTGAAAGAAAGTTGTTTTTTTACAACTGAGCATAAAAATGCTTTGTATTATCGAACTTCTTACCACTCCAGCTCTTTCATCTTATGGATGATATCGTTCCAGTGCTTGATACTGAAATCTAGTTCTTCCATAACCTCGTTGGAAAGGTTTTCAGTATAGGGACAAATTTTATTAATCTACAGAAACACCCTTACCCTCAGGATAAAGAAGCTAGTTAAATTTGTCAAGCAATTTTTTCATGACCAGCTAGATAAATAGCTACTTCTTCAATTTGATTGAGGTGAAAAATTGATTGCCGTTGCGGTAAATAAGCAGCATTACTGAATCTTTGCCGTCTTTTTTTACTGCTGAATCAATTTGTTTTTGAAAATCATTAGTATTTTCAATATCGATTCCATCTAGTTGAATAATTATATCACCTTTCTTAATAACACGTAGTGTAGAATTACTACTACTATCTACACTAGTAACTACTACACCCTTTGTGGGTGCATTGTTTTTTAGTTCTTTTGGCAAATTTGAAACGGTTAAACCACTTATATAACTAGATGTTGATTTATTTTCTTCTTGATTATTACCTGAATCATCATTTGTAGATTCCTCGATTGCAACCTTGATATTGACTTCTTTACCTTTTCTAAGTAACTTAACCTGTACTTTCTTTCCGGGCTCAGTTCGTGAAACCATATGAGGTAATTGCGTCATTCTATCAATTTTTTTGCCGTCAAACTCTAATAGTATATCACCTACTTTGATTCCTCCTTTCTCTGCAGGACTGCCCTTTACTATGCTTGCAACTAATGCACCTTTGATATCTTTTAAACTCAAGGATTCAGCAAATTCTTTTGTTATAGGCTGAACTTGCACGCCAAGCCAACCATGTTTTATTTTTTTACCACTTTTTAATGTGTCAATAATTGAAATAGCTAGATTAGATGGTATAGCAAAGCCTATACCCACGTTACCGCCAGATTCAGATGGGGAATAAATAGCAGTATTAATGCCTATAACTTTTCCATTTAGATGAAATAGTGGTCCCCCTGAGTTACCTCTATTAATTGCAGCATCAGTTTGAATAAATTCATTCATAGTACCAATACTAATGTCTCTAGATCTTGCAGACACAATTCCTGTACTTACAGAGCCACCTAAACCAAAAGGGTTGCCTATTGCAATAACTGTATCACCAACTCTTGCTTTATCAGAATTACCAAATTCAACAAAAGGAAGATCTTTATCAGAATTAATCTTAAGCACAGCAAGATCAGTTTTTGCATCATAGCCTAAAACTTCTGCTTTGAAATAAGTATTATCGTTCATAGTAACTGTAATATCTTGGGCATTTTTAATAACGTGATAGTTGGTTACTATGGTTCCACTTTTATCTATAATAAATCCAGACCCAAGTAACGTCACTTCTCTATTAATGCTAGGAGCTCTATCGAAAAATTGATCAAAATGCTCGAAAAATTCTCTAAAGTCATCAAAGAAATTATTTCTTGGCGTAAAAGGGATTTTAGTTCTATTGTTATTTTCTTGTTTAATTATTTGTTCACTTGAAATATTTACAACTGCAGGAATAAGTTCTTCCACTATATCAGCAAGCCCTTTATTACAACTACATACAGGATCTGCAACTGTTTTTGCAAACAGATTAGCATATGAAGAAAATGAAATTAAAAAATATGCAAATATAGATAAAATAAATGCTTTACTTTTCATAAACTATTTCCATCCCTTGTTCAAAATATCTAAGAAATTATTATTTGGTGAAAGCACAAATTTAGTATTACCCTCAGCAAATGATTTACTGTAAGCTTTCATAGAGCGATAAAAGTTAAAAAACTCTTCATCAACCTTGAATGCCTCATTATAGATTCTAGTTGCTTCAGCATAACCACGGCCTCTTATTTCATGTGATTCTTTTACTGCACTAGAGACAATTCCCCTTTTTAATTTATCAGCTTTTGATCTAATTTCTTGTCCAGCTTGTTCTCCTTCTGCTCTAATTTCTTTTGCTTCCTTTTCTCTTTCAGTTTGCATGCGGCGGAATATTGCAGAACTATTTTCTTCTGGTAGATCTGCTCTCTTAATTCTTACATCTATTATCTCTATGCCAAATTTTCCAGCTTCAGAATAAACTCCACGTTGAATTAATTGCATAACTTCTGATCTCTTTTCATTCAATAAACTAATTAATGAAAATCTTCCTATATTCTCCCTTATGTGAGCTTCTATGACAGGATATAATCTTCTAACTAGCCCTGATTCATTTTTCACAGTCTGATAAAAAGTGATAGGATCTATTATTTTATATTTTGCATAAGCATCTACTATAATACGCTTTTGATCTGCAGTTATCACTTCCCTTGGAGTTTTATCAGGACTTAGATCTAAAATTCTCTTATCAAGAAATTCTACGTTATTTATAAATGGCAATT
The DNA here is from genome assembly GCF_947251865.1 of Wolbachia endosymbiont (group B) of Protocalliphora azurea. Classification (NCBI taxonomy): domain Bacteria; kingdom Pseudomonadati; phylum Pseudomonadota; class Alphaproteobacteria; order Rickettsiales; family Anaplasmataceae; genus Wolbachia; species Wolbachia endosymbiont (group B) of Protocalliphora azurea. The sequence goes on along the minus strand of NZ_OX366394.1, from coordinate 1,272,031 downwards.
TAAAATATAAACCACTGTCCCTAACATCTTTTACGACTTTACCGAGTTGTATAACTATTGCTTGTTTTGTTTCTTGAACAACAAAGATTGAATTAGATAATGCAATCAATAATGCAACAAATACAAAAGCAAAAACAATTTTAATATTACTACTCATGACTATTTTCCTAGATTTGTAAGAGGTAAATAAGAGAACATACCTTTCAGATCGTCTGTTATAACAAATTTATCTACCTTGCTAAAAATATTTTCCATAGTTTCAAGATAAATACGATTCTTAACAAGAGAAGGATTTTGTCTATATTCTTCATAAAGAGATAAAAAGCGATTTGCATTACCTTTCGCTTCATTTATTATTTCGTTCTCATATGCTTCTGCATCTAATTTTATCTTTATTGCTTCACCTTTTGCACGAGGTATAATATCATTACTGTAAGCATATGCTTCGTTTATAGTACGCTCCTTATCTGCACGAGCACTTTGTACATCCCTAAATGAGCTAATCACTTTTTCTGGTGGGTCAATTTTTTTCATTTGAACAGATAAAATTTCTATACCCATTTGATATCCATCAAGAATCTGTTGCAATAAAATTCTAGTATCTCTGGAGATTTCAGCCCTACCTTGACCTTCGAGTGCAAAAGAGATCGTATTTTTACCTATTATTTCTCTCATAGCACTTTCAGCAGCATTTTTAACGCTGAAACCAGGTTTATAATCCCGCACTTTGAATAAATAATCTTTGGCATCTCTAACTCGCCACTGGACCTCAAAGTTAACGTTGACTATATTCTCATCTCCGGTAAGCATCACTCCTTCACCACGATCTGTATCTCGCCCATAAGAGCTGCTTATCCCAATTTCTTCACGATTTACTTCTTTAACATTCACTTTAAAAACCTTACCAATAGGGTAGGGAAAGTGATAACGCAAACCAGATGTTTCTGTATTGGAATATTTGCCAAAAGTAAGTTCTATACCTTCCTCACTCGGATGGACAATATAGAAACCAGTACAAAAATAAAACAACAAAACAATAAAAATGATGAAATAAGGTTTTTTCCCTCTATTTCTGGTTAAGCCATTAAAAAAGCATCTTATATCAGACACAGCTTTACTTAAAATATCTTCATTACTTGAACCTGACGGTTTCTTTCCAAGATTCCAAGGATTACGCTCATCCATAAAAATTATTAATTGTATAACTAATACGCTGATATTACTTAATCTTATCAAAAAATGCAAAACTATTTTGTTTGCAGATTAATGATCGGAGTGAAGGATGTGATCATACACTTCCTTTTTCTCTATATTATATGGTCAATTCTACAGAATTTCTGGCTTTTTTTGAATTCTTTATTGTCGTTTTTGATAAGTATCTTTAGTTGTATATTAATTATTAACATAAAAGACAATGCCTGGGATTTAGGAAACTTAATTTTAATCAAGTAGCTGCATAATAAATCATCGTCAAGTAATAGAATGACATTATCTACTATACAAATTACCTGCAAATTGCAATGTTCGAACAATTGTGTATCTGAGTTTTGAGATGACGAAACTAGGGTTGTATAATCTATACACATTTGTGACAATTTCTTACCTTCGCTCAAATAACTTTTCAATATCGCTTAATTTCATTTCTATATAGGTTGGTCTTCCGTGATTGCATTGTCCAGAATATGGTGTTTTTTCTATTTGCCTCAACAACTCATTCATCTCCTCTAATTTCATCTTTCTACCTGCTCTAATTGATCCATGACAAGCAATTGTAGCTAGTATTTTATTTATTTTATCCTCTATAGGTAGAGTATCTTCTATTTCTATTAATCTATCCACTATATCAATTAGCATTTTCTTCACATCTATTGACCCTAAGATTGCAGGTATTTCTTTTACTATGATCGCATTTTCTGATTTAATTTCGATATCAAAGCCCATTTCGAAAAGCTTATCCTTATAAACTTCTATCATTTCCATACCGGCTTGACTTTTGATTTCAACCATTTCAGGCAAAAGAAGTTTTTGTCTTTTTATACTTGATTTCTCCTTTAAGCACTCGTATACTAGTCTTTCATGGGCTGCATGCTGATCTACTATAATTAGTTTGTCTCTTACCTCGGCAATAATATAAGTATTGTAGATTTGACAGTGTGCAAACCCAAGTGGATAGTCCCTTATTAGATCGGTTTGTTTCCTTTCCAAAATTGTAGTTTCTGCTCGTGGAGGAGATTTTTGCATACCAGTATAATCAAACGATTTTGAATGTTCTGATAAGCTTTTTGTCTCTATATTTGGAGAAGTAAATTTTCTCATTAACTGGTTTTCAAAAGGATCCGACCTTCTTCCATAAAATTCATTTTTAAGACTAGACTTACTAAAAGGATCTGATGATAGATGATTCGTTTTTGTTCCATTCTGAGCCAATACAGTTTCTGCAAGATCTATTCTCTTTGATAGCACTTTTATTAGCCCTCTTCTCACTATTTCATATATTAGCCTCTTGTTCTGAAACCTTACCTCTGATTTATTTGGATGCACATTTACATCAACTTGATCATACGGTATCTCTAAGTGCAGCGCTGCAAAAGGATATCTATTGCTTGGAATAAGGTCGTGATACGCATAACGAATTGCACCAATAAGTAGATTATCTTTAATTGGTCTACCATTAACAAATGTATAGATCTGAGTTGAATTGCTACGATTGACAGTAGGTTTACAGATGTATCCTGTAAGTCTAATGCCATCTTCTTCTTCACTAATTTGCAAAGAGTTTTCATGAAATTCTTCTTCTACTTCGCATAGCCTGCTAAATAATGAGTTCTGCTTAGCATACTTAAGAAGCTTCTTATTATCGGAGATAAGAGTAAACTCAATTCCATAATTGATCATTGCTAAGTTGTTTACAATATCAACAATGCTTTGTGTTTCTGCCCTTTCGGTTTTGAGAAATTTTAGTCTATTTGGTGTGGCAAAAAATAAATCTCGTACTTCAATATATGTTCCTATCGATAAAGGATAAGGAACAAGCTCTCCTATTTTTTCTCCCCCCTCATACCTTATAGACCATGCTTGATCTGCTTTGCTTGCCTTAGATGATAATTTTATTCTGCTTACTGCTGCAATTGAAGGCAAAGCTTCTCCTCTAAAGCCAAGATGCTTGATCTCTATCAATTCACTGTCACTCAATTTTGAAGTAGCATGGCGCATAAACGCAAGTTCTAAATCATCCTTTTTTACTCCGCTACCATCATCGATTACAGTAATGAGGTTACGCCCACCACTTTCTATCTTAATTTCTATCTCTGAGCTTCTGGCATCTATTGCATTTTCCACTAATTCCTTTACCACACTTGCAGGCCTTTCTATTACCTCTCCTGCTGCTATACGATTTATGGTTTTTGTATCTAAAAGAACTATTGCCATTATAATGTTGGTTTTTCTTTTACTGCTTTAGTTTGCCCCTCTCTCCATTTTTTTAATCTATCTGCAATTTCACTATTAGAAATCGACAATATAGATGCAGCAGTAATAGCGGCATTGCATGCTCCACTCTCTCCTATAGACATTGTTGCAACTGGAACACCTTTTGGCATCTGCACTATAGATAATAGACTATCTAGCCCATTTAATTGCTTGCTATGCACAGGAATACCGATAACAGGTAAATAAGTAAGCGATGCAGTCATACCAGGTAAATGAGCCGCTCCTCCTGCACCAGCTATAATAACCTTAAAGCCTTTTTCTTGAGCAGACTTAGTAAAATTAAAGAGTCTCTCTGGTGTTCTGTGTGCGGATATTATAAATACATCATGTGAAATTTCCAATTCTTTTAATAGGTTAATAGCATGCACCATAGTGCCATAATCCGACTCGCTTCCCATAATTACAGCAACATCCTTTTTCATTTTTTCTGTATTAGACATGATTTTATTTACTAACCAAATAGTATTTCAGAAGCAACAGATATTTAAATTAAATTACGAATATGATATAGCATTCTTATTAAATAGAAACTTTAAAAATTGAAATGAATCCCTATATTAAAATATAGAGGTATAAATTTCGGATATAAGGGTCTATTCATAATCTTTTTAGAAGCAAAGCGGTGGAAGCAAGAAGACGATTTGTAAGCTAGTATTGAATTTTGCTTATCACAATTGTCTACACTTTTCTATAAGAGTATTAGAGACTTACCTTTTGACAATACGGCAAAGATTTCTACAGTTACATCCTTTTATTTGTTTCTTTGCAATTACTTTTTTATATATATTTCAAAACACTTTCTTTACTTCCGCTATGTTTTTTACTTCATTTATTAAAATAATCTTGCCATTTTGAAAACATTGTTGATTCACTGAAGCCACTTTTTAGGACCTGTAACACTATGTAAAATATATCCTAAATCTTCTTGATTTTTTTTTCTTTCTACAGAACTCTACTCAGTTTTTCTCCTACTCATCTTGCTCTGTTTTCATAATTTACATACTCTATCTCCTGCTTTATTCCTTTCTTGAGATCATGTACAGTCTCTAAAACGAGTTTGTAAAATGATTATTTCTGTATTTTAAACTTTGCAATTTCAACTTATTCTCTTTAATAGTAAGTTTTTTACAAAATAATAGTTTGAAATTACTAGTATTTTGATAAAAATTATAGTCAATTTAAAATTTTGAGTATCAGATAGTTATTGACAAGTTATATACTATTAATATATTGGTATATTAAATATTATGATATAATATTTAATAAAGCTAGTTGGTATGTGAGAGTAAAAATTATGGAAACAATATCATTAAACAATCTGGATAGTGAAGCAATAAAAAAAAAATTGCTGAGCATAATAAGTAAAATTATAGGAAAAAATACTTGGACTCAAGCTTGTGCGGCTGAGAAACTTGGTATTGATCAACCAAAGGTGTCACAAATTAAAAGTGGTAAGACAAGTGGTTTTTCTTTAGAGAGACTGTTAGGTTTTTTGAAAAAGCTTGATCATGAAATAACAATTACAATAACAGAAAATCAATCAGTAAAAGCTAAAGAAGAAAAAGTAGAATGTAGAATTGGATCTCAATAGATCTGAAGTTGACATCTTATTTTTTGTGATATAGTATAAAGCTTATCAAGGTGGTATTTTATGGTTGAGTCTATTGTAGAAAAGTGTGTAGAACAGGTACACAACCGTTTTAAATTGGTTCTGCTAGCAAGTCAAAGAACGCATGATTTGAGTACAGGGGCAAGCGATCCCGTTGAAATGGTTAAGTTTAAAGATCATAAGGATACGATAGTTTCTTTATATGAAATAGCAGAAAAGAAGGTGAATACTCATGAGTTGTTTAACCTTTTGGTGAAAAGGTGCAAGGAGCACATGAAAGGAAAAACAGATAATACTTATATTAATAGTCCAAGTAAGCTAGCAAATTTGTTAAATTTTTCTGATCATCAACTTAACACAAGTCTGGATGTAAGTCAAGAAAGCCACGATGATGAAATAGATGATCAAGATAGTGGTGAAGAAGTACCGATTTAGAAATCTACAGAGGTTATAATAGTTTATAAATGATTAGTATTGCTATCTATGTGCTTTTGTTCTGTATGAGTGTAATGTTATGTTGTATAGTATTTAGGTCAAGTGACGTTTACAATAAGATTTTAGCATTCAATAATTTATCAACACAATTAGTTTTACTCATAACAGCAATATCGATTGTTCTGAATGATTTTTTTTTAATTGATATAGCATTACTATATGCTAGCATCAGCTTTATATCAACTATAGCGCTAATGAGATTAATGTTGTTTTGATAATTTATGGTAGCATCCATTCTCATATTTTTAGGTGTTTGTTTAATAGTCATTTCAAGCGTAGGAGTAGTAGTATTTCCTGATTTCTATACTAGACTACATGCTGCAGGTATTGCAGATTCCAGTGGCGCAATGTTGTTGTTGATTGGTTTTGCTTGGCAAAATGAATTTTCAATCAATACTATTAAAGTTATATTATTGATTTTTATAATATGGATAGCCAATTCAACTAACAGTTATATTTTAGCGCGTACTTATTATAAAAGTAAAGACTATTAAAGAAGGTTAAGATGCTAGAAATACTGAATCTAATATTACTTTTGCTGTTACTCACGGTTACAGTTTTTATAGTTCTTTCGAAACATTTGGTTGTAAGTGCTGTTCTAATGTGTGTATTTAGTTCACTTATTGCACTTATGTACTTGATTATGAATGCGCCAGATGTTGCAATTACTGAAGCTTCTGTTGGTGCAGGATTGAGCACAGTCTTTACGTTTGCAGCACTCTCTTTGGTAAAGAATTACAAAGCAAATTTATCTCATAGCCCCACAACACTTTTTTTTATGTTATTTTTGACTGCATGTTTATCATACTTTATGATTCAATTACCAGATTTTGGCAGTCATAATGCTCCAGTTCACTTGCACGTTGCTCCTTATTATGTAGAAAATACTGAAAAAGCTATTGGTATTCCTAATATAGTGACAGCTGTTTTAGCAAGCTTTCGTGGCTATGACACATTTGGAGAAACTATAGTAGTTTTTACTGCTGCACTTTGTATAATGTTAATATTAGAAGAGAAAGAAAGTGATTAAAGATCCGGTATTAAGTGCAGTAACATTTTTGATGATACCTTTTATCATTTTTTTTGGTTTATACATACAGTTTCATGGTGACTATACTCCAGGTGGAGGTTTTCAGGCGGGAATAATTATTGCTTCTGGGATAATATTATATTCTATGTTATTTGATATACCTACAACTTTAAAAGCAATACCTTACTCTATTATCAAATTTACTAACGTACTAGGTATTTTAACCTATGGAGGAGCTGGTATTATAACAGTTTTATTTGGCCAAAATTTTTTATCCTATAGTATATTGTCAGCTGATAGTAGAACAGGTCAAAAATTGGGTATTTTCTTAGTGGAGCTGGGTGTATTGCTTACCGTCTCTTCTTCCATGTTAATCATATATATAAATTTTGCTCGCAAGAAAAAACAATGACTCTATATAATTATGTAGGCATTACTATATTAATGGTGCTAGGTTTCTATATCATTGTAAATGATAAAAACTTAATCAAAAAAATGATGGGGTTAAGTGTCTTACAATCATCTGTTTTGTTGTTTTACATATCTTTAGGGTATGTAAAAAATTCTTTACCTCCTATATTGACTTCAAATTTTCACTTATATACCAATCCTATACCTCACGTCTTAATGCTTACTGCTATAGTGGTTGGAATTGCAACATTTTCAGTTGGATTGTCCATATTAGTAAGAATAGAGAGATTAGTTGATTAAGAAGAATGTGAATAAATTGATAGTATCTTAAACTATATGAAGTAGCAAGTAACTATAAATTAAGAATAAAACTATAAGCTTGCTAATTGTAAGTTTATTTGATAAATAAGAAATAAAATTATAAACTGTAAAGGTAATGATGTCAACTATTAATGGTACGGAAGATAGGAAAAAGATCATCAAAGATCTTGTAACCAAAAGTATAAGAAAGGGCGGTTTTATCACTTTTGATGATATAAATGATAAGTTGTCAGATGAAAATTTTTCAACTGATTTTATAGATGATACTATAGCTTTATTGCAAGACTCTGGAATTAACATACTCGAAAGTAGTGAAGATGAGGAAGAAGCTCCTTCTAATAATGATGGTAATAAGCTTGATGATGATGAGACATCGTTGAATACTACTACAACTTTAGTGCAAAACGATGATCCAGTAAGGATTTATTTACAGGATATGAGCTCTGTAAAGCTTTTGTCACGAGCAGATGAAATTAAGATAGCAAAAAAAATTGAATCTGAAAAGCATAACATGTTACGTGCAATAATTGAAACATCAGTGGCATTCAAAATAATCAAAACATGGCGTGATGATTTAAGTGGTGGAACTTTTTTACTGAGAGAAATTATAAATCTGGATGCAATTTATAACTCTGATTTCAATATGGTAGACAAAGAAGAAAGTGAAGCTGAAGATGTTAGAGATTGTGTTAATGATGAGGAAAAAGGTAATGATGAAAAGGGAAATGAGAGTGAAGACATAAGTTCAGCTAACTTAAATATTTCTGTTCTTGAAATGGAAAGTGATTTATTGCCAAAGGTTATCACGGCATTGGATGAGATCATTGCTTTAACAAATGAAGCATTGGTATTGAAAAAAAATTCTAAAGATTTCTCTAATGAGCTAGAAAATTTATATAATCAAATATGGTCTGTAGCATTACAAATTCAGTGTAGTGATGCTGCTATTACCAGAATTACACAAAAACTTTACGAAATAAATAGACTAATCACGTTTGAAGAAGCTAATCTTATTACTGAAGCTAGAAAGTACGATATTGATAGAGAAAGTTTTTATAATGTTTATGATGATGTGCTTTTAGAGCACGAGTTTAGTGAAATAAGTTTTCTCAAGATTAATGAAAATCAATCTCTTTTTACAGGTGAATTAAAAAATAAATTCTTAAGGTTTATAAACGATAGCTGTGAGTATATAGCTAGTGCCTTAAGCAATATTAAGAGTTATGTACAAGGAGATAGAGTTCAGGAGTTTAAGAAGGTAATCAAGAGAATACAGAAACATGAACAAGAAGTCTCTCAAGCAAAGCAAGAAATGATTAAGGCTAATTTAAGGCTGGTGGTTTCGATTGCTAAAAAGTATTCAAAAAGAGGCCTTGATCTGCTTGATTTGATACAAGAAGGTAATATTGGTCTTATGAAGGCTGTGGATAAGTTTGATTACAAACGTGGGTATAAATTTTCGACTTATGGTACTTGGTGGGTAAAACAATCAATCACTAGGGCAATACCTGAACAGTCTAAAGTAGTTAGAATACCAGTACATATGGTGGAAATTATCAGTAAAATCAACAAAGCATTAAGAAAGATGACTCATGAAATGGGTAGAGAGCCTACATTAGAGGAATTGAGTATAGAATTGGCGATGCCGCTAGAAAGAATACGCAAAGTTATGAAGATAGCAAGAGATCCGGTAAGTCTTGAAGCTCCAACAGGAAAGGATGATAGTAGTACCTTCGGTGATTGTATAGAAGATAAGCGAGTTTCTAAACCAGAGGATGCTGCAATACTTGCCGACTTGCGTGGTATTACGACCAATGTTCTTGCAACTTTAACACCAAAAGAAGAAAGAATTCTAAGGATGCGCTTTGGCCTTGGTAAAGATGGAAAGGAGCATACCTTAGAAGAAGTAGGAAAAATTTTTAATGTTACACGTGAAAGAATTAGGCAAATAGAGGCAAAAGCACTACGTAAGTTGAAACATCCAAGCCGTGCTAAAAAACTTAGAGGTTTCTTTTAAGGCAGAAGGGCTGCTCAAAAAATAGGTAAAATTCAGCCAAAGTTCTATAATTTCACCCTATTTTTCTTTTTTTATAGGCTTTATAGAGCAGTATGATTAGATATTGAATGTTATGGCAAATAAAAATAATAACTCTAATTCAAAGTGTAAAAATTTTTGTGTTCTGGGTGATAGTTTATCTGATAATGGTGTAATTATTGAAATTTTAATAACTTATCCTTTGTAAGAAACGTGAAACTTAATGCCCCTTTTTATTAAGGAGGATTTTTAGCAATGGCCTTACTGTTGTTGAATATGTATCAAAGTATTTAGGTTTAGAAGAATTTAAGTCATCATGGAGATGCTCATTTTTTGATCGATACTATGAACAGCAAGGTCATAACTATGCGATTTTATATGCAACAGCATCTGAAATTCTTAACCCTATTTTTTCTTATTTCCTCAATAAATTTCGTTTAGCTGATTAACTAAACGCAGTAATTAAACATCATCCAGACGTAGGTAAAGGAGATTTTATTTTTCATTATAATCGAGGAAATAATATTATGGGTGCCACTGCTTATAATACCAAATTCCATTACTAATCGAACAAATAAGAAACATTACAAACTCGTTTAATAGTAGTGCTGGAAATACTGACAATAAAATTACACAGAACATCTGCAAGTAAGCCTATGGTATCGTAGACTCTGTTACGTAAAGTATTGTATTTGATATATTGCCACAACCTCTCAACAGGATTCAGTTCCGGTGAATAAGGAGGCAAGTATATAATGGTAATGTTTTCCTGAAATTTCAAACTTTTTGATCTATGCCAACTTGCACAATCCATTACAAGAAAGGCTTTTTTCGTGCCTAAATCTTTCGACATCTGCTCCAGAAATATATTCATACAATCAGTGTTTACATATGGAGCAAGTAGGCTGATTTTCTTACCACTTCTTGGATTTACCGCACTGTAGATATAGAAATTTTGTCTACCAATTTTCATTTTAACCTGCGTTCTGACCCCTTTTTTAAACCATCCGTGTCCGATTTTTGAATGAGTTCCAAATCGTGATTCATCAAAAAAACACCTCTTTTTCAGGGTGGGAATTGACTATTTTATTGAAGTATTTTTTAAACTCTTCTTGCTTGTTTTTATCTTGTTTATGGTGCATTGGCCTCGGTGTTATATAAGAAAATTTCATCCTTTGTATCTCACGGTGCACTGTTGATTTGCTAATGTTTAGGCCAAATTCCTCTGAGATTTTTATCTGCACTTCCTTAATAGTAATATTTGGATTTCTTTCTACCCATATTTCAATTTGCTCACGTTGATTTTTCTTTAATTTGCTTTTTCTTCGCCGCTGAGACGGGGCAAATAATCTTTCTACTCTACCAAATTTTAGATGCTTTATCCATTCAGTCAAAGCAGTCCTTGAAATTTTACATATTCTTGCCACAGCGCTTATACTACTTTCTTTTCCTGCTATCACCGCTTGTAACTTTTTTGAAACATATGCGTTATTTCTGACCTTTTTTAACATTTCTTTCGCCAAATTTACAACTTTTTCGTCTAATAGTTTTGACCTTAATGCCATTTATACCTCTCTATTTTATCTACTTTATTATCACTTCTTTCCCATTATTGTCTATCTGTTCTTTGCATAGTGGGAATTGGTATAACAATGTTAAAGCAGAAAAAGTATTGAAATAAAGCGGTTAGTGAAATATGTAATGCATTTGGTTCTAAATGAATATGGTGTAAAGCATGTGATTGTTGCAAATGTGACTGAGGTTGGTTTGATACTAGCTTTAATAAAGACGAAAAGCAAGAGAGCTGGCTGCAACAGCTTACACAGAGTTTTAATACAAAATTAGCTAATAATTTAGATTATATGAAGAAAGGTGCAGATCTTGAAATAAAAGCATTCGATCTTAACTCTAAAATGAAAAGTATGCTTGGTAAATATAAGAGCAAAGGGTTAAATGATCGAGATGCATACCTATCAAACATCGTAGACCAGTTTAGGGTAGGGTGATTTGGAAAAAGTATAAAGATACTCTTGTTGATATTTAAAGGAAGGCTTGATACTTACTATAATTCTGGATGCAGCACAGAAATACTAAAGGATTATTTCTTTTTTGATTATTTTTATCCAACTGCAGAACCTTGTTGTGAAGTTGGTAATGAAATGTATGAGTTGATAAAAAATTAGATTTCTTTTAAACATCTTTACGGTTTGTAGTAACTATCTGCGTAGCTGAATGGTAAAGGGAGGGGGGTAAACAAAATAATCTAAAATATAGAGAAAATACACCTACGACAATGTTGCAAATTTTTATTTTCCTTTCCATTATGTCCAGAAGAGTTCGGTAGCTCTTTTACGCGAAATACCACATTTACGTCCTCAAGGTTAATTTCAATTCTCTTGACCAATGTTCTGATAATATCACGTTTAGTTAACCAGTCTGCGTTATCAAGGTTTAACGTAATATTGGAAGAAAAGTCTTCTAAATTGGCCACAACCAGAGTTACCTCCTGTTCTAATTCCTTTTGATAAAATATCTTTTTCTTCTCTTCTTTAATTGTTTTTAAGCTTTGTTTCATTGCTTTAATTCGTGGTTCAAATTCCTCTTGATTGATATATTCTTGAGCATAACTATCGATAAGTCTAGCAATACCACGTTTTAATTTATTTTCTTGTTTCTCTAGCAGGTCACTTTTTTGATCCAATGATGATTTTTTTAGTTCTGAAAGCCTACGCTTGTATTCTTCTAAAATCCTGTTTGGATTTTTCAATAACTGCTTAACCTCTTCCCACACAGCTGTTTCTAATGCATCTGAGCGAATGGGTTTATTGTCACAAATCTTATTACCACCAAAACGGTAAGAATCTTTACCACTACAACGGTAATATGCATAATGACCACCTTCTTCTTCTCGTCTACTTCTCATGCAAGTTCCGTAACATCCGTAATTACAACGCTTACATATGACTAAACCTTGTAGTAAGTACTTTGCTCCTCTTTTTCTTGTCCTTGCTACTTTTCTATTTTCAGCTAATTGTTCTTGAACAATATCAAATATATCTTCATCTACTATATTTGGCACTTTAATATAAATCCAATTTGCTTTTTCAACAGGATAGACAGAGTGGTTACTTTTTGGCTGCTCACAAGAGCCTTTCTGTGGTCTTATACCAATTCCCACTATGCAAAGAACAGATAGACAATAATGGGAAAGAAGTGATAATAAAGTAGATAAAATAGAGAGGTATAAATGGCATTAAGGTCAAAACTATTAGACGAAAAAGTTGTAAATTTGGCGAAAGAAATGTTAAAAAAGGTCAGAAATAACGCATATGTTTCAAAAAAGTTACAAGCGGTGATAGCAGGAAAAGAAAGTAGTATAAGCGCTGTGGCAAGAATATGTAAAATTTCAAGGACTGCTTTGACTGAATGGATAAAGCATCTAAAATTTGGTAGAGTAGAAAGATTATTTGCCCCGTCTCAGCGGCGAAGAAAAAGCAAATTAAAGAAAAATCAACGTGAGCAAATTGAAATATGGGTAGAAAGAAATCCAAATATTACTATTAAGGAAGTGCAGATAAAAATCTCAGAGGAATTTGGCCTAAACATTAGCAAATCAACAGTGCACCGTGAGATACAAAGGATGAAATTTTCTTATATAACACCGAGGCCAATGCACCATAAACAAGATAAAAACAAGCAAGAAGAGTTTAAAAAATACTTCAATAAAATAGTCAATTCCCACCCTGAAAAAGAGGTGTTTTTTTGATGAATCACGATTTGGAACTCATTCAAAAATCGGACACGGATGGTTTAAAAAAGGGGTCAGAACGCAGGTTAAAATGAAAATTGGTAGACAAAATTTCTATATCTACAGTGCGGTAAATCCAAGAAGTGGTAAGAAAATCAGCCTACTTGCTCCATATGTAAACACTGATTGTATGAATATATTTCTGGAGCAGATGTCGAAAGATTTAGGCACGAAAAAAGCCTTTCTTGTAATGGATTGTGCAAGTTGGCATAGATCAAAAAGTTTGAAATTTCAGGAAAACATTACCATTATATACTTGCCTCCTTATTCACCGGAACTGAATCCTGTTGAGAGGTTGTGGCAATATATCAAATACAATACTTTACGTAACAGAGTCTACGATACCATAGGCTTACTTGCAGATGTTCTGTGTAATTTTATTGTCAGTATTTCCAGCACTACTATTAAACGAGTTTGTAATGTTTCTTATTTGTTCGATTAGTAATGGAATTTGGTATTACCAACAAAAACTTAGAATAACTTTTGTTCTTAAAAAATTTCTAGATTCCAGACTCATGTTTCAATGTTAAACAAGGTACAATAGAATTGAGTAGGGTAATTTCTAGGGAATTATTATATTCTAGAAAAAGTAAAATGTCATCCAGATAGGCTAATGTACAAGGTAAGCTGAATGTCTATAAGGAAAAACAGCAAGGCATTTTAGGATTTGCTATAAATCGCATCAGGAGCTCAAGAGTACAGCTTACAATTACAGATAGGTATAGTTGAGTTTAAAGTAACTACATAAATTTACTACAATTTTCATACCTATAAGCTGCTATGCAACAAAGCCCTGTGTGGGTATAATTTTGACAGGATACAAAGCTTAATGGAGAAAGTTACGAACATCAGTGAAAAACATGGCAATTTTATTCTCATTTGCAGCTGCTATCACGTCTTGATCTTTCAATGAGCCACCTGGCTGAATTATAGCTGTAATTCCATGCTTTGCACTTTCTACTATACTATCTGGAAATGGAAAAAATGCATCTGAAGCAAGCGCTGCGCCTTTACATTTTTCACCTGCTTTTTTTACTGCAATATTCACACTATCTATTCTGCTTGTTTGTCCTGCACCGATGCCAATAGCACAACCGTCTTTTGCTATCACTATTGCATTGGATTTTACATGTTTACATATTTTCCAAGCAAAAATAAGATCTTCCTTCTCTTTTTTTGTTGTAGTGCATTCTGTCACTCGGTTTATTTCTTCTACTTTTACTGTATGGTTATTATTTTCTTGCACTAAGAACCCGCCAACAACATTTTTGATTTGATATTTTGCATTTTGCTGAAGAGATTGATGAATAATCACTCTTAAATTTTTCTTTTTTTGTAAAATTTTTAGTGCCTCATTGTTTACCGATGGTGCTATCATCACTTCCAAAAATATCTCGTTTAATTTCTCTGCTAGCTTTAAATCTATCTCCCGATTGAAAGCAACTATTCCACCAAAACTGCTTATTTCATCACATGATAGAGCTTTTTCATATGCTTTTAAAGCACTATCACTAACAGCAGCGCCACATGGATTATTGTGCTTTATTATCACTGCTGCAGGTTCTTGAAACTCAGAAATTATGTTAAGTGCAGACTCTATGTCGACTATATTATTATAGCTCAACTCTTTTCCATGTATTTTCTCCAGTGGATACTTGCTAAATTGATTGCTATAAAATGCAGCTTTTTGATGAGGATTTTCACCATATCTGAGTCCTTGTGCTTTACATCCATATAAAGTAAAAAACTCTGGTAACTCATTGCTTTTACCCTGTGATAAAAACCAATTGTAAATATTAGAATCATACTGTGCAGTCAGAGCAAATGCTTTAGTTGCTAGATGTTTTCTATATTCTAATGTTGTCTGATTGTTATTTTTGATCATCTCAGCTTTCAGTGTTTCGTAATCTTGAATGCTAGAAATCACTGAAGTGAAATGAAAGTTTTTTGCTGTAGCTCTAATTAATGCTACTCCACCTATATCTATTTGTTCTATGATTTGCTTCTCACTTGAGTTGCTATTAACCGTTTTCCAAAATGGATATAAGTTAGTTATAAGCAGATCTATCGGCTTAATTTCTAGATTCTGCATTTCCTTTTCGTGCCTTTTTCGATCACAGAGTATTCCTCCATGAATTTTAGGATGTAAAGTTTTCACTCTGCCATCTAGTATTTCTGGAAATTGTGTGTAATCTGAAACTTCTTGCGTTTTTATTCCCGCACCTGATAGCACTTTATAAGTATTCCCTGTTGAGAGAATTTCTATTTGTTGCTGCATCAAAAACGATGCAAGTTCAATTATATTTGTCTTATCGTATACTGATATTAAAGCTCTTTTAATTTTCATATGGAAGGTTTCTTAAGATTATATCTAAGAAAAGAAAATTTGTCTATATATAGCTACTACGTCATACCACTGCGGTATCTCGTTGTAGATTCCGCTAACAAGCACATAGCTGTACGAACATTGTGATACAAGAGATCAAGAAAGATGTCATCCCAGTCCCCAGACACTGGGATCCAGAAAACTTCACTTTAAATGAGCACACCAGGTAATAGAAACTGGATTCCAGTGTCAAGCACTGACCATCTACTACTCAAATTACCTGCAAATTGCAATGTTCGTACACCAAAACGCGGTATCTTGTTGTAGATTCCGCTAACAAGCAGCGGAATACCAAATTGTAGAAGTTGCTTTAGCTCTCCTCACTCTCCTTTCAAAGTAGTCTATTCTATAAATTTTTTTGTTAAACTTGATTTTAAGCCACGAACAAAATCTTTAATATCGCAAGGATTTCTTCCTTCCATTTGTACAACTTTAGGAATTAAAGTACCACCTTTTAAACTTATATGCATATTATCATTAATGATCTCACCTTGTCCTGAAGTGAAGGCTTCAAATTCAGCATCAAGTATCTTGATACGTTTATTCTCTACCTTAATGAATGCTTTTGGATAAAATGCTTTAACCTTTCTATAAGCAATTTCACAGGCGTCACTTGCGTAAATTTTATAGTCTTTTACTTTGTCAGCATAGCACGCATCGTTATCGCTCTGTTTTAAGGGAACTTGCTTTTCAATTTCGTTTAGTACTTTCAGCAGTAAATCACTACCTAATTCAGACAATTTATCATACAACGTCTTATAATTATCGCTTTTTTCAATAAGAAATTTTTTCTGTTTTAAAATAGGGCCAGAATCTAATCCTTCATCTAGCTGCATAATGCTAACTCCGGTTTCTTGATCTCCGGCTAAAATTGTGTGCTGTATCGGAGCTGCACCGCGCCACCTAGGCAGCAATGATGGATGAATATTAATACAACCATATTTGGGAATATTTAAAATTTCTTTTGGAAGTATCAATCCATACGCAGCAACAACTGCAACGTCTGGCTTAAAATTTCCAAACTTTTCTTGCTCTATCGAAGATTTTAAAGAGGCAGGAGTACATACCTCTATGTCACTTTTTTCAGCAACGATGTGTACTGGCGATTTTGTTAACCTCTGCCTACGTCCAGAAGGCTTTGGAGCTTTGGTATATACTGCTACTACTTCACTCTGTAATTTCAATAGTAAGTTTAACGCACCAACAGCAAACCCCGGTGACCCCATGAAAATAATTCTCATATTTTCAGGTGTGTTTGCTTTAGGAATTTTCTGCTAACTTACTACTTACAGTTTCTATTAATTTAGCAAAATCATCCTTATGATTAACAGCCATCTCAGCAAGAATTTTTCTATTCAAATCAACTCCAACAAGTTTAAGACCATGCATAAACCTACCATAAGTAAGTCCATGTTCTCTTGCCGCTGCATTAATACGTATTATCCACAAACCACGAAAATCACGCTTGCGATTTCTTCTGTCTCTATAAGCATACTGTAGTGCTTTTTCAACCCTTTGTAATGCAATTCTATAACAATTCTTTGCCCGTCCTCTATAACCCTTTGCTAATTTTAATACCTTTTTATGACGAGCATGAGTAGCGGTTCCACGCTTTATCCGAGCCATTTTTATCTTACCTCCATTTTATTAAATACCATAAGGCATATAAAGTTTAACTATACGCGAGTCAGATTTATTGAGAATCGTTGTACCGCGTTGATTACGAATATTAGATTTACTTCTTTTTACCATGCCATGTCTCTTACCTGACTGAGTAGAGATGACTTTACCCTTAGCTGTAAGGTGAAAGCGCTTTTTGACAGAAGATTTGGTTTTTAATTTTATTTTCGTCATATTCTAAACAAATTTACAAACATCACTATTTAGTTCTTTATTAGTAATTAAGTATGAGTATAGATAACTTTATTAAAAAATCAAATTAAAATTGTATTTTAAAGCAGCTTGAATGTAATCACACCCAGTATATGTGTTATACCTTCTTCATTCCCAATTGGTAGCAATACTTGCCTTATTTTAACACTTTCACTTTCTTCCTCTTCGTTAATTGAGCATTTACTCTCTATTACAGTCTCAAGTTTATCAATAACTGCATCTATTTTATATAACCGCAAAAATGGTGCATCAATTGCATACTTATCATCGATGTACATCTTTTTTTCAAAACCATAGAATTCAATAGCTTTTTCTCCTGCATTTTCACAAATATAACCTCGATCTTTAACTTCAATGATAAAACAATGCTGCCATGACTCCATGATTTCTGCAGTGTCTATTTCATGTCTTTCTGGCCATTCTCTATCTGATCCTTTTATATCACTCCAATGTTGAGTAACTATATTCACTATTCTTCTTTCTTTGCCTGCATAATTTTCCATTCGAAATTCCACATATAAAACACAGATATGAGGTAAATTTATCGTGAATGTATTGATTTTTTCTTACTAAAGGATGTAGATTATTGAAAATTCTCATCCTGTTTACACAACAGGTAATGATAAATTAAGTATAATAATTAGAGCATAAAAATTATTAAATGAGGAAACTGTAAAAAAATAATAAAAAAATTCTATTTTTGCAATATTTTGGCTAACGAATAGAATTAGTTCCACTTTCTAAAGTTATTGCACTTAATAAATAACTAGATGGAGTTTCTTCCTTAGCACTACTATGGCTTTTATTTTTTCTATTATAAAACCAACATTTAAATGGTACAGCTGCTACCAAAGCTACTGTTACTGCTAACATACCTACTGTGAACACTATATTATTTTTCTCGTTTGAAGGTGTTTCCAATAATTTAAACTCTCTCAAGTTTGTATCATGAATCATAGGATTACCCAAAATATTCGTCGTATTTTGAACACTTTCTATATTTCGCATTGTAATTCCATTGCTAGCGTTTGATTTTTTCATTTCTTCCATTACTTGTTTTAAGTTTGGTAGTTCTGCTGTTGTATTTTCAATATCACCAGCTTCCAGCTTTTGCAAGTTCTCATTACTCAAAAACTCTTTGAGATACTTTTCATAAAACTCTTTGGCATTATATCTTTTATAACTTCGTATTTTTCCACTCTTGAGATCAGAAACAATATCATCAATCATCACTTTTGGATTTTCTGCATGCACTATTTCTCCTTCAGCAACAAGAATACGATAAGATGTATCGTCAAGCATACATACATACTTAAGTTTTAAATCACCTCCTCCCAATAGAAAATATATTGTTCTGTTTTGTTCTACATCTCGCAATTCTGATTCAATACTAATCCATCTATTCCTTTTTTCCTTATTGATTGATCTTTTTTTTCCTACAGTATTTTTAAATCTTCTTGACATATATGACCCCCAAGCTGACCAATATTTCCTTATGTATAAAAGATAAATTATTTAAGTCCACATCTTTTCACTAAGATTTTTATATTTTTATTATACTAAATAATACATATATTAATATCTGAATTTCTCATTGCAATTTATTATACCTTAGTAAAAACGATATAAAATTAGAGAAAGAGTTATAAAATTTTTTGTAAGACAGGAAAATTTCTTCTCCTTTGGTTCCAGAGCATATAAGTGCTGTAAGAGCTAAGTTGATGGCACTGTTGTGCCATCAAACTCTGGAATCTTATACCAATTCCCACTATGCAAAGAACAGATAGACAATAATGGGAAAGAAGTGATAATAAAGTAGATAAAATAGAGAGGTATAAATGGCATTAAGGTCAAAACTATTAGACGAAAAAGTTGTAAATTTGGCGAAAGAAATGTTAAAAAAGGTCAGAAATAACGCATATGTTTCAAAAAAGTTACAAGCGGTGATAGCAGGAAAAGAAAGTAGTATAAGCGCTGTGGCAAGAATATGTAAAATTTCAAGGACTGCTTTGACTGAATGGATAAAGCATCTAAAATTTGGTAGAGTAGAAAGATTATTTGCCCCGTCTCAGCGGCGAAGAAAAAGCAAATTAAAGAAAAATCAACGTGAGCAAATTGAAATATGGGTAGAAAGAAATCCAAATATTACTATTAAGGAAGTGCAGATAAAAATCTCAGAGGAATTTGGCCTAAACATTAGCAAATCAACAGTGCACCGTGAGATACAAAGGATGAAATTTTCTTATATAACACCGAGGCCAATGCACCATAAACAAGATAAAAACAAGCAAGAAGAGTTTAAAAAATACTTCAATAAAATAGTCAATTCCCACCCTGAAAAAGAGGTGTTTTTTTGATGAATCACGATTTGGAACTCATTCAAAAATCGGACACGGATGGTTTAAAAAAGGGGTCAGAACGCAGGTTAAAATGAAAATTGGTAGACAAAATTTCTATATCTACAGTGCGGTAAATCCAAGAAGTGGTAAGAAAATCAGCCTACTTGCTCCATATGTAAACACTGATTGTATGAATATATTTCTGGAGCAGATGTCGAAAGATTTAGGCACGAAAAAAGCCTTTCTTGTAATGGATTGTGCAAGTTGGCATAGATCAAAAAGTTTGAAATTTCAGGAAAACATTACCATTATATACTTGCCTCCTTATTCACCGGAACTGAATCCTGTTGAGAGGTTGTGGCAATATATCAAATACAATACTTTACGTAACAGAGTCTACGATACCATAGGCTTACTTGCAGATGTTCTGTGTAATTTTATTGTCAGTATTTCCAGCACTACTATTAAACGAGTTTGTAATGTTTCTTATTTGTTCGATTAGTAATGGAATTTGGTATTACTCGACACTAATCTGAGAAGATAGATGTGCTACCGATGTAGCATTGCTGAGCAAAGATTCTATTTCTGATGTAGATCCGGAATGCTCAAGTTGAGCTTGTTCAGGAAGGTTTTTCATCGCTTTTTCAACATCGTAGCTACCTTCCCTATTTTTTCTATGCCATACAAAGTATCCTAATCCTGCAAAAGCTACTGCTAGCACTCCACCAAATATACCACCAGCAATCCCTGCTATTCCTATATACTGTCCTCCATTTATTTCGGGTAATTTAGGCCCTTCCACATCTGTGCTATTAAATATAGAATGATCTAACACTTCTTGTGAATTACTATCAAAACGGGAAACACTACTTATATCTTCAAGAGTAATTCCATAACTAGCATTTGATTCTTCTATTTCATTTATTACGTCATTAATCTCTTTAGTAGTTACTTTGCTTGATGCAAAATCGAATTCTTGTTTTGTTAAAGAAGCTGATTCGATAGTTACATCTTCCTGCATCTGATAATCAATTTCTTCAGTAGTAGATTCTCTCAATTGGCTATTTTCATCAGTTCTTTCTTTTAGCTTTTTTGAACTATCCTTACCCAATTCATCTACAAGGTTTTTTAGATATATTTTCTTAAATTCTCTATAATTATATTCTTTACTTTTTTCTATTTCTCCATTCTTAAGACCTAAAATAATTCCATCTATTGTCGATTCACGAATTGCTTGAGGAATGTCTATTGAATTTACTATTCCTGTAACCAAGCCTATCTCAGCTGCTCTAGAAGATATAGAGAGGTCTTTTACTATTAAATTCTCTCCTTTAATTAAAAATTCTACTCTTCTGTTTTGTTTTATACTTTCCAAGTCAGATACAATTCTAATTGTTGGACCATCCATCTCCTGCTTATTTGTTGTTTCTCTCTTTCGCATGCTATTCTTAGTGTTTTGGAATTTTTTTGGCATTTCACACTCCTTAAATTAATTAACAAAAATATTATTTGAATTAACAAATACTTCTCTATGTTAGTGGATAAAATATTTAAACCTATATCTTTTTATTAAAATTTTTATGTAAAAGTTACTTTTATTATACTAAGTAATGTATATATTAATATTTAGATTGATAAATTGATTTTACTTCTGTTACAACTTATTATGCATAGATAACCTCAGTAAAAACGATGAAGCTAAACGAAATTAGAGAAAGATTTATAAAATTTTTTGTAAATAATAATCACGAGCAAGTTCCTTCTTCTCCTTTGATTCCAGAGCATGATCCAACACTCATGTTTACAAATGCTGGTATGGTACAGTTCAAAAACATCTTTACCGGCACGCAAAAAACTGAAATGAAACGTGCCGTCTCAAGTCAAAAGTGTCTCAGAGCAGGTGGTAAACACAATGATCTTGAAAATGTTGGCTATACATCTCGGCATCACACATTTTTTGAAATGCTCGGAAATTTTAGCTTTGGTGATTACTTTAAAGAAACTGCGATAGAATTTGCGTGGAAATTTATTACTGAAGAATTGTCTCTTGATAAAAACAGACTATCCATAACTGTTTACCACACTGATGATGAAGCATATGAAATTTGGCGTAAGATAAGTGGCTTTTCAGATGATAAAATCATAAGAATTACAACAGATGATAACTTTTGGAGCATGGGCAATACTGGTCCATGTGGCCCATGTTCTGAAATCTTTTACGATCATGGAAATTCCGCTTTACATGAAGACGACAGAATTGTTGAAATTTGGAACCTGGTGTTCATGGAATTTAATAAAGATGAAGAAGGTAATTTACAAAAATTACCAAAAAAATGCATCGATACCGGAATGGGCCTTGAAAGAATAGCAGCTGTTATGCAGAACGTTCATGATAACTATGATATTGACCTATTTTCTGCTCTGGTAAGTAAATCGCAAGAGTACTGTGGAAATACGGAAAATAAAGTAGCTCATAAGATTATCGCAGATCACCTTCGTGCAGCTGCATTTCTCATCGCAGAAGGAGTGCTTCCTGGAAATGAAGGAAGAAATTATGTACTACGCAGATTGATCAGGAGAGCAGCACGTTATATCCACCTACTTGGATATAATGATTCTCTATTGAACCTTGTTTTTCCTGCACTCATAGATGGCACAAGTTTGGCTTATATGGGAGATGCTTATCCAGAGCTAATCAGAGTTAAAAGCTTAATAGAAACAACGTTAAAATCAGAGGAAGAAAACTTTAAAGACACTTTAATGAAAGGCATTAATCTCTTGGACAAATTCACTGCAGATTTAAAATCAGGTGACACTCTATCTGGAGAATCAGCATTCAAACTATATGACACTTATGGATTTCCTTTGGATATCACACTTGATATTTTGAAAGAAAGGAAAATAAATTTTGACCAAAAAGGTTTTGATAATGCAATGAAAGAGCAAAAAGAAAGAGCACGTGCTAATTGGACTGGATCTGGTGAAAAATCTGTTGAACAAGTATGGTTTAATTTAATCGATCAGTTTGGCAAAACGGAATTTGTTGGTTATGAACGTGATGAAGTAAAGGATGCAACAGTACTCGCAATAATTTCCTCTAAAAATGAAGTAATTGATTCTGCAAAAGAAGGAGAAAAGATAACTATTATACTTGATAAAACACCTTTTTATGGAGAGTCAGGTGGACAAGTGGGAGATATTGGAAAGTTCCTTCTTGTCATCCCAGTACTTGATACTGGGATCCAGATTCCAGCGTCACGCGCTGGAATGACACCAGATTTAGGCGTAATCATAGTGGAAAATACCAACAAGATTAATGACCTATATTTACACAGATGTATAGTGGAGTCTGGTTCAGTTCGTAAAGGTGATACAGTTACAGCTAGTATTAACAAAAAAAGAAGACAAGACTTAAGAAGAAATCATTCAGCTACACATCTTCTACACTTTGCACTCAGAAAAATCTTAGGTGATCACGTTACTCAAAAAGGTTCTCTAGTCGCACCAAATAGACTAAGATTTGACTTTAGTCACAATAAGCCAGTCACTCAGGATCAGCTGTCTTCAGTAGAAGATATAGTAAACTCTCTAATCAGAGAAAATCTTTCTACGTCCACAAAAGTTCAAGGTATGGATGAGGCAATAGACGAAGGAGCGATGGCCTTATTTGGTGAAAAATATGGTGATAATGTTAGGGTTGTAAAAATTGGAGATTCAAAAGAATTATGTGGTGGTACACACGTGGAGCGTACCGGAGAAATTGGTTTGTTTAAGATAGCAGCAGAATGTTCCGTTGCATCTCGAGTAAGAAGAATTGAAGCTTTAACCGGTCAAGAAGCAATTAATTATGTACGCAATAACGAAATTAGCTTAAAAAAAGTTGCAGAATGCGTAAAAGCACCAGTAAATGAAATAATAAGTCGACTCAGTATTTTAAGCCAAGAGCGCAAAGAATTTGAAACCAAAATAAAAAATCTTTATAAAAAGATTATCAGTGTAGAAAATATAAAAAGTACTGAAATAAATGGAATAAATTTCGTAATCCACACTTTTACTGACGTTCCAGGAAGTATCATAAGGGAATTTGCTCTACAGCAACAAAACCCGAAAACTGTAATAGCCTTCATGGTAACAGAAAAGGATAAAACAGTTTTGATTGTCAAAGTAAGTAAAGATTTAACTAATAAGATCAATGCAAAAGAGCTAGTATCTACTGTAACCAGAAGGGATTGCGGTGGAAATGCCGAACTTGCCCAAACAGGCTGTGATAACAATAAAATAGATGATGCCATTACAGCAATCCATAGCAAAATAACAGCTTGCAAAAACTAATACACCCTACTACCTCGATATCTTTTAACCGTAAACGAAGGTATTATGCAAATAGGGGTAGAGAAGACTTAACTGTCAAATGAGCATATCAGGTAATAAGAACTAGATTACAGCTCCATGCACTGGAATGATATCTAGGTCTAAAGTCTACATAAAAATCGTTTACAATCGGCGTTCAATGTGATAAGTTGAAAGCAGTTTATTCCTCGGTAGCTCAGTGGTAGAGCAGTTGGCTGTTAACCAATTGGTCGCTGGTTCGAATCCGGCCCGGGGAGCACTATTTTATACAATCTGTACATTTCACTTTTAGCCCAAAATTCACTACCTTTTTTTTGTCTCTTAAACAGACAAAACGTGTGAAGTTATATAGTTTTAAAGCCTTTACTGTCAAAATGCAAAGATGTCTGCGCTTCACTTAGCTTGCTATCTGGCTCCTCTCCTATTTTTCTTTTATTACATTTCCTTTTTAATTGAGGAAGGACATTTTTTGGCAATGTTTCATCAATACTGCAATAATTGTAAATGAGCGAAGTAAGACGCACCAAATTTCCACTCGCCAAAGTCTGTACATCTCTGTAATTAATGCTGTTATCATATACTTTAAGTGTAATAAGATTTTTAAGGTTTCCACTTGCTGCTAAAGCCTCTGCACCTTCATTACTGATTTCATTCCATCCTAAACTCAGTAAAATAAGCTTTTGAAGGTTTCCACTTGCTAAAGCTTTTGCCCCCCTATCGCCAATTTTATTATCATATAATTTAAGCTCAGTAAGACTTGTAAGATTTCCACTTGCTAAAGCCTCTACACCTTCATCACCAATTTCGTTTCCTCCTAAATCAAGCGAAGTAAGATTTATAAGATTCCCGCTTGCTAAAATCTTTGCACCTTCTGTACCAACATAACTGCAACTTAGATCAAGTGAAGTAAGATGAGAAAGCTGAGCTAATTCTTTTATAACCTCATAATTAATTTTTGAACATCGTAAAATAAGTCTTGTAATGTTTGTATTGCTTTTTAAAAAGTTTACTAATCTATCAACATTAATTATAGCACCTGATGTTGCTAAAGTATTATCCTTTACATATTGACTATAACTCATTTGACCTCACTATTAAAGCTATGCAAGTGTTTTAGTAAACACTTCAGCAACTGTCAATCACTTTAATAAAATATTTTATGAAAAACTTCATATACCATTGCCTCCAAGCAGCTTTTTCTATCTCTTATTTTAACACAAAAGTTGTGAGAAGAGTTTGTTTTTGGTACCATTGAGGGTTTCGATGTTAACTTCTATATGAACTTTAAATCAGTCGTTTTATGTATACTAGATGGCTGGGGTAATGGAATAGAAAATAGTAAATACAATGCTATTAGCAATTCAAATCCACCTTGTTGGCAACATATTAGCTCTAATTATCCAAAGTGCAGTTTATCTGCCTGTGGAACTGATGTTGGATTACCAGAAGGCCAAATAGGCAATTCAGAAGTTGGTCACATGAATATTGGTAGCGGTAGAGTGGTAATGCAAAGCCTTCAGCGTATTAATCAAGCAATCGAAACGATAGAAAATAATGCAAATCTACAGAATTTTATTAATGATCTAAAAAGTAAGAATGGCATATGCCATATAATGGGATTGATATCAGATGGCGGTGTTCATTCGCATCAAAAGCACATTTCAGCTTTAGCAAACAAGATATCACAGCGCGGAATTAAAGTTGTAATACACGCATTTTTAGATGGCAGAGACACACTGCTAAATTCAGGGAAAAGATGCATTCAAGAATTTACAGAAAGCATAAAGGAAAATGATATAAGAATCGCCACTGTCTCTGGGCGTTATTATGCTATGGACCGTGATAATAGGTGGGAAAGAACAATTGAAGCTTATGAAGCCATCGCATTTGCAAAGGCGCCTCGTTATGATGATGCAGTATCGCTTATTGATGAAAATTATCAAAATAATATAACCGATGAATTTATCAGGCCCGCAATAATAGGCGATTATCAAGGTATAAAACCAGAAGATGGATTGCTATTGGCTAACTTTCGTGCTGATCGAATGATACAATTGGCAAGTATTTGTCTTGGTAAAGCAGGCTATACTGAAGTGGCAAAATTCTCTTCAATTTTAAGTATGATGCAATATAAAGCGGACTTAAAAATCCCTTATCTCTTTCCTCCTGAATCTTTTGCCAACACTTTGGGACAGATAATAGAAGACAATAAATTACGGCAACTGCGCATTGCAGAAACTGAGAAATATGCGCATGTGACTTTCTTTTTTAATTGTGGAAGAGAAGAACCTTTTTCTGGTGAAGAAAGAATACTCATTCCTTCACCAAAAGTTAAAACTTATGACCTGCAGCCTGAAATGTCAGCCTTTGAGCTCACAGAAGAGCTTGTAAAAAAAATTCATTCTCAAGAATTTGCGCTGATAGTTGTAAACTACGCTAACCCTGATATGGTGGGACACACAGGTAATATAAAAGCAGCCGAGCAAGCTGTGCTCGCTGTAGATGATTGCCTTGCAAAAGTACTCAGCGTTGTCAAAGAAGTGGGTAATACTGCACTCATTGTTACAGCAGACCATGGTAATGTGGAATGTATGTTCGATGAAGAAAATAATACACCTCACACAGCGCACACTCTAAATAAAGTTCCATTTATTATATCTTGTGAAAATTTAAAACTGAGAGATGGAAAATTATCTGATATTGCTCCTACTATTTTACAGCTACTTGGACTCAAAAAGCCAAATGAAATGACAGGTAGTTCGTTGATTGTATAATTTTTCGTATTACTCTCTATTCACAACTGTTGTAGTTTGAGACACCGGAAGGGTGCTATTCAAACAGCCCCTTGTCGTTTAGGTAGCCCATTCGGTGTCATCTCAGTGCTTGACACTGGCTTCTTGATTCCTGAATTCCAGTAGGCTTTGTTGCACCACTCAAGGAAAGAACAGGCAGTTACTGATGGAATTTGTTATAAAATAGATATTTAGCCGACAAAGGAAAAATATGCCAATAAGAATGAAAGTCAGTAACTGCAATGAATATAACAAATTTCTTCAAGAAAGGGGAAATGTTTTTCATTATATCAACGATGCCATTGAAAATTGGTACGAAAATAGTCCAAAAGTAGCAGGTGGCAACAATGTCTACAGCGACAAAGTAGTGATTCTAATTCACATAATAACCTATCTATTCAGGATTGGTCTTAGGCAAACAGTGGGATTTATAGAGAAATATCTTGAGCAAATAGGGAAAATTTTGCAAATTATCAGCTATTCGCAGGCTTCAAGAAGGTTTAAAAAGCTTAATATCAAAATCAACGACTGCAGAGTTGATAAGAACGATATGGAAGATATTGAAATTGCTATAGATAGTACAGGTATCAGCATCTACAATAATATTCCAGGCCATAGTAAGGCAAATGGTACAGATAGAAAGTATCGCCGCTATGAGCAAACAAGATGTAATGCTAGAGATAGGTAGTAAAAAAGTTATAGCTGCAAAATACAGTAGTGGAGTTTATTCCGACCACTATGGAGCCTGTGATCTTATTGAAAGAGTGGATACCAAGTATAACATAAGCACGATATATGCAGATAGATCGAAAGAAGTTATACAAACTGTGCGATGAGCTTGACATAAAGACAAGGATTCCTCCGCAAAATAATGCAGTAGAGCATCCAAAGTTGGATTATATGAATGAGAGAAATTCTACAATCAAGCTCATAAAGTCATATGATGAAGATGGTATGAAGAGGTGGAAAAAAGAGATAAATTATTGGAAGAGATCTTATATAGAAAGTTTTTTCTCGCGACTGAAGCAAATATTTGGATTTAGTTTTAGGAATAAATCTGAGATTAATCGTGAGAAGGAACTGCTACTCAAGTGTTATTTGCTTAACAAATTTACTGAAATAGGCATGGCTAAGTTTGATATAGCTTCATGAATTTATTATACATTACCCACTATCCGAAGAGCTGTGCAACAAAGCCCACTGGAATCCAGAAATTTTTTGAGAACAAAAGTTATGCTAAGTTTTTGTTGGTAAGAAAGGCTGGTGTCTGGGCACTGGGATGACAGTAGTGTGAGATGGGGCTACTTGGATCTAATTTGCTATTCACAATCCAATTATTAACTTGTTTAAAACAAATATTGAATTTTTATTTTAATTATATAATAATTAAATATATCATTTAAGATTAAAGATGAGATTATGACAAGTGATCAATTACTAGCAGAAGTACTGAGTATAATTAACGATAAGACAGATTTAAATGAAGATAATATAATTCAGGAAATACAAGAAGAACTAGAGAAACAGAATCAAGATCTACATGAAGAGTGGAAGAAAGTTAAATTTGATGTAAATCATTTATTTAGTCAAGAACTTACATTGTTGCACGTAGCTGCTAGAGGTGGCTTTGAAAACGTAGCAAAAGTCCTGGTAGCAGGAGGAGCTGATGTTAATAAGAAAGATAGTAAGCGCGAGAAGATTCCTTTACATTTAGCTGCTGAAAATGGTCATGTTGAAGTAGTAGAATTTTTCTTAAATAAAGGAATAAGTGTTAATGTAATGGATAAAGAGGGCAATACCCCTTTGCATTATGCTGCAGATAATGGAAGTAGAAAAACAATATCAATTCTAATAAGAAAAAATGCAGATCCTTGGTTAAAGAATTTTCATGGTAAAACTCCAGTGAATATTTATGCATTCAAGCATCCTAATGGCTCTGGATACTTAATGCAGCTGAAAAAAGCGAAAATTCAAGGTTATATCGTTTTTGGCTCAATGTTGTTGTTAGGTGCTGCTATGGCAACATCAATTGTTGCGGTTAATTTAATTGTACCTGATGTGCCTGTATTAAAGGTGTTATTGTGTGTAAGTATTTTGTATGCATTTGCATCTATAGCTAAATATATTACGTACAAAGCGGCTGAATTGGATGCTAAAAATGAGATTAAAAACGAGCAAGATTCAAACATAATAAATATTGAAGAAGTGAGTGATGAAAAAAAATCGGTTAATAAAGCAACGCGCTCAAAAAAATTAAATGATCTTGTTTGTGCAATAAAAGGCTCTTCTAGAATAGAGATAGTTGATCCAGACAAGCAGAAAAAAGTAACACTTGATGATGTTATTGTTTCAGAGGAAGTAAGAAAAGAGTTAAAAATGATTTGTGGTCATATATCAGAGAAGAAGAAGAAAGCTCTTGAAATGCTAAGTTGCAAAATGCCAACAGGCTATATTTTATACGGTCCACCTGGAAATGGTAAAACTCTTATTGCTCGTGCAATTGCATGTGAAGCTAGTGCTAAATTTATTAGCGTTTCTGGATCTGAATGTATGCAAAAATATGCTGGACACAGCGCGCATTACATAAAAGATCTTTTTGCAAAAGCGAGAGAAAATGCTCCTTGCATAGTCTTTATAGATGAAATAGATGCTGTTTGTACAAAACGTAGTAATAGTGGACGAAGTGATGAAGAACACAACCGAATTGTAAATCAGTTTTTATGCGAGCTTGATGGTTTTAATCCTATAGAAGGCGTGACAATCATTGCTGCAACTAATCGTCTAGAAAGTTTAGATGAAGCAGTAATTAGATCAGGTCGCCTCTCTAAACATATTGAAATTCTTTTACCAGATAAAAGCCTACGTGAAAAAATATTGGGTCTTTATACGGAAAAAGTGCCAATGGCACCAGATGTAAATCTAGCAAAACTTGCAGAAGAAACTAATGGTTTTTCAGGAGCTGATCTAGAAAATTTGGTAAATGAAGCAAAACTTCATGCTGTAGATCAGATTTGCGAAGAAGAGTCAGAAGATGAAGAGCTAAAAGTGACAGTGAACATGGATGATTTCAATAATGTACTTAAAGATCTTAAATCTAAAAAGGTTGAGGTTAAGAATGAGAACGAGGCAGTGAATGATTTTATAGAGTTTTGTAAAAATATTTCAAAATGTACAAGTTCGAGCAAAGATTCTTCTTACTTAGCTACATAGAAAACATATGGATCTCCTTATTGTAAAGCAGGAAAGTGATTCAGCAAATGTAAATGCAAAAGTAGAGATAGAGTACAAAAAAAGCAGGTAAAATTTAGTTGTGTTAGATAGATTTTGACTTTCTGCCCTTTTTCTTACCGTTTATCGCAAATCTCCCTAACGTTTATATCTCTCTTACAGATTCATTCAAACTTAATTAAGTGGGAGTATTGTTAATGCGAAAAGGGTTTAATTAAAATGGTATGGCGTGTGAGGAAGACATACATCAATTGGTAGAAAGTGGATTTGATATTAACTCAAAAGATGTAAGCGGAGTCACTCTCTTGCATAAGTTTACAAAAGAAGGCGATTTAGTTGGAGTAAAATCATTATTAGAGCACGAAGCTGACTTTAATGTTGTGGACAATGAAAATAGAAATCCACTGCATTATGCTATTATGCATGGACACAAAAAAATTGCTAAACTTCTTGTTAATCAATTGACAATTAATTCTAGAGATAAAAATGGATTTACTCCACTTCACCTTGCTACACTACAAGATGACACAGAATTAATGGATTTTTTAATAACAAAAGGCGCAAAAATTAATGAAAAAGATGCTGAGGAAGGCTATACTCCTCTTCACATAGCTTCATTATACGGTTCTAAAAAGAGCGTCCAGATTTTAATTGATAGCGGAGCAAATCTTGAATGTGAAGATAACAACTTTCGTACTCCTTTATTTTTGACCATTTATCAATGTACTACACATTATGAAAGTAGAGCAGAGATTATAGAATATCTGATAAAGAAAGGTGCAAACATAGAAGCAAAAGATGCAGAAAATAATACTACGCTTTTTCTAGCAGCATATAACAACAAAATGCAACTGGTAAAGCTTATTGTAAAGCAAGCAAAAGCTAAGTTAAAAGAGTTTATTTGCACAAAAAATAAACATGGTTTTGATGCACTGGATTGCGCTATTAAGCATAATAATAGGCAAATGGTAACATTTCTTGTTTCAAAGGGAATAGAAGCAGATGACCAAGATTGTAGCGGTAACACCAGGTTACATAAAGCTAGCTATAATGGTGATACTAAAGCAGTTAAGTTCTTATTGGAGCTTAAGGTAAACGTTAATGCCGTCACTAGATGCAACAGAACTCCTCTGCTACTTGCAGCTAAAAAAGGCCATGTAGAAATTGTAAGAATGTTGTTAGCAGTAAAAGCCAATATGAATATTTGTGATCAACAAGGTTTTACACCTCTGCATCTTACTATTCAAAAGGATTATTTTGATATAGCTCAGCTATTAATAGAAAAAGGGGCAATTAATTGTAGTAATGATTATACTGCAATAGATATGTTTATTGACAAGGCTCATAGCAAAAAAAATATTGAAGAAAATTACAAAAAATTTTGTAGGTTTTTGATGCTTTACTTGAAAGAGCTACATAGTAAACACAAAGCCTTTTGTGTACTTTCAATCCTAGCTCTAAGCTTAACAATTATAGGTTTACCATTTATTTTCAAGCCTATTATTAAATATAGAGAAAGAAGTAAAATATATAAAAAAATTAGGGCTATGCTGATTTATATTTAA